>NZ_CP100128.1:3010222-3311245 GCF_024207115.1 Chromobacterium sp. IIBBL 290-4
CATGATCTATCAGCGGGTCGGAATTTCGCTGAATGAATCCAAGACCCATATGGCGTACGCGCGCCTGGCCAAGCGGGTGCGCTCGAGCGGCTTGCGCAGCTTCGCCGATTATCTGGACATGCTGGAAGGCGATCAGCAGACGGCGGAATGGCAGAGCTTCATCAACGCCTTGACCACCAATCTGACCTCGTTTTTCCGCGAATCGCATCATTTCGATATTCTGCGCGAGCATGCGTGCATGCAAAAAAAACCGGGAGAGATTTTCCGGGTGTGGAGCTCCGCCTCGTCGACCGGCGAGGAGCCTTACTCCATCGCCATCACGTTGCTGGACGTTTGGCGCGAGATGAGCGGCGGCTCTTTCGAGCTGGTGGCATCCGACATCGACACCAATGTGTTGAATCATGCCGCCTTGGGCGTTTACAACCAGGAACGAGTGGAAAAAGTCTCGCCCCAGTTGCTGCGCCGCTATTTCGATAAGGGCGCGGGAACGAATGCGGGCAAGGTCAGATTGAAAAAGACGGTACGGGATGCTTTGATTTTTTTCCAATTTAACCTGATTGCGCCAAATTGGCCGGATATCGGCCAGTTCGATGTGATTTTCTGCCGCAATGTCCTGATTTATTTTGACAAATCCACCCAGTCCGAAATTCTGGCCAAAATGGCAAAGTGTCTGAAACCGAATGGATTGCTGCTATTGGGACACTCGGAAAACATCGTGCATTTGACCGATGCGTATGTCGCTTGCGGCCGTACCGCCTACAAGCTGGCGCATCCTGAATTGCAGGAGTAGGACATGACCGCTAGGAAGAAAATACGCGTGGTAGTCGTGGACGATTCTGCGTTGATCCGCAATCTGCTGACCAGCATCATCAATGAGGCGCCGGACATGGAGGTGGTGGCCACCGCTTCCGACCCCATCATCGCGCGGGAAAGGATACGCGAGACCAATCCCGATGTAGTGACGCTGGATGTGGAAATGCCGAGGATGGATGGCGTGGAGTTCCTGCGGCGCTTGATGCGCTTGAAACCGACGCCGGTGTTGATGATTTCCTCCTTGACCGAGTCAGGCTCAGAAACCACGCTGACGGCGCTGGAAATCGGCGCGGTGGATTTTGTTCATAAACCAAGCGATGACGTAACGCGGCGCATGCAGGAGTATGCCGAAGAGATCCGGGAGAAGCTGCGCGTGGTCGCCGAGGCGCGTTTGCGCCAGCCCATGCGTTTCAAACAGCCGCCGCCGCTGCCCAGCAGCCGCAGCGCCACCGGATTGAAAAAAAACATGCTGGTGTTTGTCGGCGCCTCCACCGGCGGCACCGAGGCGATCAAGGACTTCCTGATGGGCATGCCGGCGGATAGCCCGCCCATTCTGATCGTGCAGCATATGCCAGAGCACTTTACCTTCACGTTCGCCGGAAGGCTGAACAGCCTGTGTCCGATGCAGGTGAAAGAGGCCGAGGATGGCGAACCTGTCAAAGCTGGCGTGGCTTACATCGCGCCGGGAAGTTCGCATATGCGGGTGCGGCCGGGCGGGCCGACGGGGTATCTGATCATCTTGGACCAAGGCGAGCTGGTGAATCGACACCGGCCGGCAGTGGACCCCTTGTTCGACTCGGCGGCCCAATATCTGCGAAAAAACGCGATTGGCGTCATCTTGACCGGGATGGGAAAAGACGGCTCGGAAGGCTTGTTGAGAATGCGTAACGCCGGAGCGACCACCTTCGGCCAGGATGAGGCCAGTTGCGTGGTTTATGGCATGCCAAGGGAGGCGGCGAAAGTCGGCGCGGTGATGCACGTCCATCCGCTGAGCAAGTTGGCGGCCAAGGTTGTCGAGTGCCTGCAAAGTCATGCAGAAAGGGCGATTACATGAATCATGCTGACATGGCCAATGGTCACCAGTATTTTGACAAGCATTTCCAGATCATGGCGGTCAAAGTCTTTCCCGGCGAATTCCACGCCACCAATCAGCCGCGCATGTTGGTCACCTTGCTGGGATCGTGCGTCGCGGTCTGCTTGAGCGACCGGGTGTCGGGGGTGTGCGGGATGAACCACTTTTTATTGCCAGAGGGCTCGCTGGACCTGGGCGCGGGCACTTCCGCCGCGCGATTCGGCGTCAATGCGATGGAGCTGCTGATTACCGATATGCAAAAGCTGGGCGCGATGCGCAACCGCTTGGAAGCCAAAATATTCGGCGCCGGCAATGTGCTGGACGGCATGACAGTGGTGAATATAGGCGAACGCAATACCAATTTTATTCGCGGCTATCTGGCCAATGAAAAGATACCCATCCTGGCCGAAGACTTGTTGGGCGATTGCGCGCGCAAGGTTTATTTCTTCACCAATACCGGCAAGGTGCTGATCAAAAAGCTCAAGCGCAACAGCACGGCCGTCAAGCAAGAAATGCCGTACCGCGGCCGCATTGTGGACCAGCGCGAAGGCGACAAGACCGGCAGCATCGATCTGTTCATTTAAAACAACAGGCGGCATCCTGGGACGCCGCCTGTATCTGAGTTGAAACCCCGCGGGCCGCGATCAGCGTTCGAGATAGGGCAGTTTATCTTTCACTTCGGCCCAGTCCGCATGGTCGGCTGGCGGGTCTATGCGATTGCTGATGCTGGGCCAGTTCTTGGCGAGTTCTGCGTTCAAGGGAATGAAATGCTCCTGTCCCTTGGGCACATCGTCTTCGGGATAGATGGCGCCGACCGGGCATTCCGCTACGCAAAGCGAACAATCTATGCATTCTTCCGGATCAATCGCCAGAAAGTTGGGGCCTTCGCGGAAGCAGTCGACCGGGCAGACTTCGACGCAGTCCGTGTATTTGCATTTGATACAGGCATCGGTTACAACGTACGCCATTGATGTATCCTTCGTGAAACTCGATCATGGTTCTTTATGATTGATATTTTAGCGGCAAATCCCATTCCCTGTAGCCTACCTGTCCAAGTTTGATGTCCAAATCCAACTATCGGGGCCGTTTCGCGCCCAGTCCCACCGGCCTGTTGCACGCGGGCTCGCTCAGCACCGCCGTCGGCAGTTATCTGGAAGCCCGAAGCCAGGGGGGCGAATGGCTGCTCAGAATGGAAGACCTGGATCCGCCGCGCGAGGTGCCGGGCGCCGCCGACTCCATCCTGAAGACGCTGGAAGCGTTTGGCTTCGAGTGGGATGGCGAGGTGGCGTATCAGAGCCGCCGCCATCATTTGTATCGCGATGCCTTGAAGCAGCTGATTGAGAACGGCAAGGCCTATGCTTGCGCCTGCACGCGCAAGGAGATCGCCGCGGCGGCCAAGCGCGGGCTGGATGGTTATGTCTATCCCGGCACGTGCCGCCATGGCTGCCCGGATGGCCGAGAGGGCCGGGCATGGCGATTGCGGGTCAATGCCAGGCTTACGACCTTGCCGGACCGCTTGCAGGGCGAATACAGCCAGAATCTGGCGAGCGATATCGGCGATTTCGTCTTGCTGCGCGCCGATGGCTTCTGGGCCTATCAACTGGCGGTGGTGGTGGATGACGCCGAACAGGGCGTCAGCGATATCGTGCGCGGCGCCGATCTATTGGTATCCACGCCCAGGCAACTGGCCGTATACGATGCGCTGGGCCTTGAGCCGCCCAGCTACTGCCACTTGCCGGTATTGACCAATGGAGCAGGAGAAAAATTGTCGAAACAGACGCTGGCTCCGGCGATTTCAACGGGCGACGCCGCCCGGCAATTGCGCGCCGCTCTGGCGCTGCTCGGGCATGAGGCTCCCGTTGAGTGCGGCAGCCTGGACGAGCTATGGCTTTGGGCGCGACAGCGCTGGTCTTTATCTCGCGTGCCGCGCGGCCCCTTGCTGGCGCCGTTGTAATGCCAATGTTTTTATTTTTTTGACATAAGTGACTGATGTCGCGGCGATTTATTTTAAAAAAATAGCGAATGCGACATGTTTTTACGTCAAAAGTATGTTCTAATGCGCGCTTTTTTCCGGCGCGGCGGCGAGATGGCGAGCGTTTTGGCGGATTCAGTTCTGCCGATATTCCCTGATTTGGCTATGGTTAAAGCCAACGGCTCATCTCGACCCATGCGGTTGTTTCCTCTTGTTCGCATTGTTTGACGCAGCCTGTTTTCAGCCTGCGCGGGATGCTTTCGGCCTCAACGGAGATACAGGTTTGAGCGAAAACAATTCCATCCAAAAGAAAGGCTCGCTCGGAGTCTGGATGTGCACCGCCCTGGTAGTGGGCAATATGATAGGTTCCGGCGTATTTTTGCTGCCGGCCTCGCTGGCGCCGTTTGGCGGCATCTCCATGTTGGGCTGGCTGCTGACCTCCTGCGGCGCGATCTGTCTGGCGCTGGTGTTTGCCCGCCTGTCCGCCATTCTGCCGCGCGAAGGCGGGCCGTATGCCTATATCCACGCCGGTTTCGGCGACTTCGCCGGTTTCTGGATCGCTTGGGGCTACTGGATTGCTTTGTGGGCCGGCAATGCCGCGCTGGCAGTGGCGGCCACCAGCTATATGCAGGTTTTCTTCCCCATCTTGGGCCATAACGAATTCTTGGCTGGCGGCTTCGCCATCAGCCTGATCTGGATCGTCACCTGGATCAACAGCCGCGGCGCGCACAGCTCCGGCGTGGTGGCGGTGGTGACTACGCTGCTGAAGCTGCTGCCTTTGGCGGCCGTCACCTTCATCGGCTTCTTTCATATGAACACCGACAATCTGGCCTTCAATCCGCATGGCAAGCCGCTGTTGTCCTCTCTGTCCGCCACCATGGCGCTGACTTTGTGGGCCTTCTTGGGCCTGGAGTCGGCATCGGTGCCGGCGGGCGATGTGGTGGAGCCGGAAAAAACCATCCCGCGCGCGACGGTGATCGGCGCCTTGCTGGCGACCGTGCTCTACATTTTGTCCACTATCTCGCTGATGGGGTTGATGCCGGCCGACATGCTGGCCGCGTCGCAAGCGCCGTTCGCCGACGCAGCCAAGTTGATGTGGGGCGATTGGGGCTATTGGGCGGTAGGTTTCGGCGCGGTGGTGTCCTGCTTTGGCGCGCTCAACGGCTGGAGCCTGATGCAGGCGCATGTGCCGGCCGCGGCGGCCAAGGACAAACTGTTCCCCAGCCGTTTCAATCAGCGCAACGCGGCGGGCGTGCCCATCTTCGGCCTGGTGTTGTCCAGCACGCTGGTCACCATTTTGATGGCGATGAAGTACGCCGGCGGCGATAGCGGGGTGAAGATTTTCGAATTCATCATCCTGCTTGCCACCGCCACCACGCTGCTGCCCTATGCGTTCTGCTCGATGGCGCTGATCGCCATCATGCTGATGCGCGGCAAGGAGTTCACGGCCAAGGATTATGTCGCGCCCGGCTTCTTCGCAGGCATCGGCTTCGTTTACTCCTTGTGGGCCTTGTATGGCTCCGGCGCTGACATCGTGATGTGGGGCATGCTGCTCTTGCTGCTGGGGCTGCCGATTTATGTGTGGCAGATCAAGGAGAGGCACTCGGCGCAGTGATTTTGCCCGGATGCGGAATGAGAAAGCGCAGAGCGAAAGCCTGCGCTTTTTTCGTTTTCGAATGGAATTTATTGATGAATTTGCGCGATTTTTTTCATAGGAAAACATTTTTGGCGACTGTTTGACATCGAAATAAACTCGGCTTGCCAAGGCGGGGAGAAGGCCACCATAATCGCCGGGTCATACAGGAGAGAGCGGCTGTCACTGCCGCCGCCGAAGGCGCAAGCGCACCCGCTAATCGCTCAGGCAAAAGGACTGTATCATCGGGCCGGCGGCTGCCGGTTCGCGCAATCTGGAGAGCGGCGCCCGCGCGGCGTCCACCGAAGGGGCTAACGGCCGATCCGGCCGGAAAATCTCAGGTGCAGGGACAGAGGGGTGTGGTTGAAACAGGCTATCCACACTTGACTCTGAAGGAACCGCGCCATGACGGCCCCGAAACGTACTCCGCTGTTTGATGCCCATATCGCCGCCGGCGCCAAGATGGTCGATTTCGCCGGTTGGGAAATGCCCATCCATTACGGTTCCCAGCTGAAAGAGCACGAAATCGTCCGCAGCGACGCCGGCATGTTCGACGTCTCCCACATGACGGTGATCGACATCACCGGTTCCGGCGCCAAGGCCTGGCTGCAAAAACTGATCGCCAACGACGTGGCCAAGCTCGGTTTCGAGGGCAAGGCGCTGTATTCCGGCATGTTGACGCCGGAAGGCACCGTCGTCGATGACCTGATCGTCTACCTCACTTCCTACGGCTACCGCATGGTGGTCAATGCCGGCACCACCGAAAAAGACCTGGCCTGGATGGAAAGCCAGAAGGCGGGCTTCGACGTGACGCTGCAAGTGCGCCGCGACCTGGCCATGCTGGCGGTGCAAGGCCCGCAAGCCATAGACAAGGTTTGCGCCGTCAAGCCTGAGTTGGCCGAAGCCATCCGCGCGCTGAAAGTGTTCCAGGGCCTGCCGCAAGATCAGTGGTTCTACGCCCGCACCGGCTACACCGGCGAAGACGGACTGGAAATCATGGTCCCGGCCGATCAGACCATTGCCTTCTTCAATCAATTGCAAGCCGTGGGCGTCGCCCCTATCGGCCTGGGCGCGCGCGACACGCTGCGCCTGGAAGCCGGCATGAATCTGTACGGCCACGACATGGACGAAACCGTGTCGCCGCTGGAAGCGGGCATGGGCTGGACTATCGCCTGGGAGCAGGCGGATCGCAAATTCAACGGCCGCGAAGCGCTGGAAGCGCAAAAGGCCGCCGGCGTGAAGATGAAGCAGGTGGGCCTGGTGCTGGAAGGCCGCGGCGTGCTGCGCGAAGGCTTGAAGGTGGTGGTGGAGGGAGTGGGCGAAGGCGTGATCACCAGCGGCACCTTCTCGCCCACGCTGAAGCACTCCATCGCCATCGCCCGCGTGCCGGCCGCTACCGGCGCGACCGCCCAAGTGGACCTGCGCGGCACGCTGACCGATGTGCGCGTAGTGAAGATGCCCTTCGTGCGCAACGGCAAGAAAGTATTCGAATAAACCGGCAGGCGCATCGCGCCGCCATCCCCGATCATAGCTACGACTGGAGAAACCGAGATGAGCAACATCCCCGCCGAACTGAAATACGTTGAAAGCCATGAATGGCTGCGCCTGGAAGCCGACGGCTCCGTGACCGTGGGCATCACCGCGCACGCGCAGGAACTGCTGGGCGACATCGTCTTCGTCGAACTGCCGAAGGTGGGCGCGACCCTGGCCCGCGACGAGCAGGCTGGCGTGGTGGAGTCGGTGAAGGCCGCTTCCGACGTCTACTGTCCGATTGCCGGCGAAGTGCTGGCCGTCAACGAAGAGCTGGAAGGCGAACCGGAACTGGCCAACACCGATCCGTATAGCGACGGCTGGTTCTTCAAGATCAAGCCGGCCAACGCCGCGGATCTGGACGGCCTGATGGACGCCGCCGCCTACGCCAAGGAAATCGGCGCCTGATAGCCTGACCGCCCCGCCGTCGCCAGACGCCGGGGCGTTGTTTTTTCCGGCGCGGCCTCGCGCAGGCCGCCGCAACGAAGAAAGTCCCAAGCATGTCGCTCACCGAACTCTTCAACCGCCACGAATTCATCGCCCGCCACATCGGGCCGTCCGACGCCGAGCGCGCCGAGATGCTGGCCTCCGTCGGCGCGCCGTCCATCGACGCCCTGGTCGACCAGACCCTGCCGGCCGACATCCGCCTGAACCGCCCTCTGGAGCTGCCCTCGCCGCAGCCGGAGGCCGAGGCGCTGGCCGCCTTGAAGGCCGTCGCCTCCAAGAACGTGGTCAACAAGTCTTTCATCGGCCTGGGTTACTACCCGGTGCTGACGCCCACCGTCATCCTGCGCAATGTGCTGGAAAATCCGGGCTGGTACACCGCCTATACCCCGTACCAGGCCGAGATCGCCCAGGGCCGGCTGGAAGCGCTGCTGAACTTCCAGCAGATGGTCATCGACCTGACCGGCCTGGAAATAGCCAACGCCTCGCTGTTGGATGAAGCTACTGCCGCCGCCGAGGCGATGGCGATGGCCAAGCGCGTGTCCAAGTCCAAGTCCGTCCGCTTCTTCGTTGACAGCCGTGTGCTGCCGCAGACGCTGGACGTGATGAAGACCCGCGCCAAATACTTCGGCTTCGAACTGGTGTCCGGCCATCCGGAAGAGGCCGGCAACGGCGACTACTTCGGCGCGCTGTTCCAGTATCCGGGCGAGGCCGGCGATCTGATCGACCTGACCCCGCACATCGCCGCGATCAAGGCCAAGGGCGGCGTGGTCGCCGTCGCCGCCGACGTGATGGCGCTGGTGGCGCTGAAGTCGCCGGCGGAAATGGGCGCCGACATCGCGCTGGGCAATACCCAGCGCTTCGGCGTGCCGATGGGCTTCGGCGGCCCGCACGCGGCTTACTTTGCCTTCAAGGACGAGATGAAGCGCTCGGCGCCGGGCCGCATCATCGGCGTGTCCATCGACGCCAAGGGCAAGACCGCGCTGCGTATGGCGCTGCAGACCCGCGAGCAGCACATCCGCCGCGAAAAGGCCAATTCCAACATCTGCACCAGCCAGGTGCTGCTGGCCAATATCGCCGGCCTGTACGCCGTCTACCACGGCGCGGAGGGCGTGCAGCGCATCGCCGCCCGCATCCACCGTCTGGCCGCCATCTTCGCCCATGCCGTGCAAAGCGCAGGCGGCAAACTGGTGTTCGATCGCTTCTTCGACACCGTGCAAGTGGACGCGCCCAAGGCCGACGCCATCTACGCGGCCGCGCTGGCCGCGGGCTACAACCTGCGCCGCGCCGGCAAGACCGTGCTGGGTGTGGCCTTCCATGAGGCAGCGACCGAAGCGGATCTGGCCAAGCTGATCGAGCTGTTCACCGGCAAGCCAGCCGACATCGCCGCTTTGGACGCTGCCGCCCAGGATGCGATCCCGGCCGCGCTCAAGCGCGAATCGGCCATCCTGACCCATCCGGTGTTCAACACCCACCATAGCGAGCACGAGATGCTGCGCTATATGAAGAAGCTGGAAAACCGCGACCTGGCGATGAACCACTCGATGATCTCGCTGGGCAGCTGCACCATGAAGCTGAACGCCACCAGCGAGATGATTCCGATCACCTGGCCGGAATTCGCCAATATGCACCCGTTCGCGCCGCGCGAGCAGACGGTCGGCTATCTGCAGCTGATCGAAGGCCTGCAGACCCAGCTGAAGGCGATTACCGGCTTCGACGCCATCTCCATGCAGCCGAACTCCGGCGCCCAGGGCGAATACGCGGGCCTGTTGGCCATCAGCCGCTACCATGAGTCGCGCGGCGAAGGCCACCGCGACATCTGCCTGATCCCGCAGTCGGCGCATGGCACCAACCCGGCCACCGCGCAGATGATGAATATGCAGGTGGTGGTGGTGAAGTGCGACGAGGCCGGCAACGTGGATGTGGCGGACCTGAAGGCCAAGGCCGAGCAGCACGCGGCCAATCTGGCCGCGCTGATGATCACCTATCCGTCCACCCACGGCGTGTTCGAGCAGGGCATCAAGCAGATCTGCGAGATCGTCCACGCCCACGGCGGCCAGGTGTATATGGACGGCGCCAACCTCAACGCCCAAGTGGGCCTGACCCGTCCGGCCGACATCGGCGCCGACGTGTCGCACATGAACCTGCACAAGACCTTCTGCATTCCGCACGGCGGCGGCGGACCGGGCATGGGCCCGATCGGCCTGAAGGCCCACCTGGCGCCGTTCATGGCCAATCACGTGGTGGCTTCGGTGCCGGGCGCAGTGGAGGGCCAGACCGCGGTATCCGCCGCGCCGTTCGGCTCCGCTTCCATCTTGCCGATCTCGTATATGTATATCGCGATGATGGGCGCGGAGGGCATGAAGCAAGCCACCGAGAACGCGCTGCTGTCGGCCAACTACCTGGCCACCCGTCTGGGCGAACACTTCCCGGTGCTGTACACCGGCGCCAACGGCCGCGTCGCCCACGAGTGCATCATCGACCTGCGCCCGCTGAAGGCCGCCTCCGGCGTGACCGAAGTGGACGTGGCCAAGCGGCTGATGGACTACGGTTTCCACGCGCCGACCATGAGCTTCCCGGTGCCGGGCACGCTGATGATCGAGCCGACCGAGTCCGAGCCCAAGGCCGAGCTGGACCGCTTCATTGCCGCGATGGCCGCCATCCGCGCCGAGATCGACCAGGTGCAGAACGGCGTGTGGCCGGCGGACAACAATCCGCTTTGCAACGCGCCGCACAGCAAGGCTGACATCGCCGGCGACTGGAACCGTCCGTACAGCCGCGAGCAAGGCCTGTTCCCGCTGCCTTACGTGCTGGAAAACAAATTCTGGCCGAGCGTGAACCGCATCGACGATGTCTACGGCGACCGCAACGTGGTGTGCAGCTGCCCGAGCACGGATAGCTATATGTAAACAGACCTGCAGCATTTTCAATGCAGTTTAAACCCCTCCTTGCGTTAAGCCGGAGGGGTTTTTCATGACTCGTGAATGATTACGTACAAATACTAGGTAAGAACAACTAAGTAGTTATCTGTTCTGACCAGAACTATGACTAATTAGGCAGCGCCAAGGAGCCGGCGCGCGGAGCGCGCTAAGGTGGATGACAAGTTTGAGCAGTGGGGTGAAAACGATGGGTGTCGCTAACTTTGATGCGTTTTATCGCAAGAATGCTTCCTTCTATGGCGACAGGCCAGCGCTGTCGCTGCGGTACTTTTTAGACAAGTTCGAGGTCCGAGGCGGAGGGCGTGGCCTGGATCTGGCCTGCGGACAGGGACGCAATGCTTTCTATCTCGCCAGCAAGGGCTATTCGATGTTCGGCATCGATGAGTCTTCAGAAGCGATCGCCAAACTGGGCGAGCTGGCCGACACGCAACGTCTGGATGTGAGCGGCAAGGTGGTGAATCTGACCGAGTTGGAGATTGAATCCCAGCAGTACGACATCATCATCGCGTATACCGCCTTGGACCATGTCTCCGCGGATGAAGGCGAGCGTCTGGCGCGGGAAATGATGAAGGGGCTGGCGCCGGGCGGCTATCTATTCGCGGCGGTATTCATGGTCGACGATCCGGGCTGCTGCGGCAAAGGCGGCGGCGTGAGCGAGACGGCGGCTTATATTCGCCACTATTATCAGCCAGGCGAATTGCGGGAGCAGTTCCGCCAGTTGGAGCCGCTGGCATACCAGGAAGAATTTGCCTTGGATATCAGCCACAGCTGGCCGCATCACCATAGCATGGCGCGGCTGTTCGCCCGCAAGCCCTTGCATTGACAGGCGGGAATGGCTCAAGGCCGGCTACCATGCCGGCCTTTTTCATGCGGCTAGCCGGCGCGCTTGTTTGCGGCGCGGTGTGGCATATTTGTATGATTTCCTTAAAAAACAGCCGTTTGAATTATCTAGTTTGCTACAATGTCGGCCACCGCAGCGGCGGCTTCCGTAATGTTTTTCATGAATAAATAAAAGGTTAGCGGCCAAGATGCCGATCAATTGCATCCCTTCCTGGCAGGAGGGTTTTCCTGCGCTGCTGGCGGCGTTGAGTCAGCCTATCTGGGTTTTCGATATCGATCATAAGCGAGTGTTCTGGGCGAATGACGCCGCGCTCCATGTCTGGAATGCGGACAGCGTGTCAGAGCTGCAGGCTCGCGATATGTCCATCGATATGTCGGTTTCGGTATCGCAGCGTTTGAAACAGTATCAGCAAGATTTCGAACGCGATAATGCTCGTTTTGTCGAGAGTTGGACGCTCTATCCCAATGGCGCGCCCTGCGCGCTGAAAGTGGTGTTCAGCGGCATGCGCGTGGATGGCGGCATGATGATGCTGTGCGAGGCGCAGAGCCGGGTGACGGCGGATTCCGCCACGCTGCGCAGCGCCGAGGCCTTGATGCATACCTCGATGTCGATTGCGCTATACGACGAGGCGGGCGTGTCCTTGTACCGCAATCCTGCCGCGCGCGCGCAAGTGGCGAATGTGACGGAAACCTGGCGGGAACACTTCATCGACGATTCGGATTGGCAGTCTTTGCGGCAAGGCGTGGCGGCGGTAGGGCAAGCCAGGCGTTTGGCGCAGGTGCATACCCGCAATGGCCGGCGCTGGCATGAGATCGCGGCGCGGGCTTGCCGGGACGCGGTGTCGGGCCGGGATGCCCTGCTGGTGAGCGAGGTGGACATCACCGATCTGAAGCACGCCGAGGCGCGTGCCAGCTTCCTGGCCAATCACGACGTGCTGACCGGGCTGCCGAACCGCAACGGCATGCGCAGCGATTTCTTGCCGCATCTGCAACGCGCCCGGCGCGCGGGTTGGCAGATCGCGCTGATGTTCATCGATCTGGACCGCTTCAAGAACGTCAATGATTCGCTGGGCCATGCGCGCGGCGATGAGTTGCTGGTCAGGATGGCGGGACGCTTGTCGCAACTGATGGGCAAGGACGAGCGCGTGGCGCGGCTGGGCGGCGATGAGTTCCTGGTGGTGATGGCCGCGCCGCAAGTGCAAGAGCGCGCCGAGCAACTGGGCAGGCGCATCCTGCAGGCCTTGAGCATGCCGATGCGGCTGGGCGGCATGGATATCGGCGTATCGGCATCGGTTGGGGTGAGCCTGTGCCTGGATGAGGAACTGGATGTCGAGAAGCTGATGCGGCACGCCGATCTGGCGATGTACGCGGCCAAGGACGCCGGCCGCAATCAGCTGAGCTTCTTCAATCCGGCATTGGAGGCCAGCGTGCAAGCGCAGCTGGCCTTGGAGAGCGATATCCGCCGCGGCCTGGAGGCGGGCGAATTCGTGGCCTACTTCCAGCCGCGCGTCGAAGTGGCGAGCGGCCGCATCATCGGCGCCGAGGCGCTGGCGCGCTGGGCGCATCCGGACAAGGGCTTGCTGATGCCGGGCGCTTTCATCGGCATGTGCGAAGACAGCGGGCAGATTCTTGAGCTGGGCAGGCAAATCCTGGCCCAGGCGGCGCGCCAGCAGCGCCAGTGGCAATTGGCAGGGATGGATTTGACCGTCTCGGTGAATCTGTCGCCCTGCCAGTTTGCCGATCCGGGCTTGGCGGAGATGGTGGGCCAGGTGTTGCGGGAAAGCGGATGCCAGCCGGAGCGGCTGGAGCTGGAAATCACCGAGTCGGTGTTGCTGGGGCATGACGAGAGAACGCTGGCCGCGCTGGATGGGCTGCGTCAGCTGGGCATACGCATCGCCGTGGACGATTTTGGCACCGGATACTCCAATCTGGCGTATTTGCAGCGCTATCCCTTGCACTCGCTGAAGATAGACCGGTCGTTTGTCGCCAGCCTGGATTCCACGCCGGCCATCGCCGAGTTGATCACCACCATGTGCCGGATGCTGGGATTGAATATGGTGGCGGAGGGGGTGGAGACGCGCCAGCAGCTGGAGTGGCTGGCGCAACGCGGCTGCCAGGAGTATCAAGGCTATCTGTGCAGTCCGGCGGTCAGCGCGGCGCAGTTCGCCAGATTGTTGCGCTGACGGCGGCTTATATCAATATGTATATAAGGTTGTTGGATTTGCGCTGCATTTAGCTTAACCTTGGGCGATTGATGCTGGCGGCATCCTTGTGCCGCCGCGAGGAGAAAATGAATGCAAAACATCCATCGCGCCGCTCTGTTGGCCGCCTTGCTGCCGTTGGCGGCGGCGGCCAAGCCGCTCACCGTTTGCACCGACGCCAATCCGGAAGGCTTCGATGTGGTGCAGTACAATTCGCTGGTCACCACCAATGCTTCCGCCGATGTGCTGATGAACCGGCTGCTGGATTACGATGCGGCGGCAGGCAAGCTCAGGCCTAGTCTGGCGAGCAGTTGGGAAGTCAGTCCGGATGGTTTGGCATATACCTTTCATTTGCGTTCCGACGCCGGATTCCATGTTACCGACTACTTCAAGCCTAGCCGCAAGCTGAACGCCGACGATGTGGTGTTCACCTTCGACCGCATGCTCAATCCGGACAACCCCTGGTACAAGACCGCGCCCACGGGTTATCCGCACGCTCAATCGATGCAGTTTCCCAAGCTGATCAAGTCGGTTGGCAAGGTGGACGCGCAAACCGTGCGCTTTGAATTGAATTATCCGGAAGCGACTTTCCTGTCTAGCCTGACCATGGGTTTCGCTTCTATTTACTCCGCGGAGTACGCCTCGCAATTGCTGGCGGCGGGCAAGACAGCGGAGTTGAACAGCAAGCCCATCGGCACGGGGCCGTTCATTTTCAAGAGTTTTGCCAAGGACGCCCAGGTCCGCTATCTGCCGAATGCGTTGTATTTCGGCGGCAAGCCCAAGGTGTCGGCGCTGATTTACGCCATCACGCCGGATTCCAGCGTGCGCCTGCAGAAGCTGCGCGCCGGCGAGTGCCAGGTTGCGCTGTCGCCCAAGCCGCAGGATATCGAATCCGCCCGCGGCGACGCCAAGCTGCAGCTGAAGCAGACGCCGGCTTTCATGACGGCTTTCCTGGCCTTCAACAGCCAGAAAAAACCATTGGACAATCCGCTGGTGCGCCAGGCCATCAATCTGTCTTTCGACAAGAGCCACTATTTGAAAGCGGTGTTCGGCAATACCGCGGCGGCGGCCAATCTGGTGTATCCGCCCAATACCTGGAGCTACGATAAGTCCATTCCCGCCTATCGCTACGATCCGGCGCAGGCGAAAAAGCTGCTGGCCAAGGCGGGCTATCCCAATGGCTTCGACATCGGCGTTTGGGTTCGCCCCGGCGGCAGTCTGCTCAATCCCAATCCCAAGGCCGGCGCGGAGTTGCTGCAGGCCGACTTGGCCAAAGTGGGCATCCGCGCCCAGATCAAGGTGTTGGAATGGGGCGAGCTGATCAAGCGCGGCAAGGCGGGCGAGCATGAGCTGCTGTTCATGGGCTGGGCCGGCGACAATGGCGACCCGGATAATTTCCTGACGCCGCAATTCTCCTGCTCGGCGGTGCAGTCCGGCACCAATTTCGCCCGATATTGCGATCCCAAGCTGGATAAGCTGATCGCAGACGGCAAGAAAACCAGCGATTTCAAGGCGCGCGCCAAGTTGTACCAGGCGGCGCAACGCATCATCCATGATCAGGCCTTGTGGCTGCCGTTGGCGCATCCGACGGCTTACGCCTTGGCGCGCAAGGAAGTGTCCGGCTATGCCGTGAATCCTTACGGGCGGGTGGATTTTTCGTCTGTCAGTGTTCGCTGATATTTTGAAATAGACTAATCGCTACTTTATTTTCAGAGAGGCTGTCGTTGCCGCCCGGTTCCCCGCTGGGCAGCGGCGCAGCCTTTTTTTGCGGGATTTGTCTTGTTTGCCTGCCTGGCGTGCGCTTGATCAGCATTTTGCATGAATCAACTTGCATAGTGGCGGGCTGATTTTGGTAGTATTGCTGTAGCGGCCGCTCGCCAAGCGGACTGCAGGGGAGAGGAGAGCGCCAGCAGCTGGGCGCGTCTTGCTTGGTCTTAGAATGTATCCACCCTCGCTTGACTACGTGCTTTCGCGTATCATCGACCGGGCTTGGTTACGATAAATGATAAAACAATAGATGCAAACCAGACGAACACAGCAAAGCCGAAGAGAGTCCACCATAGGGAAATTGGTGGAGGCGGCGATTGAATGCCTGATGGAGAGCGGCTACCACGGCACCAGCGTGCAACTGATCTGCGGCCGGGCTGGCGTGTCCCAAGGCGCCTTGTTTCGCCATTTCGCCACCAAGAATGAATTGATGCTGCCGGTGGGGCGCAAAGTGGTGGACGATATTTTCGAGGGCGCGCTGGAGTTGGCGGGACAGTTGCCATCTTCCATGCCGGAGGAGGAGCGCATCATCGCGCTGATGCGGGCGCTGGTGACTTCGCCGCGGCATATCGTGCTGCTGGAGTTGCTGATGGCGGCGCGCACCACGCCGGATCTGCGCGAAATTTTCCTTGGCAGCGCCAGCGGCTATTTCCGCGACCGCTTTGTCGCGATGATGGCCTCGCTGTTTCCGCGCTACGCCATTTCCACCGGCTTTTTCGCCACCTTGCTCACCATGATGACCACCATGCACGGCATGGCGCTCTATCGCACGCTGGCCGAGCATCCGGATGGCGACCGCATGCGCGAGCAATGGCTGCAGGCGGCGCTGAAAAACGAATTGGAAAGAATCCGCCAGGAGGGGGCCGATACCCGCAATCCGGTGTATCAGCTGCCGTTCTGAGCCCCCCCAAAAAAAGCGATGATGGCCGATCCTGCGCAGCAGGGTCGGCTTTATTTTTGGCTATGTCCCAATAATGTGTTGCAAGGGACGACCCACTGCCTCCTGCAAGCAGTGGCAAGGCTGCATGGTTTGCTGATAGCGCTCCAGCATCCGTCGCCACCCCAGATAGTTTTCAAGGTATTTGGTGGCAACCCCGTGGAATCGAGCCATCCAAAGCTTCAAGCGGCTATGGTAGGCATTCACATGCTGGATATGGAACGCCCCCTCGCGTACCCGCTGTCCCGTCTTGGCATGCACGACTCGATGGGTAATGCCATGCTGCCTGGCAAAGGTCGAGTACACCGCTGCGCCGTCCGAACACAGGATGGCGTCGCTATCCACCAACGGGGCTAAAGCCGCTTCCACATGAGCGCCATTGAGCTTCTTCAACTTGAAGTCCGCTATATGTCCCTCTCGGTCCTGCACCACCATGATGGGAATCTGATCCGGCCCGGTTCCCCGTGTTTGGCTGACGCCACCCCGCTGGCGCGGCGCGCGGGGGAGGCACCGCTGCCCTTTGAATGATTCCAGAATGAAGGTTTCATCTACTTCGACGATGCCTCGGGCTTGCGCCGCCAGATGGTCTGATGCGCGATGCAAGAAGCGATGCCGCCATAGGAAAGCCGTGTTCTTGCTGATGCCGCATGCACGAGCGGCTGCTCGCACGGTCAAGCCATCCTGCAGTGCTTGGGCGTAGCTCAGCCAGCGATCGGCCTTGCGCAATTTGGCTAATGGACTGCCCGACAAGGCATTGCAGGTCCGGTGGCACTGTTTGCAGCGATAACGCCGCAGGCCTCGGCTCCAGCCCCATAACGCCAACTGGTTGGCCTCGGCCTGGCAGTGTGGGCAAGCCGTCAGGTCAGGCAAGGCGTCCTGAATGGCGTCATGGTGAGTGGGATGTTTAAGCGCAGAAGACAGCAAGCTCCTCTGTTTGAGC
The DNA here is from genome assembly GCF_024207115.1 of Chromobacterium sp. IIBBL 290-4. NCBI lineage: Bacteria > Pseudomonadati > Pseudomonadota > Betaproteobacteria > Neisseriales > Chromobacteriaceae > Chromobacterium > Chromobacterium sp. IIBBL 290-4. The sequence goes on from NZ_CP100128.1 coordinate 3,027,311, forward strand.
GTGAGCTGATCCAGTTGGGCAAGAAAACGCTGAAAACTCTGGGCATCCATGGCGCGACTCCCGGTCTGCTACTGTATTCAGCATAGCTCCCAACACGGAATTGGGACATAGCCTTATTTTTGCTCTGAGCAGGATGCTGCGCGGCTGAGGTCGCTTGGCGGTTCCAGCGCGGCGTCGGGTGCATTTTGAGGAATGGTGCCCACTATCAGCTTGCACGTCTTGTTGTCCATATCCACATCCAGCATGGCTTCGTAATCGCGCCCGGCTTGCGGGGTGAAGCGCACTGCCAGTGTTTTGCAGTGCCAATAGGTCGCATCGTTGAATGAACTGGTGATGGTGGCGACTTGTCTGGCGGGCAGGCGGTACTCCTCAAAATAGACTGATGAGAACAGCTTGCTCACCTGGGGCATGGCGCGAAGGTTGGCCGTTTCCGGCATGCTTATGCTCTTATTGCTGGCCATGTGCAGGAAGGAGCTGAAAGATTGCGACTCCACAATATTTCCGTCCTTGCCGAACAGATTGAACTGATAGCAGCTTTGGCGGGGAAACACGCCCAGTCCCACGCCATTGCGCTGGAAAATCCGGATTCTGGCAGAGTCGTCGGTCTTGGCGGGTTCTTCGGCATGGCTGCCGAATGTGACCAGTAAGCAGAGTATGAGCAGCGCTTTTTGCATCCTTATGTCATATTATTGGTTTGAAAAAAGACCCGCCGAGGCGGGTCTTTTTCTGCTTCTGCGTTCGCAGGTTCTTGCGTCGAACCGTTGAATTAGAAGTTGTGAACCAGGTTCAGGCCCAGAGCCTTCTGCTTGTCGTAGCCCTTGAACTTCAGTTCACCGTATTGAGCGCCAACGGTGGTGCGCTTGGACAGAGCGTAATCAGCGCCCAGCAGGTACTGGTCGTAGCCGGTGTTGTCTTGCTTCACGCTGTTGTACTTCACGTTGTCGCCGTGGGCGTACGTGAACTTCGGAGTAATAGCGCCGAAGCTGTACGAAGCAGTCAGTGCGTATTCAGAAGTCTTGGTCTTGGCGCCAGCAACTACAGTTTGCGGAGCGAAACCATTCCAAGCCAGGCTGGAAGCGCCTTGTTCTTGCTGGTAACCCAGGCCTACGAACAGGTTGTTGGCGTTGTAGCCAACTTCCACGCGGTGCTTGTCGTTGGCGATGCCAGCGATTTCGGATTCGTGGGTGTAAGCGTACTTGCCGAAGAAGCCGCTGTTTTCATAGCCCAGGCCGACGATGGAGGTTTCGTGCTGTTGGGAAGCCGCAGACTTGTCTTCCTTGGTGCCGTATTGCAGGGAGGCAGTCAGGCCCGGAACTACGGCCGGGAGGTCGTAGCGAACGGAGTTCTTCAGACGGGTGGCGTCGCGGGTGAAGATGCCCAGACCCAGGATTTGGCTGTTGTAAGACCAAGCGTCAACCAGGCCCATGTCGCTGTCCAGGTAGTTGGACACGTTGCCGAAGCGCAGGGTACCCAGGTTGCTTTGCAGGCCCAGGAAGGAGTTGCGGTTAGCCAGGGTGCCGGTGCTGCCGCCGGTATATGCCTTGCCGGCGTTGGTGCCGTCGCTGTTGCCGTCGATGGCGAAGCCGCTTTCAACTTGCCAGATAGCCTTCAGGCCGTTGCCCAGATCTTCGGAACCCTTGAAGCCGATGCGGGAACCCAGGTCGTCGATATTGGTTTGCTTGGCGGCTTTGCCACCCAGGTCCAGGTTTTCAACGCCGGCTTTGATGGCGCCGTAGATGGTTACGTCAGCAAAAGCGGCAGCCGGCATGGAGGCTACCAGCAGGGCGATCAGACTTTTTTTCATGGTCAAGTCATCCTTTTTAGGTTTAGGAATGTGAGCGAATGCTATTGGCTGGGTTGTGAAAATGCAACTACGACAATGAGATTGTGTTGCTTACAAGCAACTAACTATCACTGATTTTCATTTTTAAATTCAAATTTGACCATGTAACTCATTGAATTGTAATGATTGAAATGGTTTGTTTGCGTCGTGAAGCTGGTTGTTGCATAAATGCTTCATAGCTCTTTAATGCTTATGCTTATTGGCTTCCTGGTTCTGATGAGATAAAAAAAAGCCCGCCATTGTAGGGGCGGGCTGAAAAATCAACGTGACTTGAAGTGAATCTGGCCAGCGCGACTTGCGGCTAACTAAATTCGCTTTCGATCATCTTAAAAGAAAGCATTGACTATGTAAATTGAGCAATTGTTCGAATTTCATTTCAATATTGTTACTGCATTGTTTCTATGCCTTTGATATTTATAAATAAAATCGCATTGAGTTGTTTTTGGGTTGAAATGTGCATATGACGAATGATGCTTTTTTGCCACGGTTTGAAGTGGCGCCAAGGCGCTGAGGTAAGATGCGCCGCAGATTTCGAGCTGAATGGGGGGGGGGGCGGTTGATGGCGGATTTGAGCGTGTCGGTGATAGGCATGGGGCGCTTGGGGCGAAGCTTGGCGCGCTTGGTGTCCTTGGCGGATGGTTACTGCGTGCGGGATCTGTTGCTGAGGCGCGAAAGCGAGTCCAGCGCCGTGCGGGGCTTTGTCGGCGATGGGCGGGTGGTGTTCCGCTTGGAGGAGTTGGTTGCTGCGGACTTGTATCTGTTGGCGGTGCCGGATGCGGCGATTGCTGATTGCGCCAGGGCGCTGGCGGCGGCTGACGTGGTGCCGGCCGGCAGCGTGGTGTTTCACGCCAGCGGCGTGAGCGAGTCGACGTTGTTGCGGCCTTTGGCGGAGAAGGGGGCATGGATTGGCAGTTTGCACCCCGCGTTTTCATTTGCAGACCCGGCTCGGGCGGTGGAGGGGTTTGCCGGTACGTTGTGCGCGGTAGAAGGTGATGAGCGGGCGTGTCAGGGGTTGGAAAGGTTTGCCGCGAGGATAGGCGGACGGCCGTTTCGATTGGCTGCGGGCGGCAAGGCGGCTTATCACGCCAGTTTGTCAGTGGCGTCCAATTATCTGGTCGCCTTGACGGCGATGGCGGGGCAGTTGGCGGGCCAGGCAGGCGTGCCGGCGGATCTGGCGGGGCCGCTGTTGGGTGGTTTGATGCGGCAGACGCTGGAGAATGCCTTGGCGCTGGGGCCGTATCAGGCGTTGACGGGGCCCATTGTTCGTGGAGACGCGGATACGGTGGCTCAGCATTTAATGGTGCTGGGCGATTCGGGCTTGGCCGAGGCGTATCGGGCGATGGGCCGGCGAACGGTGGCGCTCGCCGGCGATAGGGTGTCGGATGCGCAGCGGGAGAAGCTGCTGGCGCTGCTGTCCTGATTTATTGCGGCGGCGGCAGTTTGAAAACCTGCCGCAGATAAGCCAGAAAGGTTTCGTCGCTGCACATGGTTTTGCCGGGGCTGTCGGACAGCTTGGCTACCGGCTGGCCATTGCAGCTGACCAGCTTGAGCACGATCTGCAGCGGTTCCAGTCCCATATCGTTGGTGAAGTGGGTGCCAATGCCGAAGCTGACCTGTATATGCGGGCTGAAGTGGCGGTGCAGTTGCAGCGCGCTGTCCACGCTGAGGCCATCGCTGAAAGTCAGCATCTTGGCGGCCGGGTCGATGCGCAGCTTGCGGTAATGCGCGATCGCCTTTTCTCCCCATATATAAGGATCGCCGCTGTCGTGGCGCAGGCCGTCGAACAGTTTGGCGAAGTAAAGGTCGAAATCCGCCAAGAACGCATCCATGCCGACCACGTCGGTCAGCGCGATGCCCAGGTCGCCGCGGTATTCCTGCACCCAGGATTCCAATGCCGCTTTCTGAAAGTCTCTCAGCCGTACGCCCAGCGCCTGGAAGGCCTGGAAGAACTCATGCGCCATGGTGCCGATGGGGGTGATGCCTAGCTGGCGCGCCAGGTAGACATTGCTGGTGCCGCGGAAGATTTGCGGCAGGGCGCGGTTCAGCTGTTCGATGACATATTCCTGCCAATCGCGGCTGAAGCGGCGGCGGGTGCCGAAGTCGGCGATCAGCAAGGGGAAGCGTTGCTCCGCCGCTTCCTCGCGCTGGAAGCGCTCAAGTTCGGCCAACTTGGCCGCCAGCCGGCGGCGGCCTTCTTCGCGTACGGATGGGCTGTCCAGCGGCTGGAAGTACAGCTCGTTGACGATGGCCAGCACGAAAATCTCGAAGAACATCGCCTGCACCATCGGGCCCCTGATATGGATGGCGAGCTGGCCGGCCTCTTCGCTGACGGTGATGAAGCGGCGCTGCAGATGGAACAATTCCAGATAGTCGACGAAATCGCTCTTGATGAAACGCAGGCTGCGCAGGTAGTCCAGCTCGTCCGGGCAGAAGCGCAGCTGGCACAGCAAGTCGAGTTGCGCCTCCAGCTTTTCTTTCAGCTCGGATAAGGGCGTGTCCGGGTGGTTGCGGCAGCGGAATTCGTACTCGCCATGCGCGGCCGGGAATTGGTGCAGCACCACCTGCAGCATGGTGAATTTGTACAGGTCGGTGTCCAGCAGCGACTGGATGATGGGCGTGTTCTTGGGCATGGGGTGCGCCTGATGATATGTGCTAGGCCGCGTGGATGACGAAAATGGCCGGGCGCTTATGCAGGTCCGGCATGTCTTTGGGCCAGTCTTGCACGCGGTGGCTGACGATGGTTTGCGACGGCAGCGTCAGGTCGCAGGCTACCGCGAGGCGGGTAGAGGGTGCCAGCGTTTCGCGCAATTGGACAAGCAGCGCGTTGTTGCGGTAGGGGGTTTCGATGAATAGCTGGGTCTCGTTGTTCTTGCGCGAGCGCTGTTCCAGCTCTTTCACCAGTTTGGCTTTTTCGGCTGCGTCCACGGGCAGGTAGCCATGGAAGGCGAAGCATTGGCCGTTGGCGCCGCTGGCCATCAGCGCCAGCAGGATGGAGGAGGGGCCGATCAAAGGCTCGACGCGGATGCCGTGGCGGTGCGCCAGCGCCACCAGTTGCGCGCCGGGGTCGGCCACGGCCGGGCAGCCGGCTTCGGAAGTCAGGCCGACATCCTGGCCGGCTTGCAGCGGCGCGAGCAGGGCGGCGACATCGGCTTCCTTGGTGTGTTCGTTCAGCGTGCTCATGGACAGCTCGCGGATGGGTGTCGTTACGCCCAGCGCTTTTAAATGCTTGCGCGCGGTTTTTTCCGCCTCCACCACAAAGTGGGTAATGTGGATCACTTTGGCGCGTTCGCCTTCCGGCAGCCAGGCGATGTTTTCGTCGCCCAGCGGGGCGGGGATCAGAAACAGCGTGCCGCTCATCGCAACACCTCCACGCCTTCGTTCGCCAGCATGGTGATCAACTGGAACAACGGCACGCCGATCAGCGCGTTGGGGTCGTCGGACTCCACTTTTTCCAATAGCGCGCCGCCCAGGCCTTCGCTCTTGGCGCTGCCCGCGCAATGCAGCGCGTCGGGTTCGCGGGTGAGATAGTCGCGGATTTGCGATTCGGTCAACTGGCGCAGCGTCACCTTGGTGATGCCGACGCATTCCTGCAGCGCGCCGCTGTGGCTGTTGTACAACGCCAGCGCCGAGTGAAATACGACAGTCCGGCCGCTCATCCATTTGAGCATTTCCACGCCGTTTTCATAACTGCCGGGCTTGCCGATCTGCTTGCCGTCCAGCAGCGCCACTTGGTCTGAGCCTATGATCAGCGCTTTCGGATATTTGTCCGCCAGCGATCGCGCCTTGGTGCGCGCTAGGCGCACCGCGGTTTCCAGCGCGGTTTCGCCGGCTAGCGGCGTTTCGTCGCAGATGGGCGGTTCGGCGCGGAAGGGTAGGCCCAGGCGGGCGATGATTTCTTGGCGATAGCGCGAGGTGGATGCCAGTACAATGTGCATGGATGAAAGCCTGGTTTCGGCAGCCCGGTTTCGCGTCTTCGCGATCGAGTAGGATATGTCCGGAGCTAGCCTTGTTTCTTTTGACAAATCAGCGGAATGGATTGTACCATGCGGAGTTTATGTCTAAACCGATTTTGATCGATCCGCTCAAGTTCGCCCGGGAGGGGCGTTCGTTGGCTGGCAAAATGCCGGTCGGCGAACTGGATGAGCGTATTCGTGGCGACCTCGCAGACGCTTCCGGAGAAGTGTCGTATCAGCTCGAAGGCTTTATCGACGAGTTGCAACGCCCTGCGTTGCGCATTCGTCTGGCCGCGGGTTTGAACGTCACTTGTCAGCGTTGTCTGGATGGCATGCCGTTCAGCCTGGACACCGATTCGGTGCTCACGCTGTTCACTAGCCAAGACAAACTGGAAGAAGCCTGCGAGCTGGACGACACGCTGGATGCGATTCTCGCCGAGCCCGAGCTCGACGCGACTGCGCTGATCGAAGACGAAATCATTATGGGCTTGCCGCATGCGCCGAAACACGACGAATGCGGCAGGGATACTCTCTCGCTCGCCAAGGCTGACAAGCCCAATCCGTTTGCGGTGCTGGCGGCGCTTAAGAGACCCAAGTCCGAGTAACCCAGATTCGCTATTTCTGAATCTACTTGAATTTCTTAGGAGTCGACCATGGCTGTTCAACAGAACAAAAAGTCCCCGTCCAAGCGCGGCATGCATCGTGCACACGATTTTCTGACCGCTCCGGCTCTGGCAGTTGAAGCCAGCACCGGTGAAGCCCACCTGCGTCACCACATCAGCCCGAACGGCTTCTACCGTGGCCGCAAGGTTGTGAAGACCAAGGGCGAGTAATTCGCTCCCGTTCTTCGCATCCTATCCTTAAAGTAGGCACTATTACCGCATTCGTTGATGACTATCACCGTCGCGGTTGATGCTATGGGCGGTGACGTTGGCCTCAAGGTTACCGTCCCGGCATCGATCCAATTCCTGCAAGACCACCCCGACATCCATCTGATTCTCGTAGGCGACCAGCCAGCCCTTGAGGCGGAACTGGCCCTGCACGATGGCGCCGTGCGTGAGCGCATCCTCATCCAGCATGCTACCCAAGTGGTGGGCATGGACGAGGCGCCTCAGCTCGCCCTCAAGAATAAAAAAGATTCGTCGATGCGGGTGGCAATCAATCTGGTCAAGGAAGGCAAGGCTCAGGCCGCCGTGTCCGCCGGCAATACCGGCGCGCTGATGGCGACCGCGCGTTTCGTCCTCAAGACCATTCCGGGCATCGACCGTCCCGCCATCGCCAAGCTGCTGCCTAATGTAAAAGGCACGTCTTGCGTATTGGATCTGGGCGCCAACGTCGATTGCACTCCAGAACAACTGTTGCAGTTCGGCATCATGGGTTCCGAGCTGATGGCTGGCCTGCAAGGCAAGTCCAATCCTTCCGTCGGCCTGCTGAATATCGGCAGCGAAGACATCAAGGGCAACGACAATATTAAAAAGACTGCCGAACTGCTGCGCCAGTCGGAGCTGAATTTCTACGGCAACGTAGAAGGCGACGACATCTGCAAGGGCACGGTGGATGTGGTAGTCTGCGACGGTTTTACCGGCAACGTGGCGCTTAAAACAGCTGAGGGGCTGGCGCATATGTTCGCCGTATTCCTGAAAGAAGAGTTCAGCCGCAGTTGGTGGACGCGCTTGTGCGCGCTGGCCGCTCTGCCGGTGCTGGGGCTCTTCAAGAAGCGCATCGATCCGCGCCGCTACAACGGGGCCAGCTTGCTGGGCCTGCGCGGCATCGTGGTGAAAAGCCACGGCGGCGCCGATGTCACAGGATTCCGTTACGCGTTGGCGCAGGCATGCGAGGAGGCCGGCTCCGACGTGATTGGTCACATCGCCGAACGGGTTGCTAAACAACTAGATAATCTCAAGCAATCCGAGGCAGAAGCGAACTGACATACATGGGCTATTCCCGCATTCTCGGCACCGGCAGTTTTTTGCCATCCCAGGTGCTCACTAATGCGCAATTGGCCGAACGCGTGGAGACCAGTGACGAGTGGATTGTTTCTCGCACTGGCATTCGCGCGCGCCATATTGCCGACGATCAGCATAAAACCAGCGACCTCGCGCTGAAGGCGGCGGAAGCCGCCATCGAGAGCGCTGGCATAGGCAAGGGCGAGATCGATCTGATCATCGTCGCTACCACCACGCCGGACATGATTTTCCCCAGCACCGCCTGCATCTTGCAGGAAAAGCTGGGCCTGCCCGGCATTCCCGCGTTCGATGTGCAGGCGGTGTGCGCCGGCTTCATCTACGCGCTCAATACCGCCAATGCCTATATCAAGAGCGGCATGGCCAAGAAGGCGCTGGTTGTCGGCGCCGAAATCATGTCGCGGGTGCTGGACTGGGATGACCGCCGCACTTGCGTGCTGTTCGGCGACGGCGCTGGCGCAGTGGTGTTGGGCGAATCCGACGAGCCGGGCATTCTGCACGCCAAGCTGGCGGCCGATGGCCGCTACCAGGGTTTGCTGAATACGCCGGCGCAAATCTCCGGCGGCAAGATCCAGGGCATTCCGTATCTGCATATGGATGGCCCCGCGGTGTTCAAGTTCGCCGTCAAGTCGCTGTCCGAGATCGCCGTTTCCACATTGGCGGAAGCGGGCGTGGACAAGGCGGACGTCGATTGGCTGGTGCCGCATCAGGCGAATCTGCGCATCATCGAATCCACCGCCAAGCATCTTGGCTTGCCTATGGATAAGGTGATTGTCACCCTGCCGCAGCAAGGCAATACCTCGGCCGCCTCGATTCCGCTGGCTTTGGATGTGGCGGTGCGCGATGGCCGCGTTCAGCGTGGCCATAAAGTGTTGCTGGAAGGGATCGGCGGCGGCTTCGCCTGGGGCGCTGCGCTGCTGGTCTACTGATATTTTGACGCGCGAAGTGGCGTTTTCGCTGGAAATCGCCTAGGCTTGGCCGAATTTATTGACGGCTGTGCTTGGCAGGCGCGGCTGCTTTGCGTCATTCTTGGCGTCGAATTCCGTGGAGTCGACTATGGCTTTTGCATTTGTATTTCCGGGGCAGGGCTCGCAGAGCTTGAAAATGATGGACGGCTTCGCCGACCTGCCCGTGGTTCAGCATACTTTCGAAGAAGCTTCCGACACCCTGTCGGTGGATTTGTGGGCCATGTTGCAGGCGGACAGCGCCGATGCGATCAATGCCACCGTCAATACCCAGCCTATCATGCTGGCTGCCGGCTATGCCACCTATCTGGCGTGGCAGGAATTGAACGGCTTGCAACCGTCCGTTGTGGCGGGGCATAGCCTGGGCGAGTACACCGCCCTGGTCGCAGCCGGCGCGCTGCCTTTCGCCGAGGCGGTCAAGCTGGTGCGTTTGCGCGCGGAAGCGATGCAGGCGGCCGTTCCTGTAGGGGTGGGCGCGATGGCTGCCATTCTGGGCCTGGCCGATGAGGATATCCGCGCCGCTTGCGCGGAGGCGGCTCAGGGCGAGGTGGTGGAGGCGGTGAATTTCAATTCGCCGGGCCAGGTGGTGATCGCCGGCAATAAGTCCGCGGTCGAGCGCGCCATGGATGCGTGCAAAGCCAAGGGCGCCAAGCGCGCCTTGCCGCTGCCGGTATCCGTGCCGTCGCATTGCTCTTTGATGAAGCCTGCCGCGGAGCGTCTTGCCGAGGCATTGAAGAGCGTGCATCTCAATGCCCCCGCAATACCTGTATTGCATAATGCCGACGTGGCAAGTTACAGTGACGCGGCGCAGATCCGCGACGCGCTGACTCGCCAGTTGTTCATGCCGGTGCGTTGGACTGAAACCATCCAGAAACTGTCCGCCGAGGGCATTACGCTGATGGCGGAGTGCGGTCCGGGCAAGGTGCTGGCCGGTTTGGCCAAGCGCATCGACGGCAACGTCAAGTGTCTGGCGCTGACGGATCGCGCCGCGCTGGAAGCGGCTCGCGCCGAGTTGGTGTGAAGATTTCGCGAGACCGGCGCGCCGGTCTCGCCATAGCCTGCGCCGCTCCAGGAGCGGAGGCGGGCGACAAGGAGAGATTGATGAGTCTGCAGGGCAAAGTGGCGCTGGTGACCGGCGCATCCCGCGGCATCGGCGCGGCGATTGCCGACGCGCTGGCGGCGGAAGGCGCTATCGTGATCGGCACCGCCACCTCTGAATCGGGCGCCGCCGCCATCGGCGAACGCCTTTCCGCCAAGGGCGGATTCGGTCGTGTGCTGAATGTGACTGAAGAAGGCGCTGTGGAAGCGTTGGTTGAGTCGGTAGAGAAAGAATTCGGCGCCATCGCGGTGCTGGTCAACAACGCCGGCATCACCCGCGACGGCCTGTTGATGCGAATGAAGGACGACGATTGGGACGCCATCATGGATACCAATCTGAAGTCGGTGTTCAAAGCATCCAAGGCCGTGTTGCGCGGCATGATGAAGGCGCGCTCCGGCCGCATCGTCAACATCGCTTCCGTCGTGGGCGCGATGGGCAATGCGGGCCAGGCCAATTACGCGGCGGCCAAGGCGGGCATCATGGGCTTCACCAAGTCCATGGCGCGCGAGGTAGGCAGCCGCAATATCACCGTCAACTGCGTGGCGCCGGGTTTTATCGATACCGATATGACTCGCGCCTTGCCGGAGGCGCAGCGCGAAGCGCTGGTCGGCCAGATTGCCTTGGGCCGTCTGGGCGATGTGAAAGATATCGCCGATGCCGTGGTCTTCCTGGCATCGGATCGGGCGGCCTATATCACGGGTCAGACCTTGCATGTGAATGGCGGCATGCTGATGCCGTAAATTTGCCTGGCGCAAGCCAGTGCAAGATTTAGGTAGGCTGCTCTAATTTTTTTTTGTAGAATACCGGGGTTTTGTAATCCCGAATCAGAAAGGTCAAGGGTTTATACAAATGGAAAACATCGTAGCGCGCGTTAAGAAGATCGTTGCCGAACAACTGGGCGTGAACGAAGCCGAAGTGAAGGTTGAGTCCTCCTTCGTCGACGATCTGGGCGCCGACTCCCTGGACACCGTTGAACTGGTGATGGCGCTGGAAGAAGAATTCGAATGCGAAATCCCGGACGAAGAGGCTGAGAAGATCACCACCGTTCAGCACGCTGTTGATTACATCACCGCTCATCTGAACAAGTAATCCCTTTTTTTCGGGATCTGAACCTCTGCCCGGTGTTGCTTCGGCTCGCCTGCAGAGGTTCTTTTGTTAAGAGAATTCCAAACGTGCGTTTGAATTGTCTTGTGGGCGATTCGACTCGCTTGGTTGCAACGGGAGACTGCCCTCCCATCTCTCACGGAGATTCTTCGTGTCCAAACGCAGAGTAGTAGTGACTGGCCTGGGCCATGTGTCCCCGGTCGGCAATGATGTCGCCACCGGCTGGGCCAATCTGGTCGCCGGCAAGAGCGGCATTGGCAAGATTACCCGTTTCGACGCCAGCGACATGGCGTGCCAGATTGCCGGCGAGGTCAAGGATTTCGACATCGCCGAATACATCTCGCCTAAAGAGGCGCGTCGCAACGACCTGTTCATCCATTACGGCATCGCGGCTGCGCTGCAGGCGGTGGCGGATGCGGGTTTGGACGACGTTCCCGGCTTGGATAAGACCCGCGTCGGCGTCAACATCGGTTCCGGCATCGGCGGCTTGCCGCTGATCGAGGAAACCGGCGTGGCGTTGATGGAAGGCGGCCCGCGCAAGATCGGCCCGTTCTTCATCCCCGGCTCGCTGATCAACCTGATCGCCGGCCAGGTGTCCATCCTGAAGGGCTATCAAGGACCGAGCTACGGTATCGTGTCCGCCTGCACCACCGGCGCGCATTGCATCGGCGATGCCGCGCGGCTGATCCAGTACGGCGACGCCGATGTCATGGTGGCGGGCGGCTCCGAGGGCGCGGTTTCGCGTCTGGGCATCGGCGGCTTCGCCGCGATGAAGGCGATGTCCACCCGCAACGACGATCCGGCCGCTGCGTCCCGTCCCTGGGACAAGGGCCGCGACGGCTTCGTGATGGGCGAAGGCGCCGGCGTGCTGGTGCTGGAGGATTATGATCACGCGGTGAAGCGCGGCGCCAAGATCTATGCCGAGCTGATCGGCTTCGGCATGAGCTCGGATGCTTACCATATCACCGCGCCCAGTTCCGAAGGCCCGGCCCGCGGCGTCAGCAACGCGCTGCGCGACGCCGGCATCAACCCGGACGCGGTGCAGTACGTCAACGCGCACGGCACCTCCACGCCCTTGGGCGACGCCAACGAAACCAAGGCGATCAAACTGGCTTTCGGCGATCACGCCAACAAGCTGGTGGTCAACTCCACCAAGTCGATGACTGGCCACCTGTTGGGCGGCGCCGGCGGCGTGGAGGCGATCTACACCATCCTGGCCATCCACAACCAGGTATCGCCGCCGACCATCAACCTGGTCGAGCAGGATATCGAAGGCGGCTGCGATCTGGATTACGTGGCCAACACGGCTCGCGATATGAAGATCGATGTCGGCATCTCCAACTCCTTCGGTTTTGGCGGCACCAACGGCACCCTGGTGTTCAAACGGGTGTAAGACAGCCGCAACAATCGATTGACAGACCGAACCGCTGCGCTACACTCGCAGCGGTTTTTCTTTTTTCGCGTCCGCTTTTACTAAGGGATGCCATCAACAAAGCCGCGCTTCGCGCCGGCGCAGGACCCCACCCGATGTTCACGCAGAAACTCGACTTCATTCCCGACCTGTTGGCCTTGCATGCCGCCGAGCGGGAGCGTTTCCCCTATCTGATGCAATCGTCCGGCGACAAGGGCTGGGACATGCTGCTGATGCAGCGCGAGCGGCGCGTGTACATGGGCGGCGAGGGGCAGGCGTTTCTGGATGAGGTGAGGGCGTTCAAGCCGCAGCCGGTGTCCAACCCGCATCAGCTGCCCTTTGTCGGCGGTTGGTTCGTCTATCTGGCTTATGATCTGCTGTCGGAGTTCGAGCCGCATGTGCCGCAGGCCTTGCCGGACACCTTTCCTTTGGCGGTGTGGGCGCGCACGCCGGCCGCCGTGCTGGTGGATAGAGCCAGGCAGGAGGCTTGGCTGGTGGGCGAGACGGCGGACGAGTGGCACGCTTTGGAGCGGCTGGTGAGCCAGTGCCCCTTGTTCACGCCGAGCGCGATCGCGCTGGCGGGGCTGGAGGAGGATCCGCCGGAATGGTATACCGAGGCGGTGACGCGGCTGAAAAGCTACATCTACGAAGGCGATGTGTTTCAGGTAAACATCTCGCGCGGCTGGCGCGCCGAATTGGCCGAAGGCATCGCCGCGCCCGATCTGTACGCCGCCTTGCGCCGAGCCAATCCGGCGCCGTTTTCCGCGCTGGCGGACTTCGGCGAGGCGCAAATCGTCAGCTCCTCCCCGGAGCGGCTGGTGAGGGTGCGGGATGGCTGGGCGGAAACCCGGCCCATTGCCGGCACGCATCCGCGCTCCCAGGACCCGGCCGAGGACGCGGCATTGAAGAAGCGGCTGATCACCAGCATCAAGGAGCGCGCCGAGCATGTGATGCTGATCGACCTGGAGCGCAACGATCTGGGCCGCATCAGCAAGCCGGGCACGGTGGAGGTCAATGAGCTGATGGCGGTGGCGAGTTATGCCTATGTCCATCACATTGAATCCAATGTCCGCGGCAAGCTGCGCGACGATGTCGCGCCGGCGGATGTGCTGCGCGCGCTGTTCCCCGGCGGCACCATCACCGGCTGCCCCAAGGTGCGCACCATGCAGATCATCCGCGAGCTGGAAAACAGCGCTCGCCGCGCTTACACCGGCAGTTTGGGCTATCTGAACCGCGATGGCAGCATGGACTTCAATATCTTGATCCGCAGCTTCATGCAGGAGGGCAGCCAGCTGCGCTTCCGCGCCGGCGGCGGCATCGTGGCTGATTCCGATCCCGAGCGCGAACTGATGGAAACCCGCCACAAGGCGCGCGGCCTGTTGCGGGCCTTGGGCGTGGACGGCGTCTGATGGCGATGTTGATCGACGGCACGCCGGGCGATAGCGTTTCGGCGTTGGACCGCGGCTTGGCTTACGGCGATGGCGTGTTCCGCACCTTGCGGCTGCGGCATGGCATCCCCTGGATGTGGCGCTGGCAGTATGCGCGGCTGCGCGACGACGCGGCGCGCATGCGTTTGCCCTTGCCGGATGAAGCGGCGCTGTTGGATGAGCTGCTGCAATTGGGGCGCGAGCACGCGTCGGCGGTTGGCAAGATCGTGGTCACCCGCGGCGTCGGCGCGCGCGGCTATAGCATGGTCGCCGCGACGGGTTCGACCCGCATCGTCTCGGTTTCCCCTTGGGCGGGTTATCCGGCCGCCTATGGCGAGCAGGGGGTCAATGCGCGCTGGTGCGAGCTGCGTTTGTCCGCCCAGCCCAGATTGGCCGGCATCAAGCATCTCAATCGGCTGGAGAATGTGCTGGCGCGCTCCGAGTGGGACGATCCGGCGATTCAGGAGGGCTTGCTGTTGGATCAGGACGGCTGGCTGGTGGAGGGCACGATGAGCAATGTCTACTTGCTGCGCGGTGCGCAGTTGCTGACTCCTAAGCTGGATTGTTGCGGCGTGAACGGCGCAGTGCGAGATTGGTTGACTGAAAATGTTTCAAGTTTCGGACTTGAATTTATAGAATCGCGACTTTCCGCCGCCGATTTGATTGACGCTGAGGCGGTGTTTCTCTCCAATAGCCTGATGGGCATCTGGCCGCTCGCCCGCTTGGGCGACAAGACCTGGTCGCCTTCACCTTTGCTGCAGACGCTGCGGCAAGCCTTGCTACAACAAGCCTGAAACACTGCGCCAAGGGGACACGCGGCGCGGCGTTCCGTCTGCTTTTCGCAGGCATTTCCTTTTGAAAAAGCCATCCGCATCGTTCGGAGGGAGAGGTTTTGCTTGCGCGGCCGGCATCGGGCTGTGACATCCGACAAAGAGGTCGCCTGTGAAACTGATTCTGAAACTGCTCGCCGGCATGGCGCTGGGCCTGCTGCTGGGCTTGTTCGCGCCGCCGCCGTTGGCCGCGCTGCTGGCCACCTTCAAAAGCCTGTTCGGCCAATTCATCGGCTTCATGATCCCGCTGATCATCGTGTTCTACATCATGAGCGGGATCGCTTCGCTGGAACGCGGTTCCGGCCGCATGCTGGGCCTGACCGTGGGCCTGGCCTACGCGTCCACCATTTTGTCCGGCGTGTTGGCGTTTTCGGCGGCGTCGACCGTGCTGCCGCAATGGCTGTCCGGCGCCGCTTCCGCCGCGCCGCAGGCGGCCGAGGCCATGGCCCAGCCTTTGTTCAAGCTGGAGATCAAGCCGCTGTTCGACGTGATGACGGCGTTGACGCTGGCCTTTGTCTTTGGCCTGGGCATCGCGGCGACGGGGGCGGAGCGGTTGCGAGAAGTGGCCGAGCAGGGCAAGGGCATCGTCGAGAAGGTGCTGGCCCGCGTGCTGGTGCCGCTGCTGCCCGCTTATATCGCCTGCGTGTTCGCCGAAATGGCCGCCGCCGGCGCCGCGCTCGCCACCCTGAAAACCTTCGGCGCGGTGTTGCTGCTCGCCATCGCTCTGCATGGCCTGTGGCTGGCGGTGCTGTATGGTTTCAGCGGCGCCTTGCTGGGCCGCAACCCCTTATCTTTGCTCCGCGCCATGCTGCCAGCCTATTTCACCGCGCTGGGCACCATGTCCTCCGCCGCCACCATCCCGGTGGCGCTGCGTTCCGCCGGCAATATGCGCGTGGCCCGGCCGGTGGCCAATTTTGTGATGCCCTTGTGCGCCACCATCCATCTGTGCGGCTCCACCATCACGCTGGTTAGCTGCGCGACGGCGGTGATGTTGATGACCGATGGCCTGGCGGTGCCGGGTTGGGAGGTGATGCTGCCTTTCATTTTGCTGCTGGGCGTCACCATGGTGGCCGCGCCTGGCGCGCCGGGCGGCGGCGTGATGTCGGCGCTGGGCATTCTTTCCAGCGTGCTGGGTTTTCCCGAGGCCAGCTTGGCGTTGATGATCGCGCTGTATCTGGCGCAAGACAGCTTCGGCACCGCCTGCAATGTGGCTGGCGACGGCGTGATCGCCTTATGGGTGGAGCGCTTGGGCGGTTTGGAGGCTGCGGGCGAACCCGCCGTTCAGAATGGATGACGGTGATTAGCTAAGCAGAACAAGTGATTTGGTTGCGAGGGGCGTGTCGATTATATTCTTTCTCCATGCCGATCTGCCTGGTGCCGTCAGGCGGAGTTTCGGTTTCTCTCGTTAATCGTGTTACTTTTGGCCGGGCCGCGCGCCCGGCATTTTCTTGTCCGCTCACAGCGGCTGAAACCATTCCACATGCGCGGCCATGCCCAGGCCATGCCTTTCGCGCGCGCCGCGCCAGATGGCGAGAAAGGCGTTTCGGTCGGCAATGCCGGAATAAGTTTCCATCCAGGTGCGCTCGTCGTCGCAGCGGCGCGAGAGCTGGCCTGTCCAGCCGGCGGCCGCCAGTTCGCCTTGCAAGGCCTTGAGCCTCGCCAACGTGTCTTCCGCTTCCGATTCCACTTTGAAATAGCAATACAGCGTGCAGGGCATGCGCGTCCTCCCAGTCTTGGGCTGGCCTGATGATGAAAATTGTTTATGATAGACCTTCATGCCGCCCAGGTGGCGGCCAGGCAAGGGGAGCAGGTGCAGCAGCGGATAGACACACTGGTAGTGGCGGGGGTTGGCCTGATCGGCGGTTCCTTCGCGCTGGCGCTCAAGCGCGCCGGCCGCGTGGGACGGGTGATAGGGGTGGGCCGCACGCTGGCCAATCTGGAAAAAGCCTTGGCGCTGGGCGTGGCGGATGAGATCAGCCAGGACATCGCCGAGGCGGCGGCGCGCGCCGACATGGTGTTGCTGGCTTGTCCGGTGGGGCAGATGGGCGCGCTGATGGCGGCGATGGCGGCCAGCCTGCGCCCAGGCTGCGTCGTCACCGACGGCGGCAGCACCAAGAGCGATGTGGCGGCGCTGTATCGCCGGCATCTGCCCCATCATCTGCCATGGTGCGTGCCGGCTCATCCCATCGCCGGCTCGGACATGTCCGGCGCCAGCGCTGCCCAGTATGGCCTGTATGAAAACCGCCGCGTGGTGCTGACCCCGCTGGAGGAAACCCTGGCCGAGTCGTCGGAAACCGTGTCGGAACTGTGGCGCGCCTGCGGGGCCGAGATCCATGCCATGGGCGCGGCCGAGCATGACGCGGTGTTCGCCAGCGTCAGCCATCTGCCGCATTTGCTGGCCTTCGCCTATGTGGACCGGGTGGCGGCCAAGGATAACGCCGAGCGCTGTTTCGATTTCGCCGCCACCGGCTTTCGCGACTTCACCCGCATCGCCGGCAGCCATCCGGAAATGTGGACCGACATCAGCCTGGCCAACCGCGAGGCGCTGCTGGCCGAACTGGCCGATTACCAAGCCGGCTTGGGCCGGCTGGCGGCCTTGCTGGAAAACGGCGATGCCGCCGGGCTGAACCAATTATTCGGCGAGGCGCGCGCGGCGCGCACCCGCTGGCATCAGCAATTTTTGCGAAGGGGCTAGCAGTGAGCGGAAAAGTAGCGATCGTGACGGGGGGCACGCGCGGCATCGGCGCGGCGACCACGCGTTTGTTGGTGGCGGGCAGTTGGCGCGTGGCGGCCAACTATCGCTCTGACGAAGCCAGCGCGGCGGAATTGAAAGAGGAGTTGGGCGAGGCGGTGCAATTGTTCCGCGCCGATGTGTCCGAGGAAAAAGCCATCGTCAGGCTGTTTGATGATGTGCTCTGCCATTACGGCCGCCTGGACGGTTTGGTCAACAACGCCGGCGTCACCGCGCCCATGGCCCGTCTGGAGAGCTACAGCGCGGAGCGGGTGGAGAAGGTGCTGCGCGTCAATGTGCTGGGGCCGCTGCTGTGCTGCCGCGAGGCTGTGCGGCGCATGTCCACCCGCCATGGCGGCGACGGCGGCGCCATCGTCAATGTGTCGTCGGCCGCGTCGCGGCTGGGCTCTGCCGGAGAATACATAGACTACGCGGCCAGCAAGGGCGCGATAGACACGCTGACCTTGGGCCTGGCGCGCGAGGTGGCGGAGGAGGGCATTCGCGTCAATGCGGTGCGGCCCGGCTTGATCGCAACCGATATCCATGCCGCCAGCGGCGAAGCGGGCCGAGTGGAACGGCTGGCGCCGTCGGTGCCGCTGCGGCGCGGCGGCGAGGCGGTCGAGGTGGCCGAGGCCATCGTCTGGCTGCTGTCCGACGCGGCGTCGTTTTGCACCGGCAGCCTGCTGGACGTATCGGGCGGCCGTTAATCTTTCGCCACGCCGGCCAGGAAGTTCGCCACCAAGGGCGAATCCTGGTCGCGCCGGGTGGCGATGCCCATCGATAGATAAGCCTCCTCGTCCGAGATGGGCACATAACGCACCGCGGGTATCTGCACGCACTCCAGCGGCGAGGGCAGGATGGCGACGCCGACGCCGGCCGCCGCCAGCCCGATCTGGGTGATGGCTTCTCCCGCCTCCTGCACGATATTCAGCGGCATGCCCGCTTGCCGCGCCAATTGCAGAATCACGTCGCGCAAGCCGGCGCCGGATTCCTGCGGATAGCCTATCAGCGCTTCCTGGAACAATTCTCCTAAGGACACATGGCTGGCGGACGCCAAAGGGTGGGAGACCGGCAGCACTGCCAGCAGTCGGTCGCGATGCAGCTCCGCCACCTTTATCAAGGTGCTGGGCGCCGGGCCGTTGAAGCGGACGAAGCCGAGGTCCAGCTGGTTTTTTTCCAGCGCTTCGAATTGACCGGCGGTGAACTGCTCGCGCAGCGTCAATTTCACTTCCGGGTAGCGGGCGCGATAGTTTTGCAGGCTGTGGTAGAGGATGGGTGTCAGCGGCAGTGACGAGGTGAAGCCGATGCGCAGCTCCCCGATTTCGCCATCGGCGGCGCGGCGCACGGCCTGCATCGCGGCCGCGCTGTCGGCCAGGATCTGCCGCGCCCGCGGCAGCAGCTGGCGGCCGGCGGCGGTGAGCTCCACCTTGCGCTGGTGGCGGCGGAACAGCGGCGCGCCCAATTCCGCTTCCAGCGCCTGGATTTGCTGGCTCAAGGGCGGCTGGCCGATGTGCAGCCGCTCGGCGGCGCGGGTGAAGTGCAGTTCCTCGGCCACGGCCAGGAAGTAACGCAGATGTCGCAATTCCATTTAATATATTTTATGTATCAATATTGATTGAAATATATATTGGACCAGTAGTTTGGCCAAGCCTAAGCTGACAGCGTTGGTGTTTCAGAAAGATTGCCGTGTCCATCCCCGTTTCCGCTGTCGCCTTTTCTTCCGCTCTGTCCGCCGCCGAAGCGCCGTCTAGCCGCTTGCAAGCCGGCACCGCCGCTTTCCGCGCCACCGCCCGCGCGATGTTTGTCGGCGGTTTCTGCACCTTCGCCATGCTGTACGGCGCGCAGCCCTTGATGCCGATGTTCGCCCATGATTTCGGCCTGACGCCGGCGGCCTCCAGCGGCGTGGTGTCGATGTCCACCGGCGCGCTGGCCTTGGCGCTGATCCCGGCCAGCTTGCTGTCAGACCGTTTCGGCCGCCGCGCCTTGATGATCGCCGCCTTGTCCCTCGGCGCTTTGTTGACCTTGCTGTCGGCCTTTGTCGATAGCTTCGGCCATTTCCTGCTGTTGCGCGCTTTGTTCGGCGCGGCGCTGGCCGGTTTGCCGGCGGTGGCGATGGCCTATCTGAGCGAGGAAGTGGACGGCAAGTCGCTGGGCCACTCCATGGGGCTGTATATCGCCGGCAATGCCTTGGGCGGGATGTGCGGCCGCTTCATGTCGTCGGTGCTGGCCGATCATTTCGGCTGGCGCGGCGCCACGCTGGCGCTGGCGCTGCTGGGATGTTTGGGGGCTTGGCTATTCTGGCGCTGGCTGCCTGCGTCGCGCCATTTTCAATCCCGCCGTCAGGATTTTGCCCGCATGCGGCGCGAAGTCGGCAGCATTCTGGGCGATGGCGGACTGCCCTGGCTGTTTTTGACCGCCTTTCTGCTGATGGGCTGCTTTGTCAGCCTGTACAACTATCTGGGCTTCCGCTTGTTGGCGGCGCCGTTTCATCTGAGCCAGAGTATGTTGGCCTGGGTGTTTTCGCTGTATGTGGTGGGGATCTGGTCGTCAGCCTGGGTGGGGCGGCTGGCCGACCATTTGGGCCGCCGCAATGTATTGTGGCTGATGGTGGCGATGATGCTGGCCGGACTGGCGCTGACGCTGGCCGATACGCTGTGGCTGATGGCGCCGGGCATCGCGCTGTTCACTTTCGGCTTTTTTGCCGGCCATTCGGTGGCCAGCAGCTGGATAGGCTTGCGGGCTCGCGAGGCGAAGGCTTTGGCGTCGGCCTTGTATCTGGGCGCGTACTATCTGGGCTCCAGCGTGTATGGCTGGTTGTCGGGCCTGATGTGGGGTTCGGGGGGCTGGCATGGCGTGGCCTCGGCCTTGGCGGTCGGTTTATTGGCCTTGCTGGCGGTGGCCTTGTGGTTGCGCCGCCTGCAGCCGCTGCCGCAGAATGCTTAGCTGTAGAAGCAAAAAGCCCCGCGTGAAGAGCGCGGGGCTTTGTCGTGATGGGGACGGCTTACTGGATGATGCCGCCGCCCAGGCAGATGTCGCCATCGTATAGCACGGCCGATTGGCCCGGCGTCACCGCCCATTGCTTTTCCTGGAAGGTCAGGCTGGCCTGGCCGTCGACGATGGGCGACAGCGAGCAAGCCGCGTCGGCCATGCGGTAGCGGTTCTTGGCGCTGTATTCGCCAGCGGCGGGCGCGCTAGGCAGCGTCCAGCTCAGGTCCGCCATGGAGAGCGTGGGCTTGAGCAGCAGCGGGTGGTCGTGGCCCTGCACCACGATCAGCTTGTTGGCTGGTATGTCCTTGCCGGCGACGAACCAGGGTTCGCCATTGCCGTCCTTGCTGCCGCCTATGGTCAGGCCCTTGCGCTGGCCCAGGGTGTAATACATCAGGCCGATGTGCTCGCCGACGGTCTTGCCTTCCGGCGTCACCATCTGGCCGGGCGAGGTGGGCAGATAGCGCTGCAGGAACTCGCGGAACGGGCGCTCGCCGATGAAGCAGATGCCGGTGGAGTCTTTCTTGGCCGCGGTGGGCAGGCCTGCCTGCTCGGCCAGCTTGCGCACTTCGGTCTTGCGGATGTCGCCCAGCGGGAACATCGCCTTGGCCAGCTGGTGCTGCTGCAAGCGGTACAGGAAGTAGCTCTGGTCCTTGGTGTGGTCCACCGCCTTCATCAGGTAGTGGGTACCGTCTTTTTCCAGCTTGCGCGCATAGTGGCCGGTGGCGATGCAGTCGGCGCCCAGTTCCATCGCGTAATCGAGGAAGGCCTTGAACTTGATCTCGGCGTTGCACAGCACGTCCGGATTGGGCGTGCGGCCGGCCGAATATTCCTTCAGGAAGTACGAGAACACGCGGTCCTTGTATTCCTTGGCGAAGTTGACGATTTCCATGTCGATGCCGACGATGTCGGCCACGCTCATCGCGTCCAGCGCGTCCTGCTTGATCGAGCAGTATTCGTCGTCGTTGTCGTCTTCCCAGTTTTGCATGAACACGCCGATCACTTCATGGCCTTGCTGCTTCAAGAGCCAGGCGGTCACCGACGAATCCACGCCGCCGGACATGCCGACGACTATGCGTTTCTTACCCGTCACGGGGCATTTCCTTCCTTGCTTTTGCTTGCCTGCTCAACAGGCTCGGATACGGCCGGGGGCTCGTATCCCGTCATCCAAACTGAAAGGGGAACCACCACGGGCGGTTCCCCGAAATCCTTGAACCAAGTGTCCACCGCCCAATCCTGATTGGCGGCGTCGTCATGCAGCACGCCGGTATAGTGCAGATCCAGAATATGCGGCGCACGCCATTCAGCTTGTGCCGCATGGTGGAATTTCAACCAGCCCTGTCGTTCCAGATAATGCAGGAAGGTGGTGACGTTGCTGCTGTGGTCTACGCAATCCATCCGGCCTTCCGCGGGGCCGTCATGAATATTGCCGCCTTTGTCTTGCCAGATGGGGGTGAAGCGAGCGGCGATGAAATACAGCGTCTGCACCGCGTCGCCGACTGCCGCGCGCTCGCTTTCCGCTGAGTCCGCTTGCGCCATCCGCGCCGCCAGCCAATCGCGCTCTTCATCGGAGATATCGAAGTAGGCCTGCCTGGAACATCGGTAATGATAACAGATGTTTAGCCCATCGGCGCGCGCCGAAGCATAGGGGAGGATGGCGGCAATCAGCAGCAGCGCGGGCAGCAGGCATCGGATCATAGGCGGGATTTCCTGGCGTTAGCGTAGATCGTGGATCAATTCCAATGGATATACTATGCCATGAAGATAATCATTGATGCATTGCATCACAACCGGGCTGCGCAGGCGTTCGGCTTGGGCGGCGATTTGCTCGCGGCTCAGCCAGTGCGTGGCAACGATGCCTTCATCAAGCGAGGGCGGCGAGGATGGCGGCGACGCGTCGCCGTGGAAGGCGAAGCGCAGATAGGTGATGTCGCTGTCGGCTTTGTCGGCCAAATAGATGCCGACCAGGCCGCGCGGCGCGAAACGCCAGCCGCACTCTTCGCGCGCCTCGCGGACAACCGCCTGCAGCAAGGTTTCTCCGCGCTCAAGGTGGCCGGCGGGCTGGTTGAGTTTCAAGCCTTCCGGCGTCTGTTCCTAGATCATCAAAAAACGGCCTTCACGCTCGATGATGGCGGCGACTGTTGTATTCGGCTTCCAGATGCGATCAGTGTTATTGACAATCATTCTTGTTTGTCTCTATGATGATGATAACTATTATTGATTGTAGCCAGAGAGGCCGCCACATGTATGTTTGCCTGTGCAACGCAGTGACCGACAGCCAGATCCGCCAAGCGGTGCATGGCGGCGCGACGCGCATGTGCGATCTGCGCCGCGAGCTGGGCGTGGCGTCCGATTGCGGCAAATGCGCCTGCATGGCCAATCAAATCCGCAAGGACGCGCAGACGGAGTTGTCGGCTTGCTCGGTGGCGCGCAGCGCGGCCTGAATCTTTTCCCTTTCAGGACAATCGCTTGCTCTTGTCCTGTCCTGATTTCACTTGAGCTGAGACGCTGGTGTGCCATAATGCCTGGATAATTTTCCAGGAGGGCAGGCCATGCAAGGCGACAAGAAAGTCATCAAGTACCTGAACCAGATACTCAAGAACGAACTGACCGCGATCAACCAGTACTTCCTGCATGCGCGCATGTATAAGAACTGGGGCCTGAAAAAGCTCAACGAGCACGAATATCACGAGTCCATCGACGAGATGAAGCACGCCGACAAGCTGATCGAGCGCGTGCTGTTCCTGGAAGGCCTGCCCAATCTGCAGGACCTGGGCAAGCTGCATATCGGCGAAAATCCCAAGGAAATGCTGGAGTGCGACCTCAAGCTGGAAATGGAAGCGCTGCCGCTGTTCAAGGAGGCCATCGCCTACTGTGAAACCGCCAAGGACTATGTCAGCCGCGACCTGCTGGAAGATATCCTCGAAAGCGAGGAAGAGCACATAGACTGGCTGGAAACCCAGTTGGGCCTGATCGAGAAGGTGGGCTTGCAGAACTATCTGCAAAGCCAGATGGAAGACGCGTCCTGATCTTCAGTCGATAGCGTTGGACCCATCCTGAAGCCGCAGCGTTTTTGCCTGCGGCTTTTTTGCGTCCTTTGCGCGGAGCCCGAGGCCTGGACGCAAAAACGGCCCGCTTCTTGGCGGGCCGTCATCGCGGAGGCGGTGGCCGTCTACTTCTTGGCCGGCGCGGCGGCGGGCGCCGAGGCGTCTCCTGCCGCAGCCTCCTCCGCCTCTTCCCAGGGCAGGGCGACTTTTTTCTTGTGGATGGTCAGGCCGCGGGCGTCGTAGTTCAGATCGGTGGAGATCTGGCCATTGTCTTCGACGATATAGCCTTCCGACTTCCATTGCGACAGCTGGCTGTCCAGCAGGCTCTTGGCCAGATCGTCCACTTCCTGCATGTTCGGCTGGTCTTCCGCGGTGTGGTCCACCGTGAACAGATTGCGCGCCTGCGTCAGCACCAAGTCTTCCAGCGTTTGCCGCGGCAAGCTCAGCTTGGCATCCGCCTCGATGCGCTTGGCCAGCAGGGTGATGTCGTTCAGGTCGGCCGGGGTGAAGCCGTTCATGCCCAGGCTGCCCTGCAGCGTGGCTTCGCCGCTAGGCATCTTGAGATAGAACTCGTTGATCAGCAGCTTGGGGTTGTTCTGCAGCAAGGGGATGGCGTTCTTCTTGATGGTGTCCACGTACTGCTTGCGCAGCAGCGTCGGGTCCACGCCTTCGAACGGAATCTCGCTGATCGCCTTGTCCAGCTTGACCAGGGTGGGGCCGTGCAGGTGGTTGGCGGACACGTCCAGCCGCATCGGGCCGTAGCGGTGCTCGTTGAAGCTCAATTCTGCGAAGTTCACCTTGCCGCGGGTGTTGACGAACTCGTCCTGCTCGCTGGTCACGATCTGGTAATTGAAATTCTTCAGCACCACCGACGACGGTTTGAACTCGCCGGACGGGTTGACGAACTCGCCGACGCGCACCCGCGTCATCAGATAGATCAACTCGTTCAGCTTCAGGCTGTAAGGCACGCTTTCGCGCGAGCTGAGCTGGACATTGCCGATGGCGAGCTCGCTGGTGCCCAGCTTGACGCCGGTATTGCCGGGGCGCATGTCGGATATGTAGCGCACGCCTTCAAAGGAGATATTGCCCTTGCTGGCGGCCTCCAGCAGGAAGCCGGGCGAGACCGCCTCGGTTTTGTATTCCTGATAGCCCTGGGCGTAGTCGACCTTGAGGTCGAAGCCTTTCCATTTCATCTTGACGCCGGACAGCGCCTCTTCGTAATCGAAGGAGGGCACGGTGACATCCAGCAAGCCGCCGCCGCCGAAGCCGATGCGGTTGGTGATGGTGATCGGCTCTTTTTCGCCGAAGAAGGTTTTCAGCGTCTTGCGCGTGGCGTCGCTCATCGCGAACTCGGTGCGCACCAAGGCGCGCGCCGGGTGGAGGTCAAACGCCGACAAGCCGGGCAGCGGACCATGCTGGACATGGTTGGTGAACTTGATGGTCGAGTTCAGCAGCGGCTTCATATTGTCGGGCAGCATGTTCTCATACGGCCCCGACAGGCGGCGGTTGAACACCAGCTCGGTGGTTTCGGTGGACGAGAACCAGCCGCGCTCGTAGCTGTGCGATTTGACCTTGAACAGCGGCAAACCAGCCAGCATCCGATGCTGTTCCTGCAGGGTCTCTTCAGCCTTGACGCCGGCCCAGTAGCTGGAGGCGGCGTACAGGACGAACAAGCCGCCGACGGCGGCGCCGGCGATGATCAGTCGACGTTTTGGCAACACGCGTATTTTTCTGAACTAGGGTGAAATGAAGCCCTATGGTACACCAATGCCGGGCGCGGTGCGCTTTCGGCTGAAAGCGCAGGCAAAAAATGCCCCTGATGGGCAAGGGTGTGTTATAGAATAGAGTTTTACATCTAGATTACAGGAAGTCGCAGCTACATGAACTGGCTCAACGGTCTGCTTGATTTGCCGTGGTGGGGCAATATTGTCGCCGCCTTGATTCTGACCCACATCACCATCGCTTCCGTCACTATCTTCCTGCATAGGCATCAGGCCCATCGCGCGCTGGATTTGCATCCGCTGCCCAGCCACTTCTTCCGTTTCTGGCTTTGGCTGACCACCGGCATGGTCACCAAGCAGTGGGCGGCCATCCATCGCAAGCACCACGCGCGCTGCGAAAGCCTGGAGGATCCGCATAGCCCGCAAATCCTCGGCATCAAGAAAGTGTTGTGGGAGGGCGCCGAGCTTTACCGCGCCGCCTGCAAAGACCAGTCCATCATGGACAAGTTCGGCCACGGCACGCCGGACGACTGGCTGGAGCGCAATGTTTACAGCAAGCACAACGCCAAGGGCATCGTGCTGATGTTGATCATCGATCTGGCGCTGTTCGGACCCATCGGCCTGTCTATCTGGGCGGTGCAGATGGTGTGGATTCCGTTCTGGGCGGCGGGCGTGATCAACGGACTCGGCCACTATTGGGGCTACCGCAATTTCGAGAACGAGGACGCTTCCACCAATCTGGTGCCCTGGGGCATTCTGGTGGGCGGCGAAGAGCTGCACAACAACCACCACACCTTCGGCACCTCGGCCAAGCTCTCTTACAAGTGGTACGAATTCGACATCGGCTGGATGTATATCCGCATCCTGTCCGTGCTGGGCTTGGCCACGGTGCGCCGCGTGGCGCCGCAACTGGCGCAGGATCCGTCCCGTCCGCAGTTGGACCTGGAGCATCTGCAGGCGATTATTTCCAACCGCTACGCCATTGCCGCCCGTTATGCGCGCGAACTGCGGGCCGAGTATGGCTCCGAACTGGCCCAGCTGAGTTTGCCGGAGCTGCCGAACGCCGATTTCCGCCGCAAGATGAAGGTGTGGCTGAAGCAGGATGCCAAGGACACGCCGGAAGTCGAGCGCGAGCAACTGGCCGAGCTGCTGGCGCAAAGCCAGGTGCTGGCCACCATCTACAATATGCGGCAGGAGCTGACCCGTTTGTGGGAGCGTTCCAATCTCACCCGCGAACAGTTGCTCAAGGAGTTGCAGGACTGGTGCGCGCGGGCGGAAGCCTCCGGCATCGCCGCATTGGAGCGTTTCTCGCGGAGCTTGAGGCAAACCGCTTTGGCGTAATGCTGGCAATTTGATTTTCGACGAGGCCGCATCTTGATCAGGATGCGGCCTTTTGTTTTGCGCCGCGTAGAGGCTGGTGATCTTCAATTAACTTCACACCTAAGGAGCTTTTATGAAACGAGAAGCCGTGAACCTACCAATAGTGAACATGGTGCCGCTTGAGTGGGAGGCGACCGCCTGCACTTCCAGTGGCGCGCAACAGATTATTCCGGCCATCTCTGCAGGGCTGATCGCGCTCTTCCTCGTCTGGTGATCGCTAGCCGGATGGCCGCGGGCATTTCTGTAGCTACTCAATGCCCGCAGGTCCATTCGGTCTTGATAAACCTCAGCCCCGGCTCGCCGGGAATAACATGATGCGACTTAACAGCTATGACACAGACTTTTAGTGACTTTGCGGCCCATCTGAATGGCGATCCGGTGCGGCACCTTGCCGCCCACGAGGAGCGCTTTCGCCAGTTCGCAAGCTCGGTAGATCTGCAAAGTCTGATTGCGTCGGAGCTAGACCGCTGCAAGGCAGACACTCGGTATCCTGCAAAGATTCGCTCTCGCAGTGCTCTGAGGGTCGGGCGAGGTGATTGGTTCGTCGTCGAACTAGTGGTGCTTCAGCTGCCCGAGACCCCTAACCCAATTACTACCGAACTTTCGGACGACATTTACTACTTCCTGAGCACCGCGGAGGTGGAAGTCTACGAACTGTACAACTTCGAGAATATGACCTACTCGGGCAAGGCGCGTGCAGTTCCGGAAGTTAACTATAGCGTGACTGCCGGCCAAACGATCGTAGTGGAAGCTGAACGACGAGTGCTGGCGAGGGCGTGTACTGAATTTTGTGTAAACGGACATTTGGCAGGAAACTGCCACCTAGTCTGGAGACACAATGAGCTCAAAGAAACACGACGTACCTGACACACTACTGGACAGCTTGCTGGCCGACTATCAGAAGCCCGAAGACCTCATCGGTGAGAACGGCCTACTCAAGCAACTGACCAAGCTGCTGGTCGAGAAAGCACTGGATGCTGAGATGGCCGCACACCTCGGCCATAGCAAACACGAGCCGGTGCTCAATCCAGCCGGCAACACCCGGAACGGCAAGAGCCGCAAGACCCTCAAGGGCGAGTTCGGCGAATTGCCTATCGAAGTGCCACGAGACCGCCAGGGTACCTTCGAGCCGCAACTCATTCCCAAGCACCAGACCCGCTGGACCGGCTTCGACGACAAAGTCATCTCGCTTTACGCCCGTGGTATGACTGTTCGGGAAATCCAGGCCCATCTGGAAGAGATGTACGGCACCGAGGTCTCGCCCAGCCTGATCTCCTCCATCACCGATTCCGTCACAGAAGAGGTCAAGGCGTGGCAGGCTCGCCCCCTGGACTCGCTCTATCCGATCATCTACCTCGACTGCATCCACGTGAAAGTACGTGAGGGAGCTGTACGTGTGAAAGCCGTCTATCTCGCCATCGGTATTACCCTGGCTGGAGAGAAGGAGGTTCTGGGGATGTGGCTGGCTCAGACGGAAGGAGCCAAGTTTTGGCTTCAGGTCGTGACCGAGCTGCGTAACCGGGGCGTACAGGACATCTTTATCGCCTGCGTCGATGGTCTGAAGGGTTTCCCGGAAGCGATCGAGGCGGTCTTCCCGAAAGCAGCGGTGCAGTTGTGCATCGTGCACATGGTGCGACACAGCCTGAACTACGTGTCGTGGAAGCGGCGTGCTGAAGTAGCCGCCGACCTGAAGCGAATCTACCAATCGGCCACCCTCGACGAAGCTGAGCAGCGGCTAGGTGAGTTTGAGGCCAAGTGGGATGACGAGTATTTGCCAATTGGTCAGTCCTGGCGGCGCAACTGGGCTCGGTTGACGCCATTCTTCGACTACCCGCCGGAGATCAGGAAAGTGATCTACACCACTAATGCCATCGAGTCGGTGAATATGAGTCTGCGAAAGCTGACCAAGAATCGGGGCTCGTTCCCGAGTGATGAGGCATTGCTGAAACTGTTCTATCTGGCGCTAAGGAACATCAGTCAGAAGTGGACCATGCCGATTCGGGATTGGAAGGCAGCGCTGACTCGCTTTACCATTCAGTTCGAGGAACGCATTCCACAGGCGTAACCCAAACCCCGTTTACACAAAAATTCGGACACGCCCCGATACTGCGAAACAGTTTGGCTGGAAAGGAGTTCGGAGAGCCATATCGACTTCTTCTTGCCGACAGGTTGTTTGATGGGAAGTGGCCCTCCGTGTCTCGGTGGATGGCCAATGTTGAGCAGATGGCTGCGATATTCGCGGATTCGTCGACTTCTAGCACCGCCCTCTTGCGATGTGTTACTGCCGCTGGCCCTATAGCGTTTGAACTGCCGCAGGCCCCTCATAGCTTGGATCAGATTGCAGATCGAGAGCACCGCGTTGCTGCACGATTAGCTAGAGCCGATAATCGATACCAGGCAGTAAGATGTCGCGAATCGCATGGAGAAGGCGACATTCTACTGAAGGATTTGGGTCCTAGCCGGCACGAAGTACGTATTGGCAGCAGCATTGCAACTCTCGATGAATCGTCGGCCAAGCGCTCAATGGCATTTCATCGCGTGGTGAACATCAGCGAGCTGCCGACGATGACTTTGGCCGCTATTCCGATGCTGCAGACTCTGATCGATAAGATTTCCGCACGTCGTGGCCTCCGGATCTCGTCCTCGCTTTTCTGTCACGTTGACCCGATCGGGATCTCACGCCAGTTATTAGCGCTGAAAATCGAGATGACCGCGGAGGTTTCGGACCGGGGAGCATCCCGGCTCTTGGACGGGATATTCGATGAGGTTATGAACGTTAAGCCACTGGAGTTGTCCTCGGCTGCTCTGATGCTCACCGATGCCATCAATCGGGAACCACTAGGGCTGGCATTGGCCGAGGCCAGCCAGCAAGTAGGTGGCAGCGCTGCGGTGCTTCAAGCGTGGCGGGGATTATCGCAATATCACTATGCGGCGGCGGTTGCAGAAGTACAAGATGCCAGCCTGGTCATGCCATTGGCGTGGGATCGAATCGTAAGTGAGGTGGTTAAGTCGCCTACTATCGAGATTACTCCGGCTAATGGCATGAGCGCCTCCGAGATACTGCAAGTTGTGGAGGACAGGCTCGCATCTATCTCGTGGCCAGTTCGTAATGAGAGTCCAATCGCTGAGCTACGTTCCCGGTTGCTTGTCCAGGGGAAATTTCGAGAATCTGCCTTTGTGAGGCGCACAGCGCTCCCGCTTGGTGATTCGTCCGCGTGTGCAGCTATCGTCGCCGCTGAGCGAGAGATTGATCGAGTCTTCGTGCAACCGCTTCTGCGAGATGCTATCGGCTCCTATAGCGCCTTCATCGGCGTCGATATGGCAATGCAAGAGTATCACATTGGCAGTTATCGAACGCCTGAGTTGGGAGGGTTCTTGGTCAGGCCATGGGACGAAGATGCTTGGCAGGAGAGGATATCGGCGATTGATCTGTGCGCCGTCGCAGCCAACAGGAAGAGTCTCGTTGATGCCATCGGGCGAGTCGACGAACGACCGCAATCTTTAGTTCGGGCAATTTACGGACGTCTGACGGGTTCTTCAGCTACGTTTGCACACCTCCAAGATGCGCTCAGAGTCATTGATGACGATATGATCGTTTCCATACTCCGGAGACTTGGCGAGTTTCCTGCATGCAGCGTTGCGGTATTAGGGCGAATGGACCAGACCCCACGTCCCGATAGCACTTGGTCAGTAGTGTCACTCTAGCGTGTCTGCGATGTCGCGGTTGCCAAAGATTGTTGAGTCCGACAGTCTGCAACGTAGACTGCTCAAGAGATTACGCGTCGGAATTGAGCATACCCTATCTTAATGTCAGGCAACCGCAAGCAAGTGGCTTTTCCGTAATCTTCCGTCCATTTCCCTCATCCACCCGCAAGCATTGCGCTTGCGGGTTTTTTATCGTCCCGGGTTTAGTACTGTTTGCTATATAAAAATTTGAATTAATTTTTGTATCTTTTATAGCTTGCGGAAATATAATGTGCTGACTGGAACAAGCAAGGATTTGCGATGACAGTTCTCACTCAAGCCGATCTCTCCGGCGATCTGCCTTATATCCATGGCTTCTCCGCCGCCGAGCAAGCGCGCTTGGTTCGTCAGGCGCGCTTCTCCGAGGCCATGGTTTACCGCGATGTCGATTTCTCCGGCGTTGACCGGCTGCTGGAAGTTGGTTGCGGCGTCGGCGCCCAGACTGAAATCCTGCTGCGCCGCTTTCCGGACGCGCAGATCACCGGCATCGACTTCAGCCAGCGGCAGCTGGCGGTAGCACGGCAACGGCTGCAAGGCAGCCCCTACCATGACAGAGCCAATCTGCTGCATATGGACGCGGAGGATCTGGATTTTCCGCCCGCCAGCTACGATGCCGCCTTCTTGTGCTGGATTCTGGAGCATGTGAATTCGCCCGAGCGCGTGCTGGGCGAAGTGCGGCGGGTGTTGAGGCCGGGCGCCAGGCTGTACGCCACCGAGGCGATGAACGCCACTTTCTTTCTGTCGCCTTATTCCGCGAACCTGCAGCAATACTGGCTGGCATTCAACGACCATCAGCTCGAGGTCGGCGGCGATCCCTTCGTCGGCGCGAAATTGGGCAATATCCTGCAGCGCTTGGGTTTCCGCCATGTGGAAACGCAGGTGAAAACCTGGCATCTGGACAGCCGCGAACCGCATCGCCGCCAACTGGTGCTGGATTACTGGACCGAGTTGTTGCTGTCCGCGGCGGATCAATTGATAGAGGCCGGCCGGGTGGACGCGGCGCTGGTGGAGGCGATGACGCGCGAGCTGCGCCAGTTGCGCGGCAATCCGGAGCTGGTGTTCTTCTACAGCTTCATGCAAGCCAGCGCGGTGGTTTAAAAATGAAGATAAGAGCCGTTGTTATATCGATTCGATAGAAATTTTTTTGCTTTTTATATAACTAAAAATTACTAAAAGTAATTTTAAAATAGCCAGGAGTATTGAAATGAAGGATCATTCGGTTTTGTCGCTGATCGGCAACACGCCGCTGGTGCGGGTCAGCCATCTGGATACCGGCCCGTGCGAACTGTATCTGAAGCTGGAAAGCCACAATCCGGGCGGTTCGATCAAAGACCGGATCGCGCTGACGATGATCGAGGCGGCCGAGCGGGAAGGCAAGCTGAAACCGGGCGGCGCCATCATCGAGGCCACCGCCGGCAACACCGGCCTGGGGCTGGCGCTGGTGGCGTCTCAGAAAGGCTACCCGCTGACGCTGGTGGTGCCGGACAAAATGAGCCGGGAAAAGATTTTGCACCTGCAGGCGCTGGGCGCGAAGGTGGTGCTGACCCGTTCCGACGTCGGCAAGGGCCATCCGGAGTATTACCAGGATCTGGCGGCGAGCATCGCCAGCGAAACGCCTGGCGCGTACTACATCGACCAGTTCAACAACCCGGCCAATCCGCTGGCGCATGAAACCACCACCGGGCCGGAGATCTGGCGCCAGATGAAGCATGAGGTGGACGCGGTGGTGGTGGGGGTGGGCTCCAGCGGCACGTTGACCGGCCTGACCCGCTTCTTCAGCAAGCATGCGCCGGACACCGCCTTTGTGCTGGCCGATCCGGTGGGCTCGGTGATGGCGGACTTTGTCGAAACCGGCAGTTATGGCCAGGCCGGCAGTTGGCTGATCGAGGGCATAGGCGAGGACTTCATTCCGCCGTTGACCGATTTGTCCATGGTGAAGCGCGCCTTCCGCATCAGCGACCAGGAAAGCTTCGACACCGCCCAACAATTGCTGAGCAGCGAAGGCATTCTGGCGGGGTCTTCGTCGGGCGCGCTGCTGGCGGCGGCGCTGCGCTACTGCCGCGAGCAGACCGAACCCAAGCGCGTGGTGACGCTGGTGTGCGACAGCGGCAACAAGTATCTGTCCAAGATGTACAACCGCGATTGGCTGGTCGACCAAGGCATGCTGCGCCTGCCCGAGGTGGGCGGGCTGACCGACCTGATCGTCCGTCGCCATCAGGATGGCAGCACGGTGTCTTGCCATCCGGACGAGCCGCTGAGCGCCGCCTACCAGCGCATGCGCCTGCACGATGTGTCGCAGATGCCGGTGCTGGACGACGACAAGGTGGTGGGCGTGCTGGACGAGTGGGACTTGCTGCTGTCGGTGCACGGCGAGCCGGAGAACTTCCGCCAGGCGGTGAGAAGCGCGATGAGCAGCCAGGTGCAGACCTTGTCGCCGCGCGCCTCCTTGCAGGATTTGCTGCAGGTGTTCAATGACGGGCATATCGCGCTGATCGTCGATCAGGGCCGCTACCTGGGCTTGATCACCCAGTCCGATTTGCTGGCCTTCTGGCGTCGCCAGCCGCGCGGAGCATGATCAAACACTGGATTTAAGCGGCTCGCCTGGAGCGGGCCGGACATAATTATGAAAAGGACAAAGCTATGACTGATTTTCACACACTGGCCGTCACCGCCGGCGCCCATGAAGACGCTTTCGGCGCGGTGATGCCGCCTATCTATGCGACCTCCACGTATCGCCAACACGCGCCGGGCGAGCATACCGGCTATGAGTATTCCCGTTCGCAAAACCCGACGCGTGAAGCGCTGGAGCGCGCGGTGGCCGAGCTGGAGGGCGGTCTGCGCGGCTATGCCTTTGGTTCGGGATTGGCCGCCATCTCCACCGTGCTGGAGCTGCTGCCGGCCGGCAGCCATCTGATCGCGGTGAATGATCTCTACGGCGGCACCTTCCGCCTGTTCGAGAAAGTGCGC
The DNA here is from genome assembly GCF_024207115.1 of Chromobacterium sp. IIBBL 290-4. Lineage (NCBI taxonomy): Bacteria > Pseudomonadati > Pseudomonadota > Betaproteobacteria > Neisseriales > Chromobacteriaceae > Chromobacterium > Chromobacterium sp. IIBBL 290-4. The sequence goes on from NZ_CP100128.1 coordinate 3,060,482, forward strand.
AAACTCAGCGCCAATCTGGAAGTGACTTATGTCGCCTCGGCCGATAGCGCCGCGCTGGAAGCCGCCATCCGGCCGAATACCAAGATGATCTGGGTGGAAACGCCGTCCAATCCGCTGAACCAGCTGGTGGATCTGAACGCCGTGGCCGCCATCGCCCGCCGCCACAAGCTGATCGGCGTGGTGGACAACACCTTCGCCTCGCCGGTGAACCAGCGGCCGCTGGATTTCGGCTTCGACATCGTCGTCCACTCCGCCACCAAGTATTTGAACGGCCATTCCGATGTGGTGGCCGGCGTGGCGGTGGTCAGCCGCGAGCAGCTGGAGCTGGCCGAGCAGCTGGCCTTCCTGCACAACGCGGTGGGGGCCATTCTGGACGCCTTCCCCAGCTTCCTGGTGCTGCGCGGCCTGCGCACGCTGGCGCTGCGTGTCGAGCAGCATAACCGCAATGGTCTGGCCATCGCTCGTTGGCTGGAGGCGCAGCCGTGGGTGGAATCGGTGCTGTATCCCGGCCTGGAAAGCCACCCGCAGCACGAACTGGCGCGCAGCCAGATGCAAGGGTATGGCGGCATCGTGTCCTTCTATCTTAAGGGCGATGTGAAGGCTTTCCTGTCCAAGCTCAAACTGTTCGCGCTGGCCGAGAGCCTGGGCGGGGTGGAAAGCCTGGTGTGCCTGCCGGCGGCGATGACGCATGCGTCCATTCCGGCCGAACGCCGCGCCGCTCTGGGCATACACGATAATCTGATCCGCCTGTCGGTGGGCGTGGAAGGCGAGGCGGCGCTGATTGCCGATCTGGCGCAGGCGCAGCGGGACAGCTGATCGCGTTGCCGTTAGAATCGTTGGTAATTACCCACCCAAAACGGAGAACAACATGAGCATTTACCGTCACAAGCAAGGCGCCCGTCTGGCCGAGGCCGTGGTGACCAATGGCCTGGTCTTTCTGGCTGGCCAGGTGCCGGAAAACACCGAGGCCGATGCTCGCGCCCAGACCGAAAACGTATTGGGTCAGATCGACGCCTTGCTGGCGGAACTGGATTCGGATAAGGCCAAGATTGTCGACGTCACGATTTTCCTGGCCAATCTGGCCGATTACGATGCGATGAACGCAGCCTGGGACGCCTGGGTGCCGGCCGGCAACGTGCCCGCCCGCGCCACGGTGGAAGCCAAGCTGGCCAATCCGGCGTGGAAGGTGGAGATCAAGCTGGTCGCCGCGCGCTGAGCCGCTTGGTCAAGGAGAAACCCGCAGCTGTGATGGCTGCGGGTTTTTTTATTGCTTCGGCGGCGGCGGGGGATTGCCGTCTTGCGGCGGATGGTCGGGAATCGCGGCGAGGCGTGCCGGCATCATCGCGCATTTACCGCTCATTTTCTCGCCGCGGGGCGTGGTGAACGACACCGTCTCCCCCGCTTTCTTGCCATTGCAAGCCTGAAACGCCTCGTCCGGCGGCACCCGATTTTGCGGCGGAGGCGCTGCTGAGGCGAAAGCGCTAGTCAGAATGAGAAGGCCGGCGATGCAGGGAAGACGGTCCATCTAAATGTTCCTTTCCTTCGAGAGCGAGGGGCTGCGGCGTGGTTCGGCCATGACAAGTCTGGTCCTGCCCTTTAGTGCAGATGCCGTGTCAGGCAGCATCTGCATTTTATGCCGCAACCCTATGTAATTCATCTTTATTTTCAATAAAAATCAATAACATGGACGCATTTTTGACGATTGCTGACGCAAGGGCACTTCGATATCACTAGGGCATGCGGCGGCTGTCTGCTGCCGCAGAAACTGGCGCTGCACATCCATCTCACATCAGGAGGTTGAAACATGCAGTCGAAATCCGTGATCGTGGCTGCCCTGATCGGCGTGGCGGGATTGACCGCCCAGGCCGTCGACGCGCAGCCCAATATCGAGGCTACGCCGCAATCCTTATCCGTCCAGGCATCAGCGGCCGCCAACGCCGCCCGCAAGGGTTTGGCGGAGTTCTCCAAGCAGGTCCTGTCCAATAAAAACGGCAATTTGCCGGATGGTTTTCCGCTTGATGTCGCCAGCGCGTCTGAGCTGGCTGCCGCGCGGGTGGGCTATGGCTTTCCCGTTTATAGCGTCAACCCTCAAAAGCTGATGGCGGCGGATGCCGATATCAGCCGCCTGATGACGCCTACCGGCAGTTGGCGCTTCATCATCTACTCCGGGAGCAAGCCCATCGGCCTGGTGACGGTGGAGCAGGTGCGCGGCCAGTGGCAGGCCATTGCCTATGGAGCCATCGGCTTGGCGCGCAATGTCGAGGCGCTTCAGACCGCCTATGGCAATGCCGGCCGCAGCAATACCCGTTTTTTGAGGGTTTTCCAGGCGCAGTCGGACTTCTTGGAAGTCATGCCCGAGCAAGGCGGCAAGCCGCAGTTCGCGGCGTTGGCGTCGGCTTATGAGTCCTTATTGCTGAAACGGCAGTCAGGCGAGCCGGTGGCGCCCTTGATGGACGGAGCGGCGCTCATGGAGCCGCTGCGCGCGGCGGTGCGCAGCAATTTGGCCAACTGGCGCTAGGAGGGCGAGGAGATGAAAAAACGATTCTCAGCAGTCATGTTGTCGGCCACCTTGCTGGCGGCGGCTATTCCCGCCGCCGCGGCCAATCTGAGCTTGAAAGTGCCGTTGACGCAGCAGGAGCATAGCCAATGGTGCTGGGCGGGCTCCAGCAAGGCGGTGCTGGCGCTGTATGGCAAGACGCCCAGTCAATGCAACATCGTCAATTGGGCCTTCGGCATCAACTACGCTTGCGGCAATAGCAACTTCAACTGGAACAGCAATGCCAACAGCCCCAACAATATGTTCGGCAGCGCCGGCAGCCTGCAAAACATATTGAGGAATTGGGGAGTGACGAATGTCACGGTCAACGACTATCTCTCCTGGACCCATGTGCAGCAGGATATCCAGGCCAACCGTCCCTTCGTCATCCGCTATGGCTGGACGGGAGGTGGCGGGCACTTCATTGTCGGGCGGGGCTATAGCGATGACAGCGGCAGCTATTTGTATCTGATGAATCCTTGGCCGGGCGAGGGCATGATTTACGCCACCTATCGCAGTGTGGTGTCGGACAACGATCATAACTGGACGCATACCTTGCGGATGAGCGTCAATCCTTGAGCAGAGGGCATGGGAGGGCAGGTGCGGAGGCTGAAATGGCGCACCTGCCATCAGGACCGCTCGGGTCAAAAGTCTCCGGCATAGCGTAAATCGTCCGGGCAGCTGTCGCCGGCTTGGAAAGCCGACACCGCAGAGACCAGCATGCCGGACAGCCCATCCTGCTGCGCGTCTACCGGGATGACATCCAGGCTGCGGGTCCAGGTGAGTTGCCGTTTGGCCAGTTGCCGGGTGGCGGCGATGCCGCGTTCGATGAATTCGTCGTAGCCGTACAGGCCGTCCTGATGCTCCCAGGCCTGGCGATAGCCCACGCAGCGCATGGAGGGCAGATTCAAATGCAGCTCCGGATATTTCGCGCGCAACTGCGTGACTTCGTCCAGAAAGCCTTGTTCCAGCATGATGCGGAAGCGCTGCGCGATGCGCTCATGCAGCCAGGCGCGTTCACGCGGCACCAGCGCCAGCGGCAGGAAACGGAAACTGGCGGCGGCCTCCTTGCCTTGCGCGATCAATTCGGACATGGGTTTGCCGCTGATCAGGCAGACCTCCAGCGCGCGGTGGATGCGTTGCGAGTCGTTGGGGTTCAGCCGCGCGGCGGTGATAGGGTCCAGCGCCGCCAGTTTGGCATGCATCGCCGGCCAGCCCAGTTCGGCGGCTTGGGCGTCCAGTTCGGCGCGCAGGGCCGCGTCGGCTTGCGGCAGATCGGACAAGCCCTCCAGCAGCGCTTTGTAGTACAGCATGGTGCCGCCCACCAGCAGCGGCAGTTTGCCGCGGGCCTGAATGTCGGCGATCAAACGATTGGCATCGGCGTGGAACTGCGCGGCGGAATAGCTTTGCAGGGGACTGATGATGTCGATCAGGTGATGCGGACAGCCGGCCATCTCTTCCTGCGATGGCTTGGCGCTGCCGATGTCCATGTCGCGATAAACCAGCGCGGAGTCGACGCTGATGATCTCAACGGGGAAATGGCGCGCCAGTTCCAGCGCCAGGCCGGTTTTGCCGGAGGCGGTGGGGCCCATCAGAAGAATGGCTTGCGGGGTGTTGCTCATGAATAGGACTCGCTGCGGTTCAGATTCCGATTGTCTCATAGCGGCGGCCGATCTGCGCAAAGGGCTTGACCTCGCCGCATAGCTGGTTACGATGGGAGTATTGGTCTTGGGAGCCGAGAATGAAAATAGAGTCCGCCAGCGAGCAGCATCTTGAGGCTTACCGGGCGTATTTCGACGCCTGCCGCAAGGAGGGGCTGAAGTATTATCAGGATCTGGGCGACGATGCCGATCATTGGCTGCGCCAGCTGGTGCTGCATGCCGAAGGCAAATCGTTGCCGGCAGGCTGGGTGCCTTGTCAAAGCTGGTTTCTGTTGACCGGCGGCGGAGAGATCGTCGGCTCGATCCGTCTGCGTCTGGGCGAAACCGCGGTGATCCAGGACGAGATCGGCCATGTCGGCTATGAAGTGCTGCCGCAATGGCGCGGCCATGGTTTCGGCAAGGTGCTGCTGCAGTATGTCCAGTCCTTGGGCAATGTCCCGGTTTGCGGCAATTGGGTGCTGGTGTGCGACGCGACCAATATCGCCTCCATCCGCACCATAGAGGCTTGCGGCGGGCAGAGACTGGAGGATATGCCGCAGCCGGACGGAACGGTTTTGCGGCGTTTCAGTCTCACTTCCCTGGCTGGGATCATTGAATAGTTTTCCGCGCGGCCAAATATGTGTAGAATCCGCAGCTTCCCGCGCTTAAAACCCGAATTCTCCGGCATCCCGGCTTGATGTCCACCATTACCGACTTAAAATATCTGAAGATCGTGCTGGAAACAGCATTGCTGACCGCTCAGGAACCGCTATCGGTGTCCCAGTTGAAACGGCTGTTCACCGAAGACGTCAAAGCGGCGCTGATCAATGATATTCTGGAAGACATTCAAGGCGATTGGCGCGGAAGAGGCATTGAGCTGATCAAGCTGGCTTCCGGCTGGCGCTTTCGGGCGCGGGCCGAGTTCACGCCGTATTTGAATCGGCTCAATCCGGAAAAACCGCCCCGTTATTCCCGGGCGGTGATGGAAACGTTGGCGATCATCGCCTACAAACAACCTGTGACCCGTGGCGACATAGAAGCGATACGCGGCGTGTCGGTTTCCACCAATGTGATGCAGACCCTGCTGGAGCGGGGCTGGATCGAAGTCATCGGTCACAAGGACGTACCGGGCCGTCCCGGCCTGTACGCCACTACACGCAAATTTCTGGATGATCTGAGCTTCGTCTCGCTGAACGATCTTCCGCCCTTGGCGGAGCTCGGCAGCTTGGTGGTGCCGGATGCCCAAACACAGGACGACAGCCCCCTCGCGGGCGCAGACGATCTCCCCCTCGATGATGAGGCGGACAATTTAGAGCCAGTCGCGGAATAAACCTTCCGCCACTTGCTCCCATGGAAAGAGCAAGCACATGTCTACAAAAGGACAACGTACCAACGCGCGCCAGCCGGTTGCGCGCGTCAAAGGCCGTGAAACCGCGCAGCCGCGCCAGAACACGGGCCGCAGCCAAGGCCAGATGCGCCAAGGCAAGAATTCCCCCTCCGGCGGCATCCAGCCGCGCTTTCCGCAGCAGAACGGTCAAGGCCAGCAGCAAGGCCGCCGCGCCGGCGGTCCGCGCCAACAGCAACGCGACGCTTATGGCAATCCGGTGATGCCGTCGCAGGATGGCGTGCCGCTGTTCAAGATGAGCCGCCGCGAGCAGGAGCAGCAAATGCTGGCCTCCGGCAATCGCAAGCCGCAATACCAGCGCGACAGCAATGGCGATGTGAACGGCAACGTCGCGCCGCTGGAGCATGAACGCCGCTTCGGCAACAAAAACGCCGCCCGTCCGGTTGCGGAAGGCCGCGGCCGCAAGGCGCCGGAAGGCGCCGCCAAGCCGCAACAAGGCGAACCGCGCGCCGACGCCAAGCCCAGAGCCGACGGCAAGCCCAAGCAACAAGTGCTGAAGGCCAAGAAGCTGCGTCTGCGCAGCCCCAGCCAGGACATCAAGAACAAGGCGCAGAAACTGAAGGAAGTACGCGTCGATCTGAACGAGATCGAGCCGGTGCGCCTGCAGAAAGCCCTGTCCTCGTCCGGCGTGGGGTCGCGCCGCGAAATGGAAGAGTGGATCGAAGCCGGCCTGGTGCTGGTCAACGGCAAAAAGGCCAGCCTGGGCGACAAAGTCGGCCCGCACGACAAGGTGACGGTCAAGGGCGACCCGATCAAGCTGAAGTGGGCCGACCGCCTGCCGCGCGTGATCATGTACCATAAAGAAGAGGGCGAGATCGTCACCCGCGACGATCCGGAAGGCCGCGTCACCGTGTTCGACCGTCTGCCGCAAGCCAAATCCAGCCGCTGGGTGGCGATTGGCCGTCTGGACGTCAACACTTCCGGCTTGCTGCTGATCACCACCAGCGGCGAACTGGCCAACCGCATGATGCACCCGAGCTTCGAAGTGGAGCGCGAGTATTCGGTGCGCGTGCTGGGCGAATTGACCCCGGAAATCATGAAGGAGATGACCAAGGGCGTGGAACTGGAGGACGGCGAAGCGCGCTTCGACCGCATCTTCCAGACCGGCAGCCAGGAAGAGTCCGCCAATCAGTGGTTCAACGTGGTGATCAAGGAAGGCCGCAACCGCGAAGTGCGCCGCATGTTCGAGCATTTCGGCCTGACCGTCAGCCGCCTGATGCGCGTGCGCTTCGGCAATATCGGCCTGCCTCCGCGCCTGAAGCGCGGCCAGTTCTATGAGCTCAACGCCGCCGAAGTGGCCGCCGTGATGAAGTGGTCGAATCTGACCGTTACCGGCGGCAAGCCGGTCAAGCCGGTCCGCCGCGGCTCGCCGCGCAAGCCCAAGGCCGCGCCGCGCCAAGAGTAAGCGATGGGGCTCATCCTGAGCGATGAGCCTAGGCTGAAGGTTCGGGCGATCGCCATAGGCGGTTGCCCGTTTTGCTTTTCAGGTCGCGGGGACGACATGGAAGATTTCATGAGCATGGCGGAAGGCGAATGGCTGCCGCCGCAGGAGCGCAAAATGCGCGCCGCTATCATCATCATCGAAGGCGGCCGGCTGCTGTTGATGCGCCGGGTCAAGCCCGACAAGGATTATTACGCCTTGCCTGGCGGCAATATCAAAAAGAACGAGACGCCGGCGATGGCCTGCGTGCGCGAGACCCGCGAGGAAACCGGCTTGAATGTGTGGTTGGGCGGCGAGGTGTGCGTGCTGGAAGGCAATAAGCGCACCGAGCATGTTTTCCTGGCGCGGGAGCACCGCGGCATGTTGCGCCTGGGCGGGCCGGAGCTGGCCAAATTGTCGGCGGACAATCATTACGAGCTGGTGTGGCTGGACGCGGCGGCGCTGCGACAGGTCAGGCTGCGCCCCAAGGCGCTGCTGCCATATTGCCTGGCCTTGCTGGAAGGCGATGGCGCGCCTTTGCTTCAGGCATAATACCAACAGCTTTCAATCGGATTAGATGGAACGAGCATGAGCAAGGCGTTTACCCGAGAAGACGAAGAGCAGGACGACGATCTCCCCGCTGAGCGCCGCCTGCCGGCGTCGACCAAGAATTACATCACGCCGGGCGGCTGGCAGCGCTTGAAGGATGAGTTGTATCACCTGGTCAACCGCGAACGGCCGGAGATCGTGCAAGTGGTCAACTGGGCGGCCAGCAATGGCGACCGTTCGGAAAACGGCGATTATCTGTATGGCAAGCGGCGCTTGCGCGAAATCGACCGCCGCATCCAGTTTTTGACCAAGCGGCTGGAAATCGCCGAGGTGGTGGATCCGGAGGCGCGCGAGGCGACCGACCAGATTTTCTTTTCGGCCAGCGTGCTGATTCAGCGCGGCGACGGCAACGAGCAAAGGCTGACGATAGTCGGCGTCGATGAGATCGACCTGCCGCGCGGGCGGATCAGCTGGATTTCTCCCATCGCCCGAGCCTTGCTGAAAGCCAGGGAGGGGGACTCGGTGTTGTTCCGCGGCCCGGATGGCGACGAGGACATCGAGGTGCTGGAAGTGCGCTACTGCAAGATTGATTGAGTCGGATGGAATGCTAAAAAGCCCGGATCGCAGGATCCGGGCTTTTTCATGAGCGTATTCTAGGGGAGAGCGTTTTCCGCCAAGCGGCCGTTGATCAGGAACCAGTCGCGGGTGGCCTTGTCTCCGCCGTCGCCGAAGGCGATCTGCAGCAGGCGCTGCTGCTCGTGATGCAGGCTGTCTTCCAGTCTGGAGCCTTCTTCGCTGAGGCTAAGTTGCTTGACGCGCTTGTCGTGCGGCGCGGCTTGGCTGCACACCAGGCCCATTTCCATCAACTGGCGCAGGGGAATGTTGATGGCTTGCTTGGTGACGCCGAGGAAGGACAGCAAGTCCTTGACCGACAATTTGGGATAGCGCGCGACAAAAAACAGGATGCGATGGTGCACCCTGGCCAAGCCTCTTTTGGCCAGAATCTCATCCGGCTTGGCGGTCAGCGCTTTGTAGGCGTAAAAGAAGATCTCAATGGCGGCGCGAGTGTCCAGAATGGCCTCGGTCTCCGGTCGGTCGATAGTCTGGTTCATATTGTGTCCTGGTTAGGGGCAGGGCGCCTATTTTGGCGCTAGGTTTTTTTGCGTTTTCGCGTGTATTGTCCGGCATGGCGTATGGGTTCGCCATTTTGCCGGCGCATCGATTCAGTATGCTTTTCGACTTGAAGTAGATCAATGATATTTGATCATTTCCTGTCCATTGGCAGGGGAACTACTGAGGGTGCATTGCGACTTTGCCAGCACGGCTTTGCGTAGTTTGCCATGATGGCTGCACAAACGCGTTCGCATCAGCAAAAATGATAGCCGATTGCGTGAGTCGGGAAGATGGAGCGCGCTTAATTGTTGCGGACGACGACATTCACGCTGGAGAGCGGATAGCCTATCTCTCCTACTGCGATCGATGTCCAGATATTGCCTTTGTGCGCCACCAGATAGCGGTCGGAGTCGTTGTAGATGATGAACCGGCTGTTCTGCGCCGTTTCCCAGAGCGATGTGCTGTTGGCGCAGGGTTTGTCGCAGATGAAATCCAGCTGATAGCCATCCTGTTTCAACTGGCGTTGATACGCTTCCCAGACTTGCAAGGTGCTTTGCGTTTCCGGGTGCTCATATACGTTTTTATAAACTTGGCCTCGCAGGAGTTCAGACTTGGCGACGCGCACCGAGCCATCGTTATTCAAGCGCGGGCGGCTGAGGAAAACCGTCAGTTGATCCAGCTCTTTGTAGCTAGGCGAGCGTTCTTCTTTTACGGGCAATGGCGAGGCGACTGGCGAAGGCTGGGTCAGTTTGATTTTGGGAGACAGGGCGCCGTTGCCGGTTTTATCGCTGCTGACGGCGCTGCCGACGCTTTTGACGGTATCAACCGCTTGGTTGACTGAGTTGAGCACGGAGCCAAGATCGAAAGCCAGGGCGGCGCTGCAGTTTGTCACAGTGAGAATGAAGCCAAGGGTGGTGGCGGCGCGCATGATGGGTTCTCAGGATGATTGCTGATAGCCACAGTATTCAGACGATATATGAAACAAGCAATGACATTGATATTTTAAAATGCTTTTGGATTGATGGCTGTTGTAAAGATCGCTTATGGCCAGATGCGCGGGCGATGGACTGTGTTTCCTTTCAAGGCACCAATATGGTCGACTCCCAGTCGGCGCCGGCTTGTCGGCGATAGATCCGGCGGTCATGCAGCCTATCCGCCAGCGAAGCGTGGCCGATTTCAACGAATTCAGGCCGCAGCGTCAAAACACACACGCCAGGCGGCGTTTCCACCTGTGCCGGCAAGTTCTGCCGCAATGCCTCGGCCTCGGCGAGCAAGACCTCGCGCGAGGGCAGCGGGCTGCTCTGCGGGCGCGCCAGCTGATGGTAGAGGTCCGGCAGCTGGCCCGCGCGGCTTCTGTTCTGCCAATCGCGGCGGGTGGCTTCGCACTGTCCAAGGCTGGCCTGGCCGCGCAGCCGGTATTGGACCATTTGCAGCGGCCAGAAGCCGCTCAGCTCCCATTTGCCGTTGGCCTGCCAATGGCGGATCTTGGGGCTGTGGGCATTGACTTTCAATACGATGCCGTTTTCGTCCAGCGCGCGCAGCGTGACGATGCGCGAGGCGGGCTGGCCCTCTTCGTCCACCGTGATGAAGGTGGCGAAGTGGGCGCAAGCATCGTTTTGCTCAATGGCGGCTTGATAGAAGGCTTGCAGGCGATTCAAGGGCTGGGGCATTTGGCGGCTTCCGGAAATTGTCGGATCAGAGATTGAGTGTGCTGGCGGCCAATAAAGAAAAGCCGCCGACGCTTGCGAGTCAGCGGCTTGCCGGCTTCGCGCGGTCTGATCAGATCAGGCCGCGTTTTTTCAGCATCGCTTGCGCCTGCGGCTCATGGCCGCGGAAGGCGCGGAAGGCGGCGCGCTGTTCGCGGGCGTCGCCGGCGCTGTAGATATGGCGGTGCAGTTTGTCGGCCAGTTCCGGGTCGAACAGATCGCCGGCCTCTTCGAATGCGGCGAAGGCTTCCGCCTCCAGCACCTCCGCCCACAGGTAGACGTAATAGCCGGCGGCGTAACCGCCGTTGAACAGGTGGTTGAAGTGCGGCAGGGAGTGGGCGAGCTCGGCCTCCGGCGGCAGGCCGTAGCGGCGGCATAGCTCGGCCTCGAAAGCGTCGGGGTCGTCAATGCCGTCTGCCTGCTGGTGCAGCGCCAGATCGAGCAGCGCCGAAATGGCGTAGCGCACGGTGGCATGGCCCTGCTGGAAATTCTGCGCGGCCAATATTTTGGCCACCAGCTCCGGAGGGATGGCTGCGCCGGTTTCCACATGGCGGGCGTGCTTGTCCAGTATCCCGGGCGCCAGCACCCAGTTCTCCATCAATTGCGATGGCAATTCCACGTAGTCGCGCGGCACTCTTGAGCCGGCCAGGCGCGGGTAGCGCACATCGGACAATAGGCAGTGCAGGGCATGGCCGAACTCATGGAACAGCGTGCGCGCGTCGTCGAAGCTGAGCAGCGTCGGCGCGCCTTTGGCGAAGTTGGTGTTGTTGACGACGATGGGCAGGGAAATGCCGCCATGCCTTCCCTGGGCGCGGTAGATGCTGTTCCAAGCGCCGCCCTTCTTGCTGGGGCGGGCGAAGTGGTCGCTGAGGAAGATGCCGATCAATTGACCGTGGCGGCTGACTTCCCAAGTGCGGACGTCCGCGTGGTAGCGAGGCAGGTCGTGCCGTTCTTCGAAGCTCAGGCAGAACAAGCGGCCGGCGACGTCGAACATGGCGGCCTGCATGCTTTCCAGGCTGAAATAAGGCTTCACTTGCGCATCGTCCAGCGCGTAATGCTCTAAGCGGACTTTTTCCGCCAGATAGCGCCAGTCCCAGGGCTTAATGTCTTCGCTCAAGCCCAGCTTGCGCGCCAGCGCCTGCAGTTGTCGCTTTTCGCGCTCGAACAATGCCTTGGCGGGCTCCCAGACCTGCTCCAACAACTGGTAGACCGCCTGCGGCTCGCCGGCCATGCGGTCGGTCAGCGCGTAGTCGGCGTAATTGGCGTAGCCGAGCAAGCGAGCCTGTTTTTGCCGCAATTGCAGGATGCGGCAGAGCAGGGGGCGGTTGTCGCGCCCGGCTTGCGAGCCGCGTCGGGTCTTGGCGCGCCAGATGGCCTCGCGCAGATCGGCGCGGCTGGCGTGAGCGAGAAAGGCGGTGGCGGAAGAGTGGGCCAGCGTTGCGGCATGGCCTTCCAGGCCGCGTTGGCGCGCGGCTTCCGCCATCGATGCGCGCAGCGCCGCCGGCAAGCCGGCCAGTTCGGCCTCGTCGCGCAGTTGCAGCGCGTACTCGGCCTCGTCGGCCAAAACATTCTGGCCGAACTCCGCGGATAGGCGGGCTAGTTCGGCGACCGCGTCGGAGAATCCCCGACGCGCCTCGCCTTGCAGACAGGCGCCGGCCATCGTGAAGTCGCGGTGCAGACGTTGCAGCAGGCGGCGGGCTTCCGCGTCCAGCTCCAGTTCCATGGCCTGCTTAGCGACGGCGTCCAGGCGGGCGAACAGCGTCTCATTCAGATAGATGGCGCTGTGATGGGCCGCCAGCTTGGGCGCCAAGTCGCGCTCGGCAGCCCGTAGCTCCGGCGACGAATGCGAGGCGCACAGATTCTGGAAAACCAGTGCAACCCGGCTCAGCGGCAAGGCCGCAGATTCCAGCGCTTCCAGCGTGTTGGCGAAGGTGGCCGGCTCGGTTTGCCTGGCGATGTCGTCAACGGCCTGACGGTGTTCCGCCATCAGTTGCTCCAGCGCCGGCGCGAAATGCTCGGCGCGGATCCGGTCGAAGGGCGGCAGTTGATGCGGCGTGTCCCAGGCTTGCAGCAACGGGTTGTCCATGGTTTTCCTTTACGTGTTCCGGCTTGCGGGGTTTATTGGGCGACGGCGGGCGAGGACGGCGGCGTTTTCGCCCGCCATCAGGCCTCAGATCAGCCCGCGGTTCTTCAACATCTCTTCGGCGCGCGGGTCATGGCCGCGGAAGGCGCGGAAAGCCGCGCGTTGCTCGCGGGCGTCGCCGGCGCTGTAGATATGACGGTACAGCTTGTCGGCCAGTTCCGGGTTGAACGGATCGCCCGCTTCTTCGAAGGCTGCAAAGGCTTCGGCTTCCAGTACTTCCGCCCACATATAGACGTAGTAGCCGGCGGCGTAGGCGTCGTCGGAGAAGATATGGCCGAAGTGCGGCGGGCGGTGGTTCATGCCGGCTTCGGGCGGGATGCCCAGCCGCTCGCGCTCGGCTGCCTCAAAGGCGGAGATGTCCACGCCGTCAGCGTCGGCGCGCTGATGCAGGGCCAGATCGATCAGGGTGGAGGCGGTGTAGCGCACCGTGTCGAAGCCCTGGTTGAAGTGGCGCGCCGCTTTGATCTTGGCTACCAGTTCGGCCGGGATAGGTTCTCCTGTTTCGGCGTGACGGGCATGCTTTTCCAGAATCTCGGGCGCCAGCGCCCAGTTTTCCATCAGTTGCGATGGCAGCTCGACGTAGTCCCACGGGCAGTTGGGGCCCGCCAGCAGACGGTACTCCACATTGGACAGCAAACCATGCAGGCCGTGGCCGAACTCATGGAACAGCGTGCGGACATCGTCGGCGCTCAACAGGGTCTGGCCATGGCTGGCCTTGGCGAAGTTATTGTTATTGACCACGATGGGCTGCGTTTCGCCGCCATTTCGGCTTTGGTAGCGATAGGAGTGCATCCAGGCGCCGCCGCGTTTGTGCGGACGGGCGAAGTTGTCGCCCAGGAACAGGCCGATGATTTGGCCCGCGCGGCTGACATCCCAGGCGCGCGCGTCCGGGTGGTAAAGCTTGAGGTCATGCCGTTCGCTGAAGCTGAGGCCGAACAGGCGGCCGGCGACGTCGAACATCGCGGCAATCATATTGTCCAGGCTGAAGTAGGGCTTGATCTCGGCGTCGTCCAGCGCGTAGCGGGCGATGCGCACTTTCTCGGCCAGATGGAACCAGTCCCAGGGCTGGATGTCGGTCGGTTCGCCCAACTTGGCCGCTTCCTCGCGCAGCAAAACCTTCTCCGCTTCGAAACGGCCTTTGGCCGGCTCCCACACCTGTTCTAGCAAGGCATGCACGGCGGCGGGCGTGCCGGCCATGCGGTTGGCGATGGCGTAGTCGGCGAAGTTGGCGAAGCCCAGCAATCGGGCTTGCTCCACGCGCAAGGCCAGGATTTGCTTGGCCAGCGGACGGTTGTCGCGTTCGGGGTGTTCGCCGCGGCCGGTCCAGGCGCGCCAGGCTTGCTCGCGCAGATCGCGGCGCGGCGAGAAGGTCAGGAAAGGCACGACAGCCGAACGCGACAGCGTGATCACCCAGCCTGCCAGCCCGCGCGCTTGCGCGGCGGCTTGGGCGGCGTCGATCAGAAAAGCGGGCAGGCCGGCGAGATCTTGCTCTTCCAGCACGAGTGTGTATTCGGCTTCGTCCGCCAGCACGTTCTGGCTGAAGGCGGTGGTCAGTTCCGCCAGCTTGCCGACCACGTCGGCGTAGCGTTGCCGATCCGCGCCTTGCAGTTTGGCGCCGGCGCGGACGAAGTTGCGGTGGATCAGATCCAGCAGGCGGTCTTGTTCCTCGCTCAGGCCCAGTTCGGCGCGGCGGGCATGCACCTGATCCAGCCGGGCGAAAAACCCTTCATGCATATGGATGCGGCTGTGATGGCCGGCCAGCTTGGGCGCCATATTGCGCTCCACTTCCTGCAAGGCAGGCGAGCTTTGCGAGGCGGTCAGGTTGTCCAGCAGCAACTGGGCGCGCTCCAGGCGCAAGCCGCTGCGGTCGAAGGCGGCGGCGGTGTTTTCAAAGCTGGCGGGCTCGTTCAGCGCGGCCAGCTGGTCGATTTCGGCCAGGTGCTCGGCGAATAGGACATCGAATGCCGGCTCGAAGTGCTCGGCTTGAACCTGATCGAAGGGCGGCAGTTGGTGCGGGGTGTTCCAGGCTTGCAGCAAGGGATTGGCGGACATGTCGATTGTCTCTGTATGGGCGGTAAAAGTCTGAAAATGACTCTAGCATTGTTTGTTTTGAAAACAAAACAGCGAATGCTGATGCGCTTGTCAGAGGTTCTGGGCGATGTGCCACAACACGCCGGACGGGTCGGTCAACGGGAAATCCAGCATGCCCCACGGCTGTTGTTTCAATTCGCCTATTTTGATTTGGTACTTTCCGGCGATGCCGCGGGCGGTCAGCTCCGCATGCCAGGCGGCGGCGTCCTCCACCAATAGATGCATCATGCAATTGGCGGCGGCTTCGGGATGGTAGTAGTCCTGCAGCAGGAAGCTGCAATCGCCGTGGGCGAAATAGGCGACATCATGGCTGACTGATTTGCGCTCGAAGCCGAGGTCTTGGTAGAAGGCCTGGGAGAGCTGGAAATCTTTGCAGGGAATGAAGGCTTTGATTTCGATGGAAGCCAGATTTTTAATGACAATGTCCTTTTGTGGGGCAAATGAAAACCCGCCGAATGGAATCGGCGGGCGGGTGATCAGGCATGAGCTTAGGCGAGTTTGGGCTCGTCTTCCAGCATGGACACGCCGGCGAGGCCGGAACGGAACACGGCCTGTTGCAAAGTGTCTATCGCCTTTTTGCGGAAGAACTGCTTGCGCGTCACCAGCAGCACGCGGCGTTGTGGTGCCGGCTGGCTGAACGGCACGATGGACAGCAGGGACTCATCGGACGGGCCGATGGAGGTGGCCGGCATCACGGTGACGCCCATGCCGCTGGCCACCATGTGGCGGATGGTGTTGAGCGAACTGCCTTGCAGCGTGCTGGCCAGGCTGTTGCCATAGCTGGGGCGGCTGGATAGTTCGCTGCAGGTTTGCAGCACCTGGTCGCGGAAGCAGTTGCCGGGGCTGAGCAAGAGCACGCTTTCCTCGGACAACTGGCAAGCCGGGATGGCGTCCATCTTTTCCCAGTGGTGGCCCTTGGGCATGGCGACGACGAAAGGCTCGTCGTACAGCGGCCAGGCTTCGATGCCGGTTTCCTCGAAAGGATCGGCGACGATGATGGCGTCCACCTCGCCGCGCTTGAGCATTTCCGCCAGCCTGGAGGTGTAGTTCTCTTCCAGGATCAGCGGCATGTCCGGCGCCAGGATGCGCAGCGCCGGAATCAGCTTGGGCAGCAGATAGGGGCTGATGGTGAAGATCACCCCCAGCTTCAGCGGGCCGGCCAGTTCGTTCTGATGCTCGCCGGCCAGCCGTTTCACCGTGTCCGCCTCTTCCAGCACGCGCTGCGACTGCTCGATGATGCGTTCGCCTATCTCGGTGACCGCCACTTCCTGGCCGCCGCGTTCAAACAGGGTGACGCCCAGCTCATCCTCCAGCTTTTTGATGGCGATGGACAGCGTGGGCTGGCTGACAAAGCAGCTCTGGGCGGCGCGGCCGAAGTGGCGCTCGCGCGCCACCGCCACGATATAGCGCAGTTCGGTCAGCGTCATGGCTTAGCGTTGATGCTCCGGCAGCACGATGTTGACCTCCAGGACTTCATAATCGTCCTGGCGTTCCACTTGCACCTTGATGTCTTCCAGATTGACAGACACGTATTTGGAGATCACTTCCATCAGCTCGCGCTGCAGCGCCGGCAGATAGTCGGGCGCGTGGCGGCCGTTGCGTTCGTGGGCCAGGATGATCTGCAGACGTTCTCTGGCGATGGCGGCGGATTTTTGGCGCTTGCCAAAAATCATATCGATCAATGACATGACTTAACCTCCAAACAGGCGCTTGAGGATGCCCACCTTGGGGGCGTCCAGGAAGCGCATCGGGCGATCTTCGCCCAGGAAGCGCGCTACCACGTCGGTATAGGCCTCGGCCACATCCGTACCCTTCAGGTGGATGGCCGGGGTGCCCGAGTTGGAGGCTTGCAGCACGCTTTGCGACTCCGGAATCACGCCGATCAGCGGCACGCGGAGGATTTCCTTGACGTCTTCCACCGACAGCATTTCGCCCTTGTCGACGCGGCCCGGCGCGTAGCGGGTGATCAGCAGATGCTCTTTCACCGGCTCGCGGCTTTCCTCGGCGCGCTTGGATTTGGACGACAGGATGCCCAGGATGCGGTCGGAGTCGCGCACCGACGACACTTCCGGGTTGGTGACGATCAGGGCCTCATCGGCGAAGTACAGCGCCATCAGCGCGCCCTTCTCGATGCCGGCCGGAGAGTCGCAGACGATGTAGTCGAAACCGGCGTCGGCCAGTTCCTTCAAGACTTTTTCCACGCCTTCCAGCGTCAGCGCGTCTTTGTCGCGGGTTTGCGAGGCCGGGATGATGAACAGGTTGTCGCAGTTCTTGTCCTTGATCAGGGCCTGGTTCAGGCTGGCTTCGCCATTGACGACATTGATCAGGTCGTAGACCACGCGGCGTTCGCAGCCCATGATCAGGTCCAGATTGCGCAGGCCGACGTCGAAGTCGATCACCACAGTCTTGTGGCCGCGCAGTGCCAGGCCGGAAGCGAAGCTTGCGCTAGTGGTGGTTTTGCCTACGCCACCCTTGCCGGATGTCACAACGATGATTTTTGCCACGGGGCTTTCCTTTGAATAAGGTGTTACTCGCCGAGCGCGGTCATCACCAGCCGCTCGTTTTCAAGATAGATTTGGGTGGGTTTGCCCAGAATGCTGTCGGGCAAAGCTTGTTCGATGGTGCGATAGACGCCGGCGATGGACACCAGTTCCGCTTCCATGCTGCGGGCGAAGATGCGCGCCTCGGCATTGCCGCGCGCGCCGGCCAGGGCGCGGCCGCGCAGCGGGGCGTACACATGGATGTTGCCGTCGGCGATCACTTCGGCGCCGGCGCTGACCATGGCCAGCACCACCAGGTCGCAGCCCTTGGCGTAGATCTGTTGGCCGGCCCGGACAGGCCGGTCGATGATCATGGTGGCGGCGGGCGCGGGCGCGGGCGCGGCGATGGGCGCAACCGTTTCGGCTGCCGGTTTGGCGGGCTCCTGGATAGACTGCACCGAGCGCGGCTGGGCCGCGCTGTTGGCGAAGGCCAGGCCGAAGCGGCTGGCGACAGCGGCCATGGCGTTGTCCGGATGGCGCAATGCCACGGCGCGGATGCCGCGGCGGCTCAACAGCGGCAGCAGTCGGCCAAGGTCCAGCTCGGCCGGGCGCGGCAGCGCTTCCACGTCGAGCACGAAGGCTTCCGCCGGAGCGTCGTTGCTGGTGCCGAATCGCGCGTCCAGCGCCTGGCTCAATTCGTCCAGGTTATCGGTGCGCAACAATAAGGCCAGCAGGTCCAGGCTGGCGGATTTGATATCAAAGGCGTTGGCCGCAGGGCTCATGAGATAGCTTTATACCTGGATAGATTTCTTCTATGAGGGAGTGTACTGGCTTGGGGCCCGGCTTTCAATGGCGGCGCGCGGCCGCCTGGACTTTGCGCCGCCGCCGCGTCGAAAACCGCTGCCGATAGTCTGGCGAAGATTGTTGCAATGCAAAGTTTGTCTTGGAAGTCTGGCCTGCAAGGACAGGTGCGGGACTGTCATTAATCTGGAATGATGCTGTGGTAAAAACGGATACAAAATAGTTGCTTAGCGAGTTGTGCAGTGCACCATTACGTTGACGTCAGTTAGCTTGCTGGGGTAAAGTGTGATTGTTGCGATGCAATATTCGTGAACCGACAGTTTTGTTGCTGCATTACCAGGTCGCAGTCTTCATGACAATTTAGGAGTTGATTACATGTTCACCACCACTCAGGAACTCTCCGCTCTCGGCCAGTCTCAGTTCGACAAGGCTGTCCGTCTGTCCTCCATCGTATTGGCCGGCGCCGAGCGTTTCGCCAGCCTGCAACTGGATCTTTCCCGCAAACTGCTGAATGACAACGCCGAAGCCTTCAAGGCGCTGAGCGAAGTCAAGGACGTCAAGGCGCTGGGCGAAGTGCAAAGCGGCCTGACCCAGCCGGTGCTGGATCAAGCTTTCTCCGCCGCCCGCAATGTCTACGACGCCGCCTTGGCCACTCAGAACGAGCTGTCCAGCTTTGTCGAAGAGCAGATCGCCGAGAACAACAAGGCGCTGCAAAGCAGCCTGGAGCGTCTGTCCAAGAACGCCCCGGCCGGCTCCGACATCGCCGTCGCCGCGCTGAAGACCTTGCTGAACACTTCGACCGCCGCTTTTGAAAGCGTGTCCAAGACCGCCAAGAAGGTCAGCGCCGAAATCGCCGAAGCCGGCGTGGAAGCCGCCACCAATTCGGCCAAGGCCGCCAGCGCCGCCGTAGCGCGCAAGAAAACCGCGTCGACTACCGCTGCCTGATAGCCGCGGGCTCGGCTGCCTCGGTCGGATGCGATCGGGATGCGGCGGAGCGGAGTAGATGGACCCAGGGCCGGACTTGTTCCGGCCCTTTCTCTTTGCCGATGCCCTGCCAGCGCGATGCTGGCGCGCTCCCATCCGCCGCTGAAGGCGCTGCGGGGCCGGCAGTTTCGATGCTGGGCGAACCGGATCAGCTTGCGCAGCCCTGAAGGGCCGCATCGCCATGCTGCAGCGATTTCGCCGTCTCGATGATGCGGTCGCGCAGCCAGGCGTGAGCTTGGCTTTTGTCGTGGCGCTGATGCCAATAGAGTGTCCAGCTCAGATCGGGGATGGGCAGCGGCAGATCGTGTATGACAAGCTGCGGATCATTCAGGCTTAATGCGTGCCGCTCAGACATGATAATGGCGTAGGGCAGGGCGTGCAGCATATTGGGCGCGGTGAACCAGTGCGGGATATTGAGCGCGATCCGGCGCGCGCAGCCGATTTCGTTCAGCTGCGCATCGATCAGGCTATGCTGGCCAGCGGTGATCGATACGTTCAGAAAGTCGAGCGCCAGAAATCTTTCCAGCGTCAGAGGCTTGTCGGCGTTGGGGTGGTGGCGGCTGAGCACGCAGACCATCCTATCTTGAAACACTTTCACCGAAGACAGCGTGTCGACATTTTCCAGTCGCGCGCTGATCGCCATATCCAATTGTCCCGTCTCCAGCGCCGCCGCCGTCTGCGCGGCGTTCAGGTGCATGATATTCATGGATAGCTTCGGCGCTGCCTCGCGCACTCGGCGCAATAGGGTGGGCAACAGCAGCAGTTCCGTCAGATCCGACATCCGCACGGCGAATTGCCGATGCGCGGTTCGCGGGTCGAATTGATAGTCAGACTCGAAGAGCGCTTTGATCTGCTGCATGATTTGCCGCGTGGGCTCTATCAGCGCCTGGGCCCTTGGAGTCAGTTCCATGCCGCTTGCGGTTCGCGCCAGCAGCTCGTCTTTGAACTGGTCGCGCAGGCGGGACAGCGCATTGCTGACGGCGGGCTGCGATAAGCCCAGTTTCAAACCCGCCCGCGTGACGTGTTTCTCCGTAAGCAGCGCGTCCAGGATGACCAGTAGATTCAAGTCTGTCGAGCGTAGGTTCATGAAGCTTCCATTGGTATGTCTTAAAGCCCAGGCCATTATTTCAGTT
Organism: Chromobacterium sp. IIBBL 290-4; assembly: GCF_024207115.1. NCBI lineage: Bacteria > Pseudomonadati > Pseudomonadota > Betaproteobacteria > Neisseriales > Chromobacteriaceae > Chromobacterium > Chromobacterium sp. IIBBL 290-4. The sequence continues at coordinate 3,080,483 of NZ_CP100128.1, forward strand.
ATTTGGAATGGCGGCGACTCTGGGGCACCGGCCAAGCGGGGCAGGCTGGCGGCCGCCAAAATTTTCAATATGGGAGCCTCTCCGGCAATGAAATGACCAGGTTCGGCGGGAGGAAGGGACGCCTCGGCGCCCCTGAGCTCAGCGCGAAAATGCTTGCCGCAAGGCCTGAATGATCTCTTCGCTGTCCGAGACTTGCCCCAGCCGCGGAAAGATCTGGGTCAGGGCGAATGCCTGCGCATCGGCGGATAATGTGCTGACGGCATCGCTGGCGATGATGACGTTGTAGCTGTTTTCATAAGCCTGGCGAGCGGTGGACTCGACGCCGATATTGGTGGCGATGCCGGTCAGGACAAGGCCGGTGATGCCGCGGCGCCGCAGTTGCACATCCAGATTGGTGCCGGTGAATGCGCCCCACTGGTGCTTGGTGATTACCAGGTCATGCCGCTGCACGCCCAGTTCCGGCGCGAGGACGCTCCAGTCCGGGTCCAGATTCGGCGGCGAATGCGGCGCATCGGTCTTCACTTTCAGCGCGACGGCTCCATCCGGCTGGTAGCTGGTGCGCACATAGATGACCGGCAGATCGAGCGCGCGGAACGCCGCGGCGAGTGCTACCGTTTTGGCAACCACTTGCGCGCCGGTGTAGGGCGAAACCGGCAGCGAGACGATGCCGTTTTGCAGATCGATGGCGAGCAGGGCGACTTGGCGATTTAGGGTAGGTTTAGGCATGGATAAGCCTTATGTTGGTTGAGAAATGACGGGGTCGGCGGCGTCGATGTGCCGGCTTGAGGCCGCGTTGAGCAAGAGCAGCAGGCTGATGGCGCCCAGGATCAGGGCGAGTTGCTGCAGGCCGTGGTCGCCGGCGGGATGGCCAAGGGTCAGGCTGACGAGGGAAAACGACAAGCTGCCGCCGACATATTGCGCGGTGCGGTACAGGCCGGAGGCCGCGCCCATCTGCTCGGGCGGCGCGCTTTGGTAAAGCGTGGCCTGGTTGCCGAGGTTGTTGAAGCCATTGGGCATGCCAAAGACGACGGATAGCAGCGCGATGCTCCACACCGGCAAACTGGATGAGATGAAACACATCGCCGCGCTGCCAATGCACAGCATGAGCGTGCCGATGATCAGCACCGGGCGAGAACCGTAGCGGTCCGCAATGCGAGTCGCGATCATGGTTGTCGCGGCGCCAAGCGCCGCAATGGGCAGCAGTAGCAGGCCGGCCTCGGCGGCGGAGAGTCCTTTCGCTTCCTGCAGCCACATCGGCAAGGCATAGAAAATCGCGTAGAACACCGCATAGGAACCGATGCAGCGCAGATAGGCGCCGAGCAAGGGCCGGTTCTGGCTCAGCATGCGGACATCGATCAGCGGCGCCTGGGCCATGCGCTCGCGTTGGATCAACGCAGGACATAAAAACATCGTCAGGGCCAGCTGCCACCAGTTGGGCTCGCGCGGTGTCGACTGCAGGAATAACAGCAGGCTGGAAAGCGTCAGGATGAAGAGCGTCACGCCGGGAAGGTCCAGATCGCCAAGCGTTCCTTTTTTCTTCCCGTCGCTCAGGGCGGCATCCGCCGGCAGCCAGCGCCAGGCGAGCGCGAAGGCGATCAATACGATGGGCGCATTGATCCAGAAAATGGAGCGCCAACCTGCCCATTGCACCAATAGGCCGCCCAGCGGAGGGCCGAAGGCGACGGCCACTTGTCCGGCGATGGACATGACGCCGAGCCCGCCGATGGGCGTGCCGCCGGCGGCGTTGCGGCTGGACCAGGCATGGATGATGGCCATGCCGGCGGGGTAGGCGGCGGATGTGCCCAGGCCCAGTCCGACGCGGGCGGCGATCAGCCAGCCGATGGATGGCGCGAAAGGCGCCAGCGCGGACGCCAGCAGCACGATGGCCAGGCCCAGGCAGAAAATGCGCTTGGCGCCGAAACGATCAGCCAATCGTCCCATGGTCGGCTGCCCCACCGCGGTGGCAAGGTATAAGCCAGACACCAGCCACATCGATTCCGAGCTGGAGTGCAGGGCGCTGCGCGATGAGAAGGATTGCTGGATGCTGAGCAGCGCGACGGCGATCATCGAGGAATTCAAGGCGTTGAGCAGGGTGCCTAGCGCGATGGGCAAGATCAATCGACTGGGCAGCCGCAGTCGCGTCGGGCATTCCGTGTCGGCAGGGGGTGTTTTTTGCGATGGGAGGATTTTCATGGCTTGGTCGCAGCTTGGGTTGGCGAGGCTTGCTGCCCGGGAGCGACTACCATAGCGGTTCTGCTTTTCTTGATGAAATGGATTGTTGTGATGCCTGCATTGGCGGCGTCAATGACGGAAAGGGGCTGGAGCGTTGTGGCTGGTTATGGCGGGCGGGACCGCCCGCCTGGAGGCGTTCGGGACATGCGGCTCAAGCGGCCCTGAGTGGGGAGGGTCTTAGTTCGCGCCTTGATTGGCGAGGATGGTTTGGATGCGCGCCAACCATTCGCCACGCACGGCGGGATCAGGCAGCGTCAGCAGGATGGCGCGGGCGAGCGCGGCTGCGAAGTGCTGGGCCGCTTCCGGCAGCGGGCTGGGATAGGGCGGCAGCAGGCCGACGCGCTCGGCCAGATAGCCCTGCGCCAGTTCAGCCAGCTTGTCGGCGATGCGCCATTGGCTTTCCAGCATCGCTTCCCACTGCAAAGCATGCGGCGCGCCGTCGGGTTGCCGCAGCGAGCCTAACCCCTGATGTTGCAGCGCAATGAAGACGCGCTCGCAAAAGCGCGCGCTGTGGGCCGGACCGCAGGGCAGCCAGCAGCCTGGCGCCGGGGCCAGGGCATCCAGCATCCGGCAGGCCGCGCTATCCGGAGCCGGCGGGTTGCCGATCAAGAGCATGAAACCATGCTCGGCGGCGAAAGGGCTCCAGTCGCCCCTCAGCTCGACAACGGGCAGCGATAGCGCGGCACAGCGCGCCAATCGTTCGGCCAAGGCGTGGTCGCCATCGCGGCCCAGGTCCAGCCAGCAGTCTTCCAGTTCGATTCCCATCCATCCGGCGGGCAGCCGCGTGGCGGCAGGTTCGCGCGCAGCGGCCAGCCCTTGCGCTTCAAGTCGGCGCAAGAACCATGGCAGATGCGGAGCCTGGCCCCGGATGTGGAAGGAGATGCTCATTGCGGATACCGGATGGCCGCCGCCTTTCGGCGCCGGTTCAAATAAGCGTGGCAGAAGATGGCTGCCGCGGCAAACCATTATCCCGTCAAATGATGGAATGCTGCAATGCAGCATCGGTAAATGCGAAAAAACCGGCACAGGGCCGGTTTGCTTGGACGCGTTTGGCTTACTTGCCGAAGCGTTCGATGCCTTCCAGCAGTTCGGTCTTGGCGTCTTCCAGCGTGCCCCAGCCCTGGATCTTGACCCACTTGCCCTTTTCCAGATCTTTGTAGTGCTCGAAGAAGTGCACCATCTGCGCGCGCAGCAGTTCCGGCAGGTCTTCCAGCTTCTGGATGGACTTGTACATCGGGCACAGCTTTTCAACCGGAACGGCGACCAGCTTGGCGTCCACGCCGCCGTCGTCTTCCATCTTGATCAGGCCCAGGGCGCGACAGCGCACCACCACGCCCGGCGGCAGCGGGAACGGGGTCACCACCAGCACGTCTACCGGATCGCCGTCGCCGGCCAGAGTTTGCGGCACGAAGCCGTAGTTGGCCGGGTACATCATGGAGGTGCCCATGAAGCGGTCAACGACCAGCGTGTTCCAGTCCTTGTCGAATTCGTACTTGATCGGAGCGGCGTTGGCGGAGATTTCGATGACGACGTTGAAGTCGCCCGGCATATCCTTGCCCGGGCCGATGCTTGCGAGGTTCATTGCGCGCAATCCTTCGTGTTGATGTAAATAAATGGGATTAACCGATCGATTATATCAGCTGCTGCCGCGGCTGTGCCGTCCAGGTATAATCGCAGGTTTGACGAATATTGCATGCGGGAGTGGCGCGGCTATGCTGGACAAGCTGATCATTGAACTGGACAAGGGCCTGCGCACGCTGTGCGCCCCGGCCAACAGCGGCCGCGCGCATCCAGACCAGGATGTGGCCGAGGCCGATCTGAGCCCGGAGCAGAAAAAGCACGCGCTGGGCCTGATGCGGGTCAATCACTGCGGCGAGGTGTGCGCCCAGGCCTTATACCAAGGCCAGGCGCTGACCGCGCGCGATCCGTCGGCGCGCGAAGCGTTGAAGCAGGCGGCGCAGGAAGAGGTGGAGCACCTGGCCTGGACCGAGCGCCGCATCCGCGAGCTGGGCGGCCGGCCCAGCCTGCTCAATCCGCTGTGGTACACCGGCTCGCTGGCGATGGGCGTGGCGGCTGGCGTGCTGGGCGATAAATGGAACCTGGGCTTTCTGCAGGAAACCGAGCGCCAGGTCGGCGCGCACTTGGATAGCCATTTGCAAACGCTGCCGGAAGATGACGCGCGTAGCCGCGCCATCGTGGCGCAGATGCGCGATGACGAACTGCAGCATGCCGAGATGGCGCATGAGCTGGGCGCGGCCGAGCTGCCGGCCCCGCTGAAGGCGGCGATGAAACTGTCTGCCAAGGTGATGACCGGCAGCAGTTATCACCTGTAAAGCCCCGTTGGATACTCATTCAAGCCGGCCTCGCGCCGGCTTTTTATTTGTCCTGCCTCAAACTTTGTCCGGAAACACCATGCCGCGTTCATATCCAGTCAACCGCCTGTCCGCTTGCTTGATCAAGGTCTAACCGCTCCACCCTGGCGATGCCATATAAACAGATGCGATAGCAATCGGTTTCAGTTGCCGGCCCGGCTGGGCGCAGGCGCTGCGGCCAAGGAGAGCAGGCATGTGGACTTTCTGGATTGAATTCGCGCTGCTGCTGACCGCCATTCTGATAGGGATACGGCGCGGCGGGGTGGCGCTGGGCATGATAGGCGGGCTGGGCGTGGCCGTGCTGGCTTTTGTCTTTCGCGCGGCGCCGGCCGAGCCGCCGATCACGGTGATGCTGATCATCCTGGCGGTGGTGACCGCCTCGGCCACGCTGCAGGTGGCGGGCGGGCTGGATTTTTTGGTGCAGCAGGCGGAAAAGGTGATGCGCAAGCATCCGCAGCAGATCACCTTCCTCGCGCCTTTGTCCACCTTCTTGCTGACCATGTGCGTCGGCACCGGCCACGCGGTGTATTCCTTGCTGCCGGTGATTGCCGATGTGTCCTTGAAGACTAAGATCAGGCCGGAGCGGCCGATGGCCATGGCCAGCGTCGCTTCGCAGATGGGCATCACCGCCAGCCCCGCCGCCGCCGCCGTGACTTCATTGTTGGCGATGACCGCGCACAGCAGCCAGCCGTTGACGCTGTGGCAAATTCTGATGGTCACGATTCCGGCCGGCCTGATCGGCGTGCTGGCCGCCGCGTTCTGGAGCCTGAAGCGCGGCGCCGAGCTGGACCAGGACCCGGAATACCAGGCGCGGCTGCAAGACCCGGATTTTCGCGCCTCTATCGAGAAATCCGTCACCACCTTGGACAAGACCTTGCCCGCCCACGCCAAGCCGGCGGTGGTCCTGTTCTTCTCCGGCATTCTGCTAGTGGTGTTGCTGGCGCTGTTCCCGCATTGGCTGCCCATCGATGAAAAGGGCAAGACGGTGCCGATGACCACGGCGGTGCAGTTCGTGATGCTGGCCTGCGGCGCCTTCATCCTGTTTCTGTCCAATGCCAAGGCGGCGGCCATCGCCCGCTCCGAGGTGTTCACCGCCGGCATGATCGCCGTGGTGTCCATCTTCGGCATTGCCTGGATGAGCGACACCTTCGTCAAAGCCAACCAGGCTTTCCTGGTCGACAATATCAAGGTGATGGTGGAGTACGCGCCCTGGACCTTCGCGCTGGCGATGTTCGCCGTGTCCGCCTTCGTCAAGAGCCAGGCCGCCGTGCTGACCATCATGGTGCCGTTCGGCCTGGCGCTGGGCCTGACGCCGCATCAGCTCCTGGCCATCATGCCGTCCTGCTACGCCTATTTCTTCTTCGCTTTTTATCCCAGCGACCTGGCGGCCATCAATATGGACCGCAGCGGCACCACCCGCATCGGCAAATATTTGCTCAATCACAGCTTCATGATGCCGGGGTTGATCGGGGTGGGCGTGTCCACGGTGGCGGCCTACGCATTGACGCATTTTTACTTCTGATAGGGGAAGCGCGTGAAAACCTGTCAAGCAGACGTGGTGATAATCGGTGCCGGCGGCGCCGGATTGCGGGCGGCCATCGCCGCCGCCCAGTTCGATCCCAGGCTCAAGATCGCCCTGGTGTCCAAGGTGTATCCGATGCGCAGCCATACGGTGGCGGCGGAGGGCGGCTCGGCGGCGGTCAAGCAAGACCATGACAGCTACGACGCCCACTTCCACGACACCGTGGCCGGCGGCGACTGGCTGTGCGAGCAGGATGTGGTGGAGTATTTCGTCCGCCAGTGTCCGGAAGAAATGGTGCAGCTGGAGCACTGGGGCTGTCCGTGGAGCCGCAAGGAGGACGGCAGCGTCAATGTGCGCGCCTTCGGCGGCATGAAGATAGAGCGGACCTGGTTCGCCGCCGACAAGACCGGCTTCCACATGCTGCACACCTTGTTCCAGACCTCCATCCAGTTTCCGCAGATCCAGCGCTTCGACGAATACTTCTGCGCCGATCTGATCGTCGAAGACGGCCAGGCGCGCGGCGTGCTGGCCATCGAGATCGCCAGCGGCGACAGCGTGCTGATAGAAGCCGGCGCGGTGGTGATGGCCACCGGCGGCGCGGGGCGGGTGTTCCGCGAGAACACCAATGGCGGCATCGTCACCGGCGACGGCATGGCCTTGGCCTACCGCCACGGCGTGCCGCTGCGCGACATGGAGTTCGTCCAGTACCACCCCACCTGCATGCCGCGCACCGGCCTGTTGTTCACCGAGGCTTGTCGCGGAGAGGGCGGCCTGCTGATCAATAAGGACGGCTACCGCTATCTGCAGGACTATGGCCTGGGGCCGGCCGAGGACAAGCCGCGCAACAAGTTCATGGAGCTGGGTCCGCGCGACCGGCTGAGCCAGGCCTTCTGGTACGAGCAGCAGCAGGGCCGCACCGTGCAGGGCCCTTGGGGCTCGGCGGTATATCTAGACCTGCGCCACCTGGGCCACGCCAAGCTGCGCGAGCGGCTGCCGCAGATCTGCGAACTGGCCGAGGAATTCCTGGGCATCGACCCGGCCAAGGAGCCGATTCCGGTGCGCCCGGCGGTGCACTACACCATGGGCGGCATCCTGGTCGATGGCCATTGCGCCGCGCCCATGCCCGGCCTGTACGCGGCGGGCGAGTGCTCCAGCGTCGGCATCCACGGCGCCAACCGGCTGGGCTCCAACTCGCTGGCCGAGCTGTCGGTGTTCGGCAAGGTGGCCGGCGTCGAGGCCGCCCGTTTCGCCCGAGAGCAAAAGCCTGCCAAGCGCGAGTCTTTGCTGAAACAGGCCGAGGCGGCGGAGGCTCGCCTGCATGCGCTGCGCGCCAAGGAAGGCACCGAGCGCATCGCCGATCTGCGCCGCGAGATGGCGGAGACGATGGAGGCCGGCTGCGGCATCTATCGGATGGCAGACAGCATGCAAGCCACCTGCGACAAGTTGGCCGAGCTGAAGCGGCGCTTCAACAACGTCAACGTGGAAGACAAGTCCAGCGTGTGGAACAGCGACTGGCTGCTGGCCATCGAGCTGGGTTACCAGCTGGATGTGGCCGAGGCGATGGCGCATTCGGCGCTGCAACGCAAGGAATCGCGCGGCGCCCACCAGCGGCTGGATGGCTATGAGGCGCGCGACGACGCCAACTTCCTCAAGCATAGCCACGCCATTTATCAGCCAGACGCGGCGCCGCGCATCGAGTACGGCGCGGTCAAGATCACCACGTCCCAACCCGGCGTCCGCGCTTACGGCGCGGCGGGGGTGGCCGCAGAAAAAGGAGAACAGGCATGACGGACCAGACGATGAGCATCGAGGTGATGCGCTATCGGCCAGAGCAGGACAAGGAGCCGTGGCTGCAAAGCTTCGAGGTGCCGTACAGCGATGACATGTCGGTGTTGCAGGGCCTGCAATACATCCGCGACTACCTGGACGGCACGCTGGCATTCCGCTGGTCCTGCCGCCAGGCCATCTGCGGCAGTTGCGGCATGATGGTGGACGGTGTGCCCAAGCTCGCCTGCAAGACCTTTCTGCGCGATTACCCCGGCAAGGTGCGCATCGAGGCCTTGAATCACTTCCCGATCGAGCGCGATCTGGTGGTGGTGCTGGACGATTTCATAGACAAGCTGGAAAGCATCACGCCCTATATCGTGCCCAAGGAAGACAAGCCCTTGTCCGAGGGCGAGTACCAGCAGACGCCGGCGCAGATGGACTGGTACGCCCAGTTCAGCGGCTGCATCAACTGCCTGCTGTGCTACGCCGCCTGTCCGCAATACGGGCTGAATCAGGACTTCCTCGGCCCCGGCGCCATCGCGCTGCTGCATCGCTACAACCAGGACAGCCGCGACGGCGCCTGCGAGCAGCGCATGGAGCTGCTGGCGGCGCAGGAAGGCGTGTTCAACTGCACGGCGGTCGGTTACTGCTCGGAAGTCTGCCCCAAGGCGGTGGACCCGGCCAATGCGGTGAACCTGAACAAGACGGCGGTGGCCAAGGATTATTTCCTGCGCTTCGCCCGGCCCAAGGGAGGTTGCAAATGAACAAGCGCAAGCCTTATGTCCGGCCGATGCCAGGCTGGTGGCGGAAGAACCCATATTTCATCGAGTACATGATCCACGAGGGCACGGCGCTGTTCGTCGCGGCCTACGCCTTTGTGCTGTTGTTCGGCCTGTGGCGGCTGAGCCAGGGCGAGGCGGCGTGGAACGGCTTCATCGCGGCGCTGCAAAGCCCCCTGTCCATGCTGTTGCACCTGATTCTGTTGTTGATGATCGGCTACCACAGCTACACCTGGTTCAAGATCATGCCGCGCACGCTGCCGCCGCTGATCATAGGCGGCAAGCGCGTTTCCGCCGCGGCCATCACCGCCGGCGGTTTCATCGCCACCTTGCTGGCCAGTCTGGCGCTGCTCGGCATCGCATGGGGGATTTCGCAATGAAAAACCGGCAATTGAAGCGTTCGCATGCCCCCATTTTCTGGGGCTTGTTCGGCGCCGGCGGCATGTTGGCGGCGCTGTTTGGACCGATGCTGGTGTGGATCACCGGCTTCGCCGCGCCGCTGGGCTGGCTGCCGGCCAAGGCGGCCAGCTATCAGGGCGCGCTGGCGCTGGCGCAAAACCTGATCGGCAAGGCGGTGTTGTGGGGGCTGATCAGCTTGCTGCTGTGGCATGCGGCGCACCGCATTTACCATAGCCTGCACGATATCGGCATTCATGGCGGACCGCTGGCCAAGTCGCTGACTTATGGCGTGGCGGCGGCGGGGACACTGTGGGCGGCGGCGCTGCTGTTGGGTGTTTGAATACTATTTTTAATCAATTACTTGAAGGAAAGGCACTCAGTAAAAACAACTAGCTATTCTCCCAGTTCATCTTATATTGAACTATGTTCCATGATGGCTTTATTCATGGTTGTTTTATTTAAAATGCGTTCAAAAAAGCTATATGGCCGCCAGAGACTGTGCGGAAACGTAGAGCGTTGAATGCAGGGAGAAGGCGATGTCTGTCAGCGCGATCGGCAGTTACTCCAGTGTTTCCTTTGCGCCGGCGATGCCGTCGGTCAATCCCTCGCAACAGGCTGGCCTGTCATCAGGCCAGCTTCCAGGCGTTTCGCAGGCTTCCAGCCCCTTTGGCAACAGCGGCGGCAGCCTGAGCCAGAATGCGGTCGCTGCCTTGCAGATTACAGGCCTGAATGTATCGGGCAGCGGCCAGAGCAGCGCGACCGCAAATGGCGTCAGCGCCCAGCAGGCGGTCAACTCCTTTGTCTTGACGCTCTATCAGTCGGTGCAGGCGGAAAGCTTGAACGGCGCAGGCGGCTCCTCATCGACGAGTACCAATGCCGGCGGTTATGGCGGCTTTCAGGATAATCTGCAGAAGCTGCTGCAGGACGTCAGCAATGGCGTGCGCAATCCCGCCACCACCAAACTGATGGCGGCGTTCAAGAACCTGGAGCAGCAGTTGGGCGGCGCGCCGGCTGCGGCCCCTTCTCAGCAGGCGGCCTTGCACGATTTCATGCAGAACCTGGTGAATCTGCAGAACAACAGCCAATTCTCTTCTTCCTCAGGCCTAGGGTCCTTGGTCAATACCCGCGCCTGATCCATTTGCCGGCATAAAGTATTGCGGCAGGCGGATCCATGAGCCATGATGAAGTAGGCGCGAATCTGTATTTTCCTTTTATTAACAAATATTTGCAGATTGCGCCTACGCCAGCTGGCAGCGGTGCCGATATACCGCTATCAGCGCAAGCTGAGGGCGGGTCTTTGGTTTTCCGGAAGGAGAGCATCATGTCAGTCGGGTCTTTGGGCAATAGCTCCATTTCATTGCAGTACACTCAGGTCAGCATCCAGGAAACATTGTCCGGCGATAGCGGGCAATCCGGCAGCGGTTCGGTTCAGGGCAGCGGGGGCGGCGGCGGCCATCATCACCATCATGGCGGTGGCGGCGGTTTGGGGCAGGATGTGTTGCAGGCTTTGCAGCAATCGGGTCTGTTGCAGTCCGCCTCAGGCAGTTCGTCCGCCTCTTCCGCCGATGGCGCCTCTAGCGACGGCACCGATGCCAATGGCGCGGTGAGCGCCGCAGGCGGCGGTAATCAGCAGCAAGCGGTGCATGCCTTCATCCATTCATTGTTCCAGGCTTTGCAGCAAGAAGGCGCATCGTCCGCGTCGGGCGCGGCCTCGTCTGGCGGCGATTCGGATGGAGACGGCGATGTCGATTCCGGCGGCTCGGACCAGGATGCGGGCGGAGCCGGCGGCGTGAGCGGCGGCGGCTATGGCAATCTGCAAAACAATCTGCAGCAGCTGCTGCAAGATATCTCCAACGGCACGCAGAACGGCGCAACCTCCACTTTGCAAACCGCGTTCCAGAATTTGCAGCAAGCGCTGGGGCAAGGCGGAAGCGGCCAATCTCAATCTTCGCTGCAAACCTTCTTGCAGAATCTGAGCAATAATCTGCAGCAGGGCCAGTTCGGCTCCAGCGCCGGCGTGGGCGCTTTGCTGAGCACCTCGGCTTGAGCGCGCGATAGCCCCGTGAGGGGCGTCTAATGTCAGTTTGCAATTGAGAAAGGCCGGAGCGATCCGGCCTTTCTCATTTCCGGCCCGCCCCGCGGACGGAATGGTTTGTCGCTGGAGCCTTGCCGCGCGGTTCAAAAAACGTATTGCCTATCGCAAGAAAACAAACAATTATGAATATGAGTTTTAAATTGCATTTATCTTAATTGTTTGTAATTCAGGCCTTTACTGTTAATCGAAACCCGAATTCTAGCGGGAGGGCACCATGTCAGTCGGGTCGGTGAGCGCGGGCGGCATCTCTTCGCAGTATGTGCAGAATAATCCGGACTTTTCGTCTCAAGCGTTGGGCGCGCCATCGGGTGGCGCGGCGCGAGCGGCAGGCCAGCAGCGAGGCCTCTCGCCCGGCGAGGAGCTGACGCAAGGCGTTCTGCAAGCTATGCAGCAGTCCGGCTTGTGGCAGCCCAAGGCCTCGACCGGGGTGGCGACAAGCAGCGACGGCAGCGGCTCCCAGGCTATAGACCCCGCCAGCGGCGGCAATCCGCAGCAGGCAGTTCAACAATTCGTATACTCTTTGTTTCAGTTGGCGCAGCTGGCCGGCGCATCTGCCGAAACCAGCGGCGATCCCAATCAAAACAACGGCGCGAGCGGGCAGAGCGGGTCAAGCGGCTATGGAGGTTTTCAGAACAATCTCCAGCAGTTGTTGCAAGACGTGGCAAGCGGAGCGCAGAACGACGCCACATCCTCTTTGCAAGCGGCCTTCCAGAATTTATCCGATGGAACAGGCGGACAGGGGGCTCAAATCTCATTGCAGGCGTTTATGAAGCAACTTAACGCCAATTTGCAGCTCGGCCCGCTTGGCGCCGGCAGCAGCGTCGGCGTGCTGATCAATACCACGGCCTGAGCCAGGCAGGCCGTAGGCGGACAGTGAAAAGGCCGGAGCGATCCGGCCTTTGTCTTTAATGTTTCTTGCGGGAGGGCAGGCTGGTTGCGATGCCCAGCCCGATGATGGCCACGCTGATCAGGCCGGTCGTCACCTCGCCAAGCTCCACATGCAAGGCGGCGGCGAACATGATGGCGACTAATGCGGCGATGGCCCAGAACGCCGACACTTCCAGATACTTGAACTGTCCGATCACGTCGCGCTCCACCAGATAAATGGTCAAGGAGCGCACAAACATCGCGCCTATGCCCAAGCCGGCGGCGATCAGCCAGAAATCGCTGGTGATGGCGAAGGCGGCGATCACGCCGTCCATCGAGAAGCTGGCGTCCAGCACTTCCAGATAAATAAAGCCGATCAAGCCATTCCTGGCCGCGGCGGTCTTGATGCCCATGCCGCCGAACAACTGCTTGAACATATGCAGCGCCATGAACACCACATAGCCCCAGAAACAGCTGCTGATGAAGGCCATGCGCTGGCCGGCCGGCACGCAGGCGGCCACGGCCGCCACCACCAGGATGGTGACCAGCGATTGGGCGTTTTCCACGCTGCCCAGGCGCGACAGCAGGGGTTCGACGCCGGGCAGCCAGTGCTCGTCTTTTTCATGCTGGACGAAGTACTCCACCACCACCATCAGCAGAAAGGTGGCGCCGAAGCCCATGATCATCAAATGGCTGTCATGCATGATCTGCTGATAGCGTTGCGGCTGCTCGGTGGCGACGACGAAGGCCTCGCTCAGCGGCACGCCGCCGGCGGTGGATACGATCAGCAAAGGGAACAGAATGCGCATGCCGAACACCGCGACCGCGATGCCCAGCGTCATGAACACCTGCCGCCAGCGCGGGCTCATGACTTTGAGAATGCCGGCGTTGACGACGGCGTTGTCGAAGGAGACGCTGGTCTCCAGCACTGCCAGCACCAAGGTGGTCAGCAAGGCCGCGCTGGCGGCTTCCGCGCCGCCCTGCCCATAGCCATACCAGCCGACCATGGCTAGCGCCGCGGCGCTGAACAGCAGCGAGCCGCGGAAAAAAGAAAAAGTGGAGCGCATGTGCAAATACCTGATTTTATTGCGGAGGATCCGCTGTTTTGAATGCGATGACGGCCGGGGAGACCGGCCGTTCGCTGTCGCGGATTATAAGCTCAAATCAGACCGATGGCATCAAGACGCGGCGCCTTGCGCTGCCATGCAGCGCTGATAGCGGCCATCCACGCGGTCGGCGAACCAGGCGGTGGTCAGCTTGCGGGTGATCTTGGGGCTTTTCAGATCGATGCGCGGCATTTCCACGCGAGGCAATGCGTGTCCGGCCTGCCGGTCGGCGGCGGCGAAGACTTTGCGATAGAGTTCGCTTTGGCCGAAGGCGCTGTTCTTTTCCAGCTTCAGATCGCGCTGGATGTCGGCCGCGCTCATGCCGATTTTAGAGGCGATGGCCAGCGCGGCGCGCTGGCTGCCGGCGGTCTGTCCGCCCTGGTAGTTCAACAGGTCGCCGTCCAGCGCCAGCTTGTGGCCGCTCAAACGCGCCAGCGCGGCCTGGAAGGCGGCGTTGCGGCTGCTGTAGCGGCCGGCGTTGAAGTCGGCGAAGCGGTATTTCATGTCCTGATACGGCGCGGGATATTGCAACAGGATGGCCGCGCCGAAGTAGACGCCGCCGCGGCGGCTGAACACCTCATGGCGAATGCTGCCTTGCACCGGGTAGGGGTAGGGCCAGACGCGGGCATGGCCCTCGGCGAACTCCACGCTGACTTGCATCGGTCCGCCGGTGCGGATGGGGTTTTTCATCTCGAAGGGCAGGCCCATCTTGCGCGCTTCCTTGGCCATGTCCTCGTACAACAGATTCATCTCCCGTTCGGTGCGCAAATTGTCGATGCGGGTCTTGTAGCTCTGGCCATTGGGCGAGGTCTTCAGCAGGGCGGTCTTCACCACCGTCAGCGGCACCAGATAGCGGTGGGCCTTCTCTTCGATTTTTCCCCAGACGATCTTGTCCAGCCCCGGCACCACCGGGTCGCCTTGCCAGCTGGACTCCTGCTCGATGACGGCGGCCAGCGCGCAGGAGTATTCGGCCGTGGCCGGGATCTGCAAATGACGGAAGGCGCTGTCGATGTCGTTGATCCATCCTTGCCTGTCATGCGCTTTGGCCGGCACCGCGCGGGCGATGACTTGCCGGCCCATGGGCGGCGCGGCCTTGCTTGGCGGCGGCGGAACGGGCTGAGGCGCGCTGACGGCAGGCTGCGGCGAGGCGGGCGCGGGAAGCATGGGCTCTGGCGCTGAGGCGATGGGCGGCACGGTTTCTTGAGGCGCGGACGCGATGGGCGCGAGCGGAGCGGCGCAGGCTGCCAACAGCAGGCTGAGCGAGATGGGCAAAAAGCGTTTCATGTTTTGATTATGCATTTGAGCAAAAGGCGTGGGCCGAGCTTAGGCGATGCCTTGCCCGCAGGCAAGGCCAGACCAGGCCTAGCGCGCCGGCAGATAGGCCGCCGGATCGACCACGCGGGTGCCCAGCCGCAGCTCGAAGTGCAGCTTGACCCGGTCCGCGCCGCTGTCGCCCATGGCGGCGATCTGCTGCCCGGCGCTGACCTGCTGGCCTTCCTGCGCCAGCAGCTTCTGATTGTGGGCGTAGACGGTCAGGGTGCTGTCATTGTGTTTGACGATGATCAGGTTGCCGTAGGCGCGTATGCCCTTGCCCGCGTAAACCACCTTGCCTGAGGCGGCCGCCCGCACCGGGTCGCCTTCCTTGCCGGCGATGTCCAGCCCCTTGTTGCGGTTGCCGTCGAATTTGGCGATCAGCGCGCCATCGGCCGGCCACTGCAGCTTGATGTCGAGCTTGGCTGGCGGCGGAGCGGGTTTGCTTTCTGCCGGTTTGGCGGGCGTCGCGGCCGGTTTGCCGGCTTGCGGCTTCGCCGTTTGAGACGGCGGCTGTACCCGCAGCAGCTGCCCCTTCTGGATATTGGAGGCATCAGCCAGCTGGTTCCAGCGGGACAGGCTGGCCACGCTTTGCTTGTACTTGCGCGCGATGCGGTATAGCGTGTCGCCGGCCTGTACGCGATAGAAGCCGGCAGGCGCAGGCGCGTCCGCCGCGGGAGGCGTCGCGCAGGCTGCCAGCAATAAGCTGCTACAAATAATCAGAGAGCGGAAGTGCATGCGCTCGATTTTAACATCTCTAAGATGGCATGGGCGGGGTGGGGTGATGATGAGGCGGTTTTGGTTGGCGTGCGGATGGCTGCTCAGCGGCGCGGCGTGGGCGGAGGCGCCTGTTCTGACGGTTGATTTGTATACGCTGGATTACCCTCCTTTTGTCACCAAGGAGGATGGAAAGCCGCCGCGGGGGATTGCCGTAGATCTGGCCATGGCGGCCTTGAGCCGGGCCGGTTTGCGCGGGCAGGTTGTCGATCTGCCGTGGAAGAGGGCGCAGATGCAGGTGATGAACGAACCGCTCAGCTGCCTGATGCCGCTGACGCGTTCCGCCAAGCGGGAAGAGCAGTATCGCTGGGTCGGCATGATCGATAACAGCCAGCAATCCTTGTTCGTGATTAAAACCCGGCCAGGGCATCTGCGCGGTTTGAACGATTTGAAAGGGCTGAGGATCGTGACGCTATTGGGCTCCTCGATGGCGGAGTGGCTGCGGCTGCACAATGTGGCGTTTTCCGAGCTGCCCACCACCGAGGACGCTTATCGAGAATTGAGCCTGGGGGTGGCGGATGCCTGGGCCGTGCATGGGCCGGTGGCGCGCTATCTGGTGAAAAAGCAGGGCAGCAGCGCGGTGCCGATACGCGAAGAGTTGCGACTGCAGGAAACATCGGTGTATTTCGCCTGCAGCAAGCGGATGCCGCAAGCGGTGGCCAAAAGTCTGGAAGAAGCCTTCCAGTCGTTGAGGAGCAGCGGCGAGACCGCGCGCATCATGTCGCATTATCTGGATTGAGGGTGAACTGGCGCCTGGCTTGGTTGAGGACAAGAAAAAGCCCCCGCGAGCGGGGGCTGATTCATGGGGCTGATCAGCGGCTGATCGGCTTGTAGCGGATGCGCTTGGGCTTGGCGCCTTCCTCGCCCAGGCGCTTCTTCTTGTCGGCTTCGTATTCCTGATAGTTGCCGTCGAAGAAGGTCCATTGCGATTCGCCTTCCGCCGCCAGAATGTGGGTGGCGATGCGGTCCAGGAACCAGCGGTCGTGGGAGATCACGAACACGGTGCCGGCGTATTCCAGCAGCGCGTCTTCCAGCGCGCGCAGCGTTTCCACGTCGAGGTCGTTGGACGGTTCGTCAAGCAGCAGCACGTTGCCGCCCTTGAGCAGGGTCTTGGCCAGGTGCAGGCGGCCGCGTTCGCCGCCGGACAGCATGCCCACTTTCTTCTGCTGGTCGGCGCCCTTGAAGTTGAAGCGGCCCAGGTAGGCGCGGCTGGACATCTCGAAGCGGCCGACGGTCAGGATGTCGGCGCCGGCGGCCACGTCCTCGAACACGGTCTTGTCGCCGTCCAGGCCTTCGCGGCTTTGCTCGACGAAGGCCATCTGCACGGTCTGGCCGATCTTCACCGCGCCGCTGTCCGGCTGTTCCTTGCCGGCTATCATCTTGAACAGCGTTGATTTACCGGCGCCGTTGGGGCCGATGATGCCGACGATGGCGCCCGGCGGGGCCTTGAACGACAGGTTGTCGATCAGCAGGCGGTCGCCGAAGCCCTTGGACACGCCGTCGAACTCGATCACTTCATTGCCCAGGCGCTCGGCCACCGGGATGAAGATTTCCTGGGTTTCGTTGCGCTTCTGGGTTTCGTAGCTGGACAGTTCTTCAAAGCGGGCGATACGCGCCTTGGACTTGGCCTGGCGGCCCTTCGGGTTTTGGCGCACCCATTCCAGCTCCTGCTTCATCGCCTTCATGCGGGCGCCTTCGCTCTTGGCTTCCTGCGCCAGGCGCTCTTCCTTCTGTTCCAGCCAGGACGAGTAGTTGCCCTTCCACGGGATGCCTTCGCCGCGGTCCAGCTCCAGAATCCATTCGGCGGCGTTGTCGAGGAAGTAGCGGTCGTGGGTGACGGCCACCACGGTGCCGGGGAAGCGCACCAGGAACTGTTCCAGCCATTCCACGGACTCGGCGTCCAGGTGGTTGGTCGGCTCGTCCAAGAGCAGCATGTCGGGCTTGGACAGCAGCAGCTTGCACAGCGCCACGCGGCGCTTCTCGCCGCCGGACAGCGGGCCGATCTTGGCGTCCCACGGCGGCAGGCGCAGCGCGTCGGCCGCCAGCTCCAGTTGCAGCGCGACGTTGTCGCCGGCGCCGGCGGAGATGATGGCTTCCAGCTTGGCTTGCTCTTCGGCCAGCGCGTCGAAGTCGGCGTCCGGCTCGGCGTAGGCGGCGTACACCTCTTCCAGGCGTTTCTGCGCGCCCATCACGTCGCCCATGCCGCTTTCCACTTCCTCGCGCACGGTCTTGTCGTTGTCCAGCTTGGGCTCTTGCTCCAGATAGCCGATCTTGACGCCGGCCAGGTGCTGCACTTCGCCGTCGTATTCCTTGTCCACGTTGGCCATGATGCGCAGCACGGTGGATTTGCCCGCGCCGTTCAGGCCCAAGAGGCCGATCTTGGCGCCGGGGAAGAAGCTGAGGGAGATGTCCTTGATGATTTGCCGCTTGGGCGGGACGATCTTGCTCACGCGGAGCATCGACATCACGTATTGGGCCAAAGTATGTACCTCGGATGGAGTGGATCAAGCCCGTCGCGCCCTCTGGCGAGACACAGCCGCGAATCGGGGAGAGGGCGGGCGATGGGCGTTCAATGAAAGAAGACTGTGGAATCAGCGATTTATCATCGGTGGCTGCGTCGGGCGCGCCGGCTGCCTGTCCTGAATTTTTGCTAAGTCCCTGTTTTATATTCGATTCGCCTTATTTTATCACAAGCGGACGGCCGGCGGCCTGAGGCCAGGGGCGTCGGCTGAGATAGGCATGCGCCATTATGCCTGCGGGGAGCGGCGCTTAGCAAAGGCGAGGGCGCCGAAGGCTTGGGGGCCCGGACGCGAGCGAGGAGGGCGCTTCATATAAATTCATGAATCCATGCGGGCTGATTTGCTAATTGAGTTTCATTCGTGTCAACCATTGAGAATGATTTTCGTTTTTCTATACTGAAACTATCTGCGCCTGTCCGCGGCGCGTCGCCATCTGCGCGGAGCCGGGCGAAAGAAAAACGATAGGCACGAATGGGAAGCAATGGAATCTTCAATGGGAGACGCGATACTGTGAAACGAAGCCTACCCCCGCATGCGCGCAGGCTGCTGAGCTGCGCCATCGCCTCCGGCCTGCTGCTGGCCGGCATGGCGCGCGCCGAGCAAAGCGCCGGCAACGACATCAATCCGGCCGATGTGCCGGAGGTCGATCAAGCCATCAAGGCCAAACCGGATTCGCAATGGACCGGGTGGTGGAATCGCTCGACCCTGCTGGGCGATATGGGCGGCCTGCGTTCCGCTCTGGGCCGCCAAGGCATTACCGTAGGCCTGACCGAGAGCAGCGAATACCTGCGCAATGTCAGCGGCGGCCTGCAATACGGCGGCCAATACCAGGGCCTCGCCACGTTGACGCTGGGCCTGGACACCCAGCGCGCCGGCTGGTGGGATGGCGGCAGCTTCAACGTCAGCGTGCTGGACATCCACGGCAAGCCGTTCAGTGGCCAGTACGTCGGCAGCATCCAGACCGCCAGCGGCATCGAAGCCGACCGCGCCTCCCGGCTGTGGGAAGCCTGGTTCCAACAGCAGCTGAACGGCGAGCGGCTGGATCTCAAGCTCGGCCAGCAAAGCCTGGACCAGGAATTCATGGTGTCGCAGTACGGCAGCCTGTTCATGGGCACCATGTTCGGCTGGGCGGCGGTGCCGTCCGCCGATATGCCCGCCGGCGGTCCGGCCTATCCGCTTTCCGGCCTGGGCGCGCGTTTGCGCGGCAAGATCGGCGACAACATCACGGTGCTCGGCGGCGCTTTTGCCGGCGATCCGACGCGCGATGTCTCGCAGAATCCCAGCGATCCCCAGCAACTGAACAAGTACGGCACCACCTTCAGCCGCCACGGCGGCACCTTGTTCATCGGCGAACTGCAATACGGCCGCAACCTGCCGTCCAACGGCGCGCTGGAAACGCCGCGTCCGCTGAACGGCGTCGGCGGTTTGCCGGGCACTTACAAGGTCGGATTCTGGTATTTGAATCAGAAAACCCCCGACACCCGCTGGGATGTCAACGGCCAGCCCTTGGCGCTCAATTTGGCCGGCCCGCAGATGCATGAAGGCAACTACAGCATCTACGCGGTGGCGGACCAGACCGTATGGCGTCCGGCGGAAGACAGCTCTAAGACGCTGAATGTGTTCGCCCGCGCCATGGCCGCGCCGGGCGACCGCAATCTGGTGAGTTTCTCAGCCAATGCCGGCATCACGCTGACCGCTCCGTTCGCCGGCCGCGACAACGACATCGCCGGCCTGGCCGTTGGCTACGTCAAGGTGGGCAATCATCAAGCCGGCAACGATTTGGACAACGGCATCGCCAATGGCAATCCGCTGTATCCGGCGCGCGGCGACGAGACGCAAATCGAAGCGACCTACCAATATCAGTTGACGCCGTGGTGGCAGTGGCAGGCGGACTTGCAGTATGTGCGCAATGTCGGCGCCGGCGCCTCGGCTACACCCAGCGATTACACCAGCACCCAGAAGATTCCGAATAGCTGGGTGGTGGGTTTGAAGACCACCATCACCTTCTAAATAAACCTGCCATGAAAGGAGTAATGCGAACTATTCTGGTAATTATTCTTGTTACCGTTCGCATTCTCCTTTTCCGGAGACAGACGCAATGAAAGCGACATTCTCGCCGCGCGCCCTTGCCGCCGCCGTGACCACGCTGCTGGCGCTGAGCGGCGCCGCCCATGCCGGCGACACCTTCCTCGCCGGCATCAAAAAACACATGGTGCTGACCAATACGGTGCCGGACAATGGCGACCAGAACCCGTACGCCATCGCGGTTTCTCCTATCACCGCCGGCAAGCTGAAAGCCGGCGACGTGCTGGTGGACAACTTCAACAACGCCGCCAATCTGCAAGGCTTGGGCAGCACCATCGTCAACTACCGCCCCGACAGCAAGGAGATGACGCTGTTCGCGCAGATTCCGCGCACACTGGAGCAGTGCCCCGGCGGCGTGGGCCTGTCCACCGCCATGACGGTGCTGAAAAGCGGCTGGGTGATTGTCGGCAGCACGCCCAGCAACGACGGCATGACCGATACCAAGGGCGCAGGCTGCCTGATGGTGCTGGATACCAACGGCAAGCTGGTGGATGTGTGGTCCGGGCCGGACATCAATGACCCGTGGGGCAATATGGCCGTCATCGACAACGGCGACAAGGTCACGCTGTTTGTCAGCAATGCCGGTTTCGGGGTCGGCAGCGCCAAGGGCACGCCGCCAGTGGTCAATCTGGCCACCGTGCTGCGGCTGGATATCGAAGTGCCGGCCGGCCAGCCGCCCAAGGTGCTGAAGCGCACCGTGGTGGCCAGCGGCTTTGGCGAGCAGGCGGACAAGAGTGTGTTCCTGATCGGCCCCACCGGCCTGGTCTACGGCAAGGACGACAAACTCTACGTATCCGATGCGCTGGGCAACCGCATCAGCGAAATCTGGGATGCCGCCAGCCGCGACACCAGCGCCGGCATCGGCCGCACGCTGACCCACGACGGCCTGCTGCTGCGTCCGCTGGCGCTGACCTCCACGCCGCAAGGCCATTTGCTGGCCACCAACGGCTCCAACGGCAAGGTGGTGGAGATCGATCCGGCCACTGGCGAGCAACTGGCGGCGCGCTGGATAGACGCCAACAAGGCGCAGACGCCGCCGGGCAGCGGCGACTTGTTCGGCATCGCCATCACGCCGCAGGGCGACGGCTTCTACTACGTCACCGACGACAACAACAATTTGGTATTGGCGAAATGAGCGATAGCAAAGCACCGCAGCAAGCGTCTCGCCGCGGCTTTCTGTTCGGCGGCGGCGCGCTGGCCCTGGCGGGCTGGCTAAGCGGCGCCAGCGGCATGGCCGCGGCCGCTGCGCTGGCCAAGACAGCCAAGCCTCAACAGCCCAAGGATCTGGAGCCGTTCTACGGCGCGCATCAGGGCGGCATCCTCACGCCGCAGCAGCAAAACAGCTATTTCGCGGCTTTCGATATGGCGGATACCGCCAAGCGCGAAGATTTGATCGCGCTGTTGAAAGTCTGGACCGACGCGGCGGCGCGGATGACGCGCGGCTTGCCGGCGCGCGACCTGAGCGGCCAGCGCGACAAGGCGCCGCTGGATTCCGGCGAGGCCGTCGGCCTGGCCACCGGACGACTGACGATCACCTTCGGTTTCGGTCCCGGCCTGTTCGCCAAGAACGGCGTGGACCGCTATGGCCTGGCCTCGCGCCGTCCGGAGGCGCTGGTGGATTTGCCCAAGTTCAACGGAGACCAGCTGGTGCCGGAACGCAGCGGCGGCGATCTGTCCGTGCAGGCTTGCGCCGACGATCCGCAAGTGGCTTTCCACGTGGTGCGCATGCTGGCGACGCTGGCCGACGGCATCGCCAACGTGCGTTGGGTGCAAACCGGCTTCGCCAGCGGCGCGCCCGGCGGCGGCACGCCGCGCAATCTGATGGGCTTCAAGGACGGCACCAACAACCCGTCCACCAAAGATCCGGCGCTGATGAACCAGTTTGTCTGGGTTGGCGACGAGGGCGGCTGGATGAAGGGCGGCAGCTACCTGGTGGCGCGCCGCATCCGCATCGCGCTGGAACACTGGGACAAGACCGAGCTGGGCTTCCAGCAGGAAGTGGTGGGCCGCTACAAGGACAACGGCGCGCCCTTGGGCCAGAAGCATGAGTTCGAACCGATGAAGCTGGATGCGGTGGACAAGGAAGGCAATCCGCTGATTCCGGACAGCGCTCATTCCCGCGTGGCTTCGCCGCAGGAGAACGACGGTTCGCGCATTCTGCGCCGGGCTTACTCCTACGACGACGGCGCGAACTTTGTCGCCGAGCGCTGGCCGCCCTGGCACCAAGGCATCGAATACGATGCCGGCCTGTTCTTCCTGGCCTACCAGCGCGACCCGCGCAGCGGCTTCATCCGCATCAACAAGAAGCTGGCGGCCATGGACATGATGAACCAGTACACCACCCATGTGGCCAGCGCCATTTTCGCTTGCCCGCCAGGCGCGCGTCCCGGCGGCTATATCGGCGAAGCGCTGTTCGCCGGCTTGTGATTTCTCGCCTGCAAAGGAAAGACCAATGAAAACGAATAAACTGCTCGCCGCCCTGATCGCCGGCGGCTTGCTGGCCGCCAGCCAGTTCTCCCTCGCCGCCAGCCTGGTGCTGTACAACGCCCAGCACCCGCAAACGGTCAAGCTCTTGACCGAGGACTTCGAAAAAATGAGCGGCATCGGCGTGAAGATCCGTTCCGGCGAGGGCCCGGAGCTGTCCGCCCAGCTGCTGGCCGAGGGCAAGGCCTCGCCGGCCGATATCTATTTCGCCTCCAACTCGCCTGAGCTGATGCTGCTGGAAGGCAAGCAGCTGCTGGCCAAGCTGCCGGCCGCCACCTTATCGCCCATCCCGGCGCGCTACAGCTCGCCGCAGGGCGAATGGGTGGGCGTGATGGCGCGCGAAAACGTGCTGGTGTTCAACAACAAGCTGGCCGCCGGCATGGCGATGCCGGCCTCGCTGATGGACCTGGCCAAGCCGCAATGGAAGGGCAAGCTGGCCATCGCCCCGTCCGACGGCGACTTCCTGCCGCTGGTCAGCGCGGTGCGCGCGCTGAAGGGCGACCAGGCCGCGCTGGCCTGGTTGAAGGGCTTGCGCGACAACGCCCGGACCTTTGACGACAACGAAGGCGTGGTGGCCGGCGTGAATCGCGGCGGCGTGGCTGTCGGCATCATCAACAACTACTACTGGACCCGCCTGCAGGTGGAACTGGGCAGCAAGGGCATGCACAGCCAGCTGTACCACTTCGGCAACGCCGACGTGGGCGCGCTGATCAATGTGTCCGGCGCCGGCATCCTGAAGAGCGCGCACAACTCCGAAGCGGCGCAGAAGTTCCTGGCCTATCTGGTGAGCCCGCGCGCCCAGCAGCTGATCGCCAAGAGCAACATCACCTTCGAGTACCCGCTGCTGCCTAGCGTGGCCCCGGCGCCGCAGCTGAAGCCCTTCGGTCAATTGAACCCGCCGCCGCTGGACATGCAGAAACTGGGCGATGACAGCCAGTCGGCCAAGCTGCTGCGTCAGGCGGGCTTGCTGTAATACGCATCGGCCGCTAAAGCCGCTCAAGGGCGCGGAAAGATGGGGACGCGCGGCGCGCATCGGCAAATCGATGGGCGCTGGCGGCTGCATTTGCCGCGCCTTTGGCGGTTTTGCGGCGAACGAGGTTTTTAGAATGAGGTTTTCAGGATGAACATCGCCTTGCGCCTGACGGGCGGCACAGGCCGACGTCCGCTCGGCCTCACCGTCAGCGCCGCCTTGGTGGCGCTGTTGGTGCTGCTGCCGCTTGGCTTCACGCTGTGGCAGGCGGCCAGCGTCGGCGGCGACGATGCCGCCGAGTTGCTGTTTCGCCCCATCGTCGCGCGGCTGGCCGGCAATACCGCGCTGATCGTGCTGGCCAGTACCTTCAGCTGCGCGGTCGCCGGCACCGCCTCCGCCTGGCTGGTGGAGCGCACCCGCTTGCCGGGCCATCGGCTGTGGGCGCTGCTGTGCGTGGCCCCGCTGGCCATTCCGCCCTTCATCACTAGCTTCGCCTGGGTGTCGCTGAGCCCGGATCTGCAGGGCTTCTGGGGCGCCTGGCTGGTGCTGACCACCGCCTACACGCCGCTGGTCTATCTGCCGGTGTCGGCGGTGCTGCGCAATATGGATCCGGCGCTGGAAGAAACCGCCCGCTCGCTGGGCCTGTCCGCCTGGGCCTGTTTCCGCCGCGTGACGCTGCCGCAGCTGAAGCCGGCGCTGCTGGGCGGCATGCTGCTGGTGGCGCTGTCCACGCTGTCGGAGTTCGGCGCCTTCATGCTGCTGCATTTCCATACTTTCACCACCGAAATCTACGCCGAATACCGCGCCAGCTTCGACAGCGCCGGCGCTTCGCTGCTGGCCAGCGTGCTGATGGCGGCCGGGGTGCTGATTCTGCTGGCCGAGCTGCGGGTGCGAGGGCAGGGCCGTTATCAGCGTTTGGATCGCGGCGCGCGGCGCGCCGCCGGCCGGCTGGAGCTGGGCTGGAAGCGCTGGCCGGCATTGCTGTGGCTGGCGTTGCAAGGCTCGGTCACGCTGCTGGCGCCCATCGCCACCATTCTGTACTGGACCCTGCAGCCCGGCGCCGACGCGGTGACGCCGGCCGAAGTGTCGCCGCAGCTCTTGCTGTCCGCCACCGCCACTTCGCTCGGACTCGGTCTGTCGGCCGCCGCGCTGACCACCGTGCTGGCGCTGCCGCTGGGCTATCTGTTGGCCCGCCATCCGGGCCGGCTGGCGCATCTGCTGGAACGCGTGGTCTACCTGGCGCAGGGCGTGCCCGGCATCGTGATCGCGTTGGCCTTGGTCAATCTGGCCATCCAGTGGCTGAAGCCGCTGTACCAGAGCGCGGCCATGCTGGCGCTGGCTTACGCCATCATGTTCTTGCCGCTGGCGCTGGTCAGCGTGCGGAGCGCCTTGATGCAGGCGGAAAGCCGGCTGGAGGAACTGGCGCGCTCTCTGGGGCTCAACTGGTGGCAGGCGCTGTGGCGGGTGGTGCTGCCGCTGGCCGCGCCAGGCCTGGGCGCAGCCGCCAGCCTGGTGTTCGTCTCGGTGATCACCGAACTGACCGCCACGCTGCTGCTTTCGCCCATCGGCACCGAAACGCTGGCCACCCAGGTGTGGGCCGACACCGCCGCGCTGGCCTTCGCCGCCGCCGCGCCCTACGCCGCCATTCTGATCGCGCTGTCGCTGTTCGCCACCTGGCTGCTGATGTCCTGCCTGGGGCGCGGCGCGGTATTGGACGGCCAGGCGCAAGCTTGGAAACAACAACCGGAAACACCGCCATGTCGGAACTGAAAATCGAAAAGCTGGGCAAGCGCTTCGGCGAGCATCGGGTGCTGGATGACATCACCCTGACCGTGGAGCAGGGCTCTCTGCTGGCTTTGCTGGGGCCGTCCGGCAGCGGCAAGACCACGCTGCTGCGGTTGTTGTGCGGCTTCGAGCGCTGCGACGAAGGCAGCATCCGCATTGGCTGCCAGTTGGTGAGCAGTCCGCAAGTCCATCTGCCGCCGGAGAAACGCCAGATCGGCTATGTGCCGCAAGAAGGCGCGCTGTTTCCGCATTTGTCGGTGGCCGACAATATCGTGTTCGGCCTGCCGCGGGCCGAACGCCGCGCGCGCCGCCGCGTAGCGGAGCTGCTGGATATGGTGGGCCTGCCGGCTGACTTTGCCGATCGCGCGCCGCAGCAATTGTCCGGCGGCCAGCAGCAACGCGTGGCGCTGGCCCGGGCGCTGGCGCCCAAGCCGGCGTTGGTGCTGCTGGACGAGCCGTTCTCGGCGCTGGACGCCGCCTTGCGCGCCGAGACCCGCCAGGCGGTGGCCGACGCGCTCTCAGCCAGCGGCACCACGGCGCTGATGGTGACGCACGACCAGGCCGAAGCGTTGACCATGGGCCGCCAGGTGGCGGTGCTGTGGCAAGGCAAGCTGCTGCAAGTGGCCGCGCCGCAAACGCTGTACCAGCGCCCGGCCAGTCCGGAGTTGGCCGACTTCGTCGGCGACGCTGTGCTGCTGCCCGGCCGCGCCCAGGGCGGCGAAGCCCAATGCGCGCTAGGACGGCTGCCGCTGCTGGACGGCATGCCGCAGGGCGAAGTCAACGTGCTGCTGCGGCCGGAGCAGATCCGCCTGCTGCCGGCATCGCCCGACCATGCGCCGCAGGCGCGGGTGCTGGACGTCAGCTTCAGCGGCCACGACGCCAGCGTGCGGCTGGCGCTGGAAGACGGCAGCCTGTTGGCCGCCCGCGTTCCCGGTCACCGCTGTCCCCAGCCCGGCCAGGGAGTGGCGCTGCAAGTGGAAGGCGCAGTCGCCTGCTTTGCCGCGCCTGGCGGCGCAAGCAGCGGCGGCCCCATCGCCGCCACCCGTCTGCAGCACAGCCTGGCTTTGTTTCGCCAGGGACGCTAAGCGGCCCGCTCTCCCCTGGCGGGAGTGGGAGGCTCCACTCGTTCATTACTGGCAAAGATGAAAATAAACGGAGCAACTTGCACCCTGTCCTCAGGGTCGGGGAGTTCGCAGTGTTTCGGCATTTTTCAGGCGAGAAAGAAGCGAGCGCTCATCAAAAAAGCCTTCCCATCTTGGGAGGGCTATTTCATTCTGATCTCTATTGTTCCTACTACTATGCAGACGCGGAGTACTTAGTTACTTCTTCTTTGGGTCGTGGATCGGTAGTGTCGGGTGCTTTGGCGCGGTTGGCGGGTCTACGTGCCGACGGCGATCATCGGTTCCATCTTCTTTTTTCGGTTTGGGACCGGGTTTGATGGCGCTTATCATCTTGGCTTTCTCCGATTTGCAGCCATAGCGACTGCTATCCATTGATAGATATAAGTTTACTGAAGTTCAAGCGCGTAGCGCGCGTTGGCCAAGGGCATGCCCGCAGGCAAAGCGATTGGCGGACAAAGCACAGGAAAACCATCAGGTGTGCACAATTTGGGACTATCAAACCGCGATCATGGCTCATGGAGCGCGGGTATGGCCCTGCGGCCAAGCCGCGTTACGCGCTTTCACTGAGCCGTCTTGTCAGTTAACCGGTATTTTTTCTTGAGCTCCATCACCAAGGGCTGGTTCTTTTCCAGAAATTCATTGAATTGTTTGATCACCTCTCCCTGCCTGATGCTGGAGAGGGAAAAGTCATTGCTTTCAAAGGGCAGTTTTTTATCAAAAACTAATGCGCCTGGCTGGTGAATGATCACGTCAAGGTAGTAATTGATCACGATTGGGCTGGCATAGACGGCGTCGTAGTGACCAGTCATCCCCAAGGAGATCACTTTGTTGAATGAATCCTCTTGGTAGACTCGAATGGTTCCATTATTGATCTTTTTCCGCATGGTCTGATCAATGGGCCAAGGCGTAAAGCCTCGCATGGTCACGATTGTCTGCAGGGATGTCTCTGATAATTGCTCGACCTTTTCTGGCTTCACCAGTAATCCTTCACTGACATTGATGACGGGATCGCTGTAAAAGATGGATTTGCCTTTTTTCAGATCGGCTTGCCAATTTGGATTGTCTGGATATTTGAAGTCAATCGAGTTTTCGTTCAGGAAGGTATGGAATAATCTTGAAACTGGAAAAGGTGTATAAGTAAAGGAATGGCCGTATTGCTTGGCAAATGCATCAAGCAACTCCCTGCCATATCCGGAAAATTTTCCATTGGCGTAGCTATGCAGCGGGTAATAGTCAATTTCTTCAACGCCCACCACAAATGAGTTGGCGGAGGCAGCGCCAGTAAACATCATGCCAACAAGCGCCATTACTGTTAATGCTATTTTCATTTTGTACCACGCAATCGCATCTGCATGCGCTAGACGGCATGAGCAGAACGGCCAGTTCAGGAGACTATTGCTTATTACTGTAGAGCAAACGGCCAAAATCTGGCCTGGAAAATAAAGGCCAAGCGAACCATCGCCAATTGCAAGATACAAGGTTGATGGCATGGATACTTCACTCCTGAGCCGGCATCCAAGTGGCAGATGGGTAATCGCCGAGCCTCTAGCCAAGGAGAAGAGAGTCTTGCTGATACACTTCATGCGGCATCCCAGCGCGCCTACTTTGACTTCGTCCTGTTGAAGCGTCAGTCACATACGCCCTGCCTCTTTAGCAGAAGAGGGGCGGGGGGAGGGGAATCTGTCAGTCAGCCTGATGGAGGAGAGTTGTCCGCTGCATCCTGTGCGTTATGCCGAGAGTGCGGATTGGCAAGAAACCAAACTTGGTCGTCTGGCACGGACAAGTTTATATCCAGTTGCATGCCCAGTTTTTTCGGGCTTTGTTGCACAAATCACCCTCCCAGCAGGCGGGGTAGAATGACGGCATGAGCAAGCCCGCCCCGCCCAAGTACAAGACCACCAACTGGAAGACCTACAATGCTGCGCTCAAGGCGCGTGGGTCGCTGATGATCTGGTTGGACCGTGACATGCGCTGGCATGGCTCTGCAGTCGGCAAACGTGGACGGACACCGACTTTCAGCGATGCCGCCATTCAGTTCTGCCTGACGATCAAATGCCTGTTCAATCTTGCGCTCCGACAGGCCGTGGGTATGGTGCAAAGCCTGCTCAAACTGGCGGGGCTGGACTGGCTGACGCCGGACTACAGCACCGTGTGCCGGCGGCAAAAGCATTTGCAGGTGGCCACTCCTTGCCGTCCAACCACGACCGGGCTGCACCTGTTGATCGACAGCACCGGCATCAAGATGCTGGGTGAAGGCGAATGGAAAACGAAGAAACACGGCGCGGAGTACCGCCGTCAGTGGCGCAAGGTGCATTTGGGCATTGATGCGCAGACGCTGGAAATCCGGGCGATTGAAGTGACCGACAACGCGGTGGGCGATGCGCCAATGTTGCCGGAGTTGCTGGACCAGATTTCCGCGGGGGAAAGGATTGCTGCAGTAAGTGGCGATGGTGCCTACGACACCAAAGGCTGCCATGAAGCGATTGCCAAGCGAAAAGCCGAGGCGGTGATTCCTACCCGAAAGAATGCCAAGCCGTGGAAGGAAAATCGGTTGGGCGCCCATGTCCGAAACGAGATACTGCGTGCTACCCGGCTCCTGGGTCGAGCGATCTGGAGGAAATGGAGCGGTTACCATCGCCGCAGCCTGGTGGAAACCAAGATGCGCTGTTTCAAGCTGCTGGGCGAGCGGGTAATGGCAAGGGACTTCGACCGTCAAGTCGCAGAGCTCCAAGTGCGAGCGGCGATCTTGAACCGCTTCACGCGGCTCGGGACGCCGATGACGGTGCGCATGCCATAAATCCGTCCGGGGAAAGGGGCTTTGCATGCCGAAGCCTATTTATGCAACAAAGCCTCGCCAACATGGCGCATCACTTCAGGATTGCTATAAATTTCAAGCCAGCGATGAAGATGGCTGGCTGTCGGGGGAATCAGCATCAGCCTATCGGTTTGGAGCGTTGGGATGTTTAACAACATGATTTTGGCTCATTATCGGCTTCGGCAAGGGGCGTTCTCAATGCAGAGAGCCATTCAAATGTGGTCGTCAATTGCTATGAAGCAGCTTGAGTAACGGTCTACTCCCGCGTAAATCCAAGAACGCCTCTTCCCATTGCATTGCCAGCCGCCAGAGGATTGGGCATCCAGTCGGTGAAAACATGTAGCGCGTCGCCATCCAGCTGGTAGAAGCGTGCCTGCTCGGTGCCGTTCCAGGCTTCGTTCCAGGACGCGTCAATCGCGACGATGAACCTATCTCCATCTATCCGATACCGTCCGGTATAGGCCATCATCGTGCGGAAAAGCGCCGCCAGCTTTTCATCTTCCGCTCCCGGCTCCCGCGCCTTGGCGGTCACCAGCGCCATCATGCGCCCGTCTGCGCCGAAGATAAGATAACCATTGGGGGCTGAGCCCCATGGCTGGGTGCGTTCCTTGGAGGCTTGCAGCTCCAGCTCAAAAGAAAGCAATCGCCAGCTGCCGTGCAGTTTGCTGTCGCGTTCTGACATATCCCATCCTGTCGCTGTTCGTCTGAAAATTGGTGCTGTCGGATGCAGGCGCGTAGCCCCCGGGCAGTTGCATGCCAGAGCAGATAATAACCATGTTAGCACATTGGCATGAATGATAACGCGGGCCTGGATGCCAAATGAATGCCGGCCGAGCCAGTGATTTTCATGCGCGCCAATGAAAACGGCGAGCCGCCAGGCCCGCCGTCATTCTTCATTTAAATCCATTGTCTATGCCATGCCAGCTCAGGCCGGGAGGCTTGCGTCAGGCGGATAGCTCGGCATTCGCGCCAGTTGGGCGGCGGCCAGGCGGTTTTAGAACACCAGCGCCAGCGCGGCGGTAGCCAGCATGGCGAAGGCGCAGGCGATCTTGGCCACCGCGCCGGCGATGAAGCCGAGGAAGGTGCCGATGCCGACTTTGCCGGCCTGGAAGGCATCCTTGCGGGCGATGAATTCGCCTATCACCGCGCCGAGCAAGGGGCCGAGGATGACGCCAGCAATGCCGAAAAACATGCCGACCAGGCTGCCGATGAAGGCGCCCCACAGCGCTTGCTTACTGGCGCCGGTGGCTTTCGCCCCCAATAAGCCGGCCACAAAGTCTATCACCAGGCCCAGGGCCGCCAGCACGGCGAGTATGGTCAGGCTGATCATGCCGAGATGCTGGAAGTTATCCAGCCACCCGGCCAACAGCAGGCCGCCAAACAGCAGCGGCAAGCCGGGAATGGCCGGCAGCACGGTGCCGGCGAGTCCCGCCAGCACCAGGAGCAGGGCGCCGGCGTAGCCGAAAATCAGCCCCGCCGTCATTCCGCGTCCGCTTTCTCGTCGTTCTGGCTGACGCCGGCGTAGCTTTCCAGCAGCTCGCGCTGGGCGCAGTGCGGCTTGCCGCGTCCGCCGCGACGTTTGTAGCTGCCGTCCGGCAGCATTTCCCAGCTGTTGACGTTGTCTTCCAGATACAGGCGCAGCGCTTCCTTGATGATGCGGCGCTTGAGCTTGTTGTCCAGGATGGGCACGCAGGTTTCGATGCGGCGGAAGAAGTTGCGGCTCATCCAGTCGGCGCTGGACATCAGCAGGTCTTCCTTGTGATCGTTGTAGAAGTAGAACACGCGCGGGTGTTCCAGGAAGCGGCCGACGATGGAGCGCACCGAAATATTATCGGACAGGCCCGGCACGCCAGGCCGCAGCGCGCAGACGCCGCGGACGATCAGCTGGATCTTCACGCCGGCCTGGCTGGCGCGGTACAGCGCGTGAATGACTTGCGGCTCCAGCAGCGAGTTCATCTTGGCGATGATCTGCGCCGGCTTGCCGGCCAAGGCGTGCTCGGTTTCGCGCCCGATGGACTGCATGATCATGCTGTGCAGCGTGAACGGGCTCTGGAACAGATGCTTGAGGCTGCCGGCGCGGCCCAGGCCGGTGAGCTGGACGAAGATGTCGTTGACGTCGCTGGCGATTTCCTCGTTGCAGGTCAGCAGGCCGAAGTCGGTATACAGCCGCGCGGTGCGCGGGTGGTAATTGCCGGTGCCCAGATGCACGTAGCGGCGCAGGCCATGCTCTTCGCGGCGCACCACCATCAGCATCTTGGCGTGGACCTTGTAGCCGATCACGCCGTACACCACGTGGGCGCCGGCGTCTTCCAGGCGGCTGGCCCAGCCGATATTGGCCTCTTCGTCGAAGCGGGCCATCAGTTCCACCACCACGGTCACCTGCTTGCCGGCGCGGGCGGCGGCGATCAGCGATTCCATCAGCACCGAGTCGGTGCCGGTGCGGTACACCGTCATCTTGATCGCCACCACGTGCGGATCGGTCGCCGCGTGGGTGAGGAAGTCGATTACAGGCTGGAAGCTTTGGTAGGGGTGGTGCAGCAGCACGTCGCCCTTGCGTATGGTTTCGAACAGCGCGCCCTTTTTCTGCAGATTGGACGGCAGGGTGGGGGTGAATTGCGAGAATTTCAGATCCGGGCGGTCCACCAGATCCGGTACCTGCATCAGTCGCACCAGGTTCACCGGGCCGTTGACGCGGTAGACGTCGCGCGGCTGCAGATTGAACTGGGTCAGCAGGAAGGTTTCCATATGCTGCGGGCAGGTATCGGCGATTTCCAGCCGCACTGCGTCGCCGAACTGGCGTTGGCGCAATTCGCCCTGCAGCGCGGTGCGCAGGTTCTTGAAGTCGTCGTCGTCCACCGACAACTCGCTGTCGCGGGTGACGCGGAATTGATAGCAGCCCTTCACCGTCATGCCGGGGAACAGCTCATGCACATGCGAGTGCAGGATGGACGACAGGAATACGAAGCAATGCGGGCGGCCGTCGCACACATCCGCAGGCAGCTTGATCACGCGCGGCAAGATGCGCGGCGCTTGCACGATGGCGGTGCCTGAGGCGCGGCCGAAGGCGTCGCGGCCCTCCAGCTCCACCGTGAAGTTCAGCGATTTGTTCAGCACCTTGGGGAAGGGGTGGGACGGGTCCAGTCCGATCGGCGTCAGGATGGGCATCAGCTCGCGGAAGAAATAGTCCTTCACCCATTCCTGCTGTTGTTCGGTCCACTCGCTGCGGCGCAGGAAGACGATGCCCTCTTCGCGCAAGGCCGGAAACAGCACTTCGCTCATCGCCGCGTATTGGTCGCGCACCAGCTGATGGCTGGCGCGGGCCACCTTGGCCAGCGTCTGCTCCGGCGTGCCGCCATCGGCCAGCACCCGGTCAGGCGTGGCGTGGGCGGCGTCCTGCAGCCAGGCGACCCTGACCTCGAAGAATTCGTCCAGGTTGGAGGAGACGATGCAGAGGAAGCGCAGACGCTCCAGCAGCGGCAGGCTGGGGTCCTCCGCTTGCGCCAGCACGCGGCGGTTGAATTCTATCAGTCCGAGTTCTCGGTTCAGCAACAGGTCTTGCGATTGTGACATACGATGTGCGAGCCAATATTTTGCGATGACGGAAACAATACAGCCAGGCTGCCGCCCAGGGGCTTGGTTGGCGTTCCAGAGGACCCGGCAGCGCCGGGCCTTCTCAAGGGGAAGAGGGCTTGCGCAGCCTTCTTGGGTGCATCCCCATCCCCGCCCTTGCCCTGCAAGGGAGCTTCGCCCGTGAGACGGCAAAAAAAAACAGCCCTCGCTTGGAGGGCTTGGTACGGCAATTAGTTCTGCGGCGGGGTGTAGCCTGCCGGAGCGTCGGCGCCCTGGCCGAAGAAGTAGGCATCCAGCTGCGCCGCCAGATACTGGCGAGCGCGGGCGTCTGCCAGGCTGAGACGGTTTTCGTTGATCAGCATGGTCTGGTAGCGCAGCCAGCCTTGCCAAGCTTCTTTGGAAACGCTTTCGAATACGCGCTTGCCCAGTTCGCCCGGCAGCGGCGGGAAGTCGAGGCCTTCGGCTTCGCGGCCCAGCTTGACGCAGTTTACAGTTCTGCTCATGGCATCCATCCTTGCATGAAATCTGATTGGAACAATCGGCTATTGTGGCACAGCGCCCCCGGCCTTCCAACCTCGGCGGCATCATGGCTGTTAATTGTTACAGCTTCTTTACAAAGACCTTGGAGCGGCGCTGGTAATTGTAAAACTGTTGGCGCGACAGCGGCAGCGAGCTCTTGTCCGCCTCGCAGAAGCCGCGCTCGATGAACCAGTGCGCGGTTTGGGTGGTGAGCACGAACAGCGTCAGCAAGCCCTGGGTGCGCGCCTGGTATTCGACATGCCGCAGCAGCATTTCGCCAAAGCCGCCATCGCGTTTCTCCTGCGATACCGCCAGGCAGGCGAGCTCGGCGGTGTCGGCCTCGGGGAAGGGGTGCATCGCCACGCAGCCGTAAATCTTGCCGTCGTGCTCCAGCACTGAATATTCGCCGATTTCCACTTCCAGCCGCTCGCGGCTGCGGCGCACCAGGATGCCTTGCTCTTCCAGCGGCCGGATCAGGCCCAGGATGTCGCCGACGTCTTCGATGCTGGCATTGCGCACCCGCACCAGCGGGTCGCGGGCGATCATGGTGCCGTTGCCGCCTCGGGTGAAGTGCTCCAGCAGCAGCGCGCCGTCCTGGTGGCGGCTGATCAAGTGGGCGCGGGGAATGCCTTCGCGAGTGGCGCGGACGCAGTAGGGCAGGTAAGTCTCCACGTCGTCTTGCAGCTCGCCGGCGGCCAGCAGTTCTTCGGCTTGATGGGAGGTGAGGGAGCTGATCAGCTCGCCGTCGCGCTCCACCACGCCGCGGCCCTCCACCACGAAGATCAGCTTCTCAGCCTTCAGCGCGATGGCGGTGTGGGTGGCCAGCTCTTCCATCGCCAGATTGAAGCTTTCGCCGGTCAGCGAATACCCCACCGGCGTGAGCAGCACCAGCTCGCCGCCATCCAGGCGCTGGCGGATGGCGGCGGCGTCCACGCGGCGCACCTGGCCGGTGTACTGCATGTCCACGCCGTCCAGCACGCCCAGCGGCTGGGCGGTCACGAAATTGCCGCCGGCCACGCGCAGATGGGCGCCGTGCATGGACGAGTGCGGCATGCCCATGGATAGCCGCGCCTCCACGTCATGACGGGTGGCGCCGGCCGCCTGCTTGACGATGTCCATGGTGGCGGCGTCGGTGACGCGGCGGTCGCGATGGAACATCCGGGCGATGCCGTGGCGTTTGAGCAGGGTTTCGATCTGCGGGCGGATGCCGTGCACCAGTACGATGCGCACGCCCAGGCTGACCAGCAGGTTGATGTCCTGCGCCATGCTGGAAAAGTCGCCGTCGAGCAGGCTATCGCCGCCCATGGCCAGCACAAAGGTCTTGCCGCGGTAGGCGTTGATATAGGGTGCGGCTTCGCGGAAAGTGAGGACGAACTCGCGTGTCAGCATGCGGCGGGCTCCAACCGGAAAAACATGATGGACAAGAATAACAGGATTGCATGGAATTTAGCGCAGCCAGCCCCATGCGGTTGACAAGAGCAGGCTGCTTTTTGCCGGATTTCGGCGGGCCAGGCAATAAAAATGCCGCCGGGCTGGCGCCGGGCGGCATTGTGGCGGAACGCTCGCGGATCAGCTGCCGCGTTTTTGCAGGACTTGCTGCACCTTCAGCACATTCAGCGCTTGCGACAATTGGTAATCGTTCTTCGGGTTCGGTTCGCGCGGGCCGTACTGGCTTTCCTCGTTCGCCGGCTCCTTGGCCTTGTCGGGCTGGGGCGCGGGCTTGGCCTGGACGGGCGCCGGCTTGGCGGCGGGCTTGTTGTCCCCGTTCGGATTGGCCAGGTGATTTTCCAGGTCCGCTTCGCGGATGCGCAGCGCCTGGTCCGCGGAGGTCAGCGTGGCGTCTTCGGCGATCACGTCCGGCGTGATGCCCTTGGCCTGGATGGAGCGGCCGCTAGGCGTGAAGTAACGGGCGGTGGTCAGCTTGATGCCGCCCAGGCTGCCCAGCGGCAGCACCGACTGCACCGAGCCCTTGCCGAAGCTCTGGGTGCCGACCAGGACCGCGCGCTTCTGATCCTGCAGCGCGCCGGCGACGATTTCCGAGGCCGAGGCGGAGCCGCCGTTGATCAGCACCACCATGGGCACGTTGCGCGCTTGGGCGGGCAGCGTGGCCAGCGGGTCCCCGCCATTCTGCATGGCGTAGTTCTGCGGCGTGGCGGTCAGGCGCATCTTGGCGTCCGGCGTGCGGCCTTCGGTGTAGACCACCAGCTTGTCCTTGGCCAGGAAGGCGGACGACACGCCGACCGCGCTGGTCAGCAGGCCGCCCGGATCGTCGCGCAGGTCCAGCACCAGGCCTTTCAGCGGCTGCTTGTTGTCCTTGTAGAGCTTCTGCAAGCCCTGGGCCATATCCTCGGTCGTGTGCTCGGCGAAGCGGGAGATGCGCACGTAGCCGTAATCGGGCTCCAGCATCTTGTATTTGACGCTCTTGGTCTTGATCACGGCGCGCGCCAGCGTGAAGACCAGCGGCTTGGCTTCGTTCTTGCGGGCGACGGTCAGCGTGACCTTGCTGCCCGGCTTGCCGCGCATCTTCTTCACCGCGTCGGTCAGCGACAGGCCGCGCACCGGGGTGTCGTCGATCTTGATGATCAGGTCGCCGCTCTTGATGCCGGCTTTTTGCGCCGGGGTGTCTTCGATGGGCGAGATCACCTTGACGAAGCCGTCTTCGGAGCTGATCTCGATGCCCAGGCCGCCGAACTCGCCCTGATTGTCTTCGCGCAGGTCCTTGAACTCTTCCGGTCCCAGGTAGGCGGAGTGCGGATCGAGGCCGGACAGCATGCCCTTGATGGCTTCGTCGATCAGCTTCTTGTCTTCAACTGGCTCGACGTAGCTTTGTTTGATCAGGCTGAATACTTCTGCGAAGGTGCGCAGCTCGTTCAGCGGAAGCGGCGAGGCTTCTTTGTCTGCCAGCGCCTGCATGCTGAGGGTCAGGACGCCGCCGGCCATGGCTCCCGCCACCAACCAGGCTATCTTTTTCATTCTTTGGCTGCTCATGCTGTGCAAGTTCTCCATTGCGGGCGTCTACCGCGCCCAGGCTTGCGGGTTGAGGGGGCGACCCAAGTGTCGGATTTCAAAGTACAGTCCGGCATCGCCGTTGTCCAGTGCTCCCGTGTTGCCAAGTGTTTCGCCGGCTTTGACGCTGCTGCCCGACGATTTGCCGATGACGGACAGGCCGGTGTAGACGGTCATGTAATTGCCGCCATGATCGATAATGACTGCCTTGCCGAATCCGCGCAACTCGTCGGCATAAACCACCGTGCCGTCCGCTACGCTGTGGACGGCCTGGCCGTTGGCGGTGCGGATAAAAATGCCTTTCCAGGTGGTGCCTTCGCGGCGCATCTTGCCGAAGCTGCCGGCGATCTGGCCCGCCACCGGCATTTTCAGCTTGCCTTGCAGGCTGGCGAAGGCGCGGCCGGCCGCGCTGTCGTCGGCGACGTCGTCCACCTTCTGCGCCGGCTCTTCCTTGACCACGACTTGTTTCTTGGCTTCCTCCGGCACCGGTTTGCCTTGTTTCTTGGCCTGTTCCGCCAGTTTGCGGCGGCGTTCGTTTTCCTTGCGCGCGGCTTCTCGGGCCGCTGCCAGCTTGGCCTTGCGGGCCTCGGCGGCCTTGCGGGCGGCTTCGGCTTTGCGGCGCTGGATTTCGCGATTGATCTGGGCGATCAGATTGCCCAGCCGCTTTTCGTCTTCCTGTAGCTGGGTGAGCTTGCTCTGGCCTTGCTTGATCTCGCCGGCCACTTTGTTGAGCTGCTGGACCTGCTGGGTCTTGTCCTGCTCCAGCTCGGTTTTTTCCTGAGACTTGCGGTTGGATAGACTGTTCAGTTGCGCCAGCTCTTGCTCCAGCTGGGCGGACAGCGTTTCCAGCTTTTTCTGCTGGTCTATCAATTGCTGCACCAGTTGCTGCTCGGCGCGGGCGATATGTTGGTAATAGGTCAGGTCGCGCGCGCTCTGGTTCGGGTCGCTGGCGTTCAGCATCAGCTTCATGGCATCGTGCTGGCCGTTCTTGTATTGGCGCACCAGCATCTGGCCGACGCGGCCGCGCACCTCGGCCAGGCTCTTGCGGCTTTTCTCGATCTGGGCGCGCAGGTCGGCCAGTTGCTGCTCCGATCGGTTCTGTTTCTGCTCCAGCGTGGCCAGCGCCTGGCGCGTCTGGGTGATCGCCTGTTCCGATTCCTTGATGGCGCTCTGCGCTTCCTTCTGCACCGTCTGCTTCTGCGCCAGGTCTTTTTTCAGGCTGTCGATTTCCTTGCGCACGTTTTTCAAATCTTGCTGATGAGGGGCGACGGACAGGGTGGAGGAGTCGGTGTTGGCCGCTTGCGCGGCGCCGGCGATCAGGGCCAGCAGCAGGTAGCGTTTCATTCCGGGTTGTCTTTCGAGTATGTGGCTGTCCGCGGCCGCGCCCGGCACGGCCGCGGACAGAGCAGGGCTTACTGGAAGTCTATCAGCGAGCGGCCGGTCATTTCCGCCGGCTGCTTCAGCCCCATCATGGCCAGCAGCGACGGCGAAATGTCGCGCAGCGAGCCGCCGTCCTGAACCTTGGCCTGGCGGCCGATGTACAGGAAGGGCACCTGGTTGGTGGTGTGCTGGGTATGCGGCTGGTGGTGCTCGCCATCGTACATCTGTTCGCAGTTGCCATGGTCGGCGGTGATCAGCACTTCGCCGCCGGCAGCCAGCATGGCGTCCACGCAGCGGCCGATGCAGCCGTCCAGCGCTTCCACCGCTTTCACGGCGGCGTCGAATACGCCGCTGTGGCCGACCATGTCGCCGTTGGCGTAGTTGCAGAAGATGGCCTGGTATTGGCCGGACTGGATGGCGGCGACGATCTTGTCGGTCACCTCGCCGGCGCTCATTTCCGGCTGCAGATCATAGGTGGCCACCTTGGGCGAGGGCACCAGGATGCGCTCTTCGCCCGGATATACCTGTTCTTCGCCGCCGTTGAAGAAGTAAGTGACGTGCGGATACTTCTCGGTTTCGGCGATGCGCAGCTGCTTCAAGCCCTGGGACGACAGGTATTCGCCCATGCCCATGCTGATTTTCTGCGGCGCGTAGGCCACCGGCAGCGCCGAGTAAGCCTCGCCGTAAGAGGTGAGGGTGGCGTAGCAGGAGAACTTGGGCTGGCGAGCCTGGAAGCCGTCGAAGGCCGGGTCGGTCAGCGCGGTGGTCAGTTGGCGGGCGCGGTCGGCGCGGAAGTTCATGAAGATCACCGCGTCGCCGTCTTGCATCTTCACCGGCGCGCCGATGCCGGTGGCCTTGACGAATTCGTCGTTCTCGTCGCGGGCGTAGGCGGCTTTGAGCGCTTCCAGGCCGGTTTCGGCGTGGAACAGGCCTTCGCCTTCCACCAGCAGGCGGTAGGCGGGCTCGACGCGCTCCCAGCGCTTGTCGCGGTCCATCGCCCAGTAGCGGCCGGCGACGGAGGCCAGGCGCGCGTTCGGGCACTCGGCCAGCACCGCGTCCAGGCGCTTGAGATAGGTTTCCGCGCTGCGCGGCGGCGTGTCGCGGCCGTCGAGGAAGGCGTGAAAGTAAATCTTGGGCACGCCGGCGGCCTGGGCGGCGCGGATCAAGGCGTGGATGTGATTCTCATGGCTGTGCACACCCCCGTCGGATAACAGGCCAAACACGTGCAGTGCTGAGTCTTGAGCTTTACTCATGGCTTGCCGCAGTGTGGCATTTTGGGCGAAGAGGCCGTCCTCGATATCGCAATCGATGCGGCTGATGTCCTGCTGGACGATGCGGCCGGCGCCGATGTTGAGGTGGCCCACTTCGGAGTTGCCGAATTGGCCGGAAGGCAGTCCGACAAAGTTTTCCGAGGCATTAATGGTGCCGTAGGCGTACTTCTGGCGCAGATTGTTCCAGATCGGCATGTTGGCATGCAGGATGGCGTTGTCGTCGCCTTCGGTGCGATGGCCGAAGCCGTCCAGAATCAGCAGCAAGACAGGGGTGATTGAGCTCATGGCATTCGCATTCAGAATATTAGAAAACCTTGATAGTATCTAATTTTGCCGATACTATTGTACCGCAGTCAAATCAATAAAATGACGCTACATTAGGAGAAAAGCATTGCTGTTCAACGATGATCAGATCGAGCAGAGCTCGCGGGCGATGAAGGCCATGTCGCATCCGCTGCGCCTGAAGATCATATCGGTCCTGGAGGACCGGGAAGTGAGCGTGCAAGACATTGTCGAGCAGGTTGGCACTTCCCAGAGCAATATATCCCAACATCTGGCCATTATGCGGGACAAGGGCGTTTTGCGCACGCGCAAGGACGCCAACCGCGTGTTCTATCGTGTGGGCGATATCCGTACGCTGGAAGTGCTGAAGATGATGCGCGAAGTATTCTGCGGTTTCGGAGAGTAAGCGCCAGCCAGGACTCGATGTGAAAAAGCCGCTTTCAGCGGCTTTTTTCCTATGCGCCGTTTGTCAGCGCTTTTCCGGTTTGCGCTTGACGTACAGGGTCTTGTGCACCAGCGCGACCAATTCGTTGTCGCCGTCGCGTATCTGCACTGTCATTTCCGGCAGGTATTTCTCGCCGCCCGCCGTGCGCTGGCGGATGTCCTCCAGCAGGCCGTCGTCTAGATCGAACAGCGCCCGCACGGTTCCGCGGCCGGGTTTGATGTAGTCGATGCGGCCGGTCTTGTCCCAGACATAGTAGTCATTGCCCAGCTGCCTGAGCAGCATCAGCATGTAAAAGGGATCGGTCATCGCGTACAGGCTGCCGCCAAAGTGCACCCCGACGTAATTGCGGTTGCCCAGGCCCAGCTTGAGGCGGACTTCGGCTTGGCGGAAATCGGGCGAGAGCTTGTGCACGCGAATGCTGGCGCCGAGAAAGGGCGGCCACAGATTGAACAGCAGCTTGATCAGCCAGATGGGCAGGTTCATTTCTTTAGTCAAACGGTCGTTTGGATATTGACATCCTCGGCAAGAGTTTGACGCATGTCAATCCAGCCAGGATGGCGCGTGGTTTGGATGTATATTTTTATCCACAGCAATCCCGGAATAAGTCTGTGGATAAGTTGTGGGGCGGGCTGGTGGCGGCTGGTTTTGGCTGTGTTTGCCCAAAAAAGCGGCAATGGGCGGGAATTTTTCCGCGCCAAGGTTGCCTCAGCCGGTTTGAGGTAATAAAGTTCCTCGTTTGAATCGATTACGGAGAGCGTTTCGTGTGGGCGATCGTTGAAGCGGCCGGCTGGCCGATCTGGACCATCATCGCGGCTTCGATTGTGTCGCTGGCCATCATCCTGGAAAGACTGTTCACGCTGCGCAAAAGCGCCGTGGTTCCAAAAGGCTTGCTGGCGCAAACGCTGCAGGAGTACTGCCGAGTCGGCGATAGGGAAGAGCTGCTGCAGAAGCTGCATCAGCATTCGCCCTTGGGCCGCTTGTTCTCTGCCGGCCTGCGCAATGTCAATGGCAGCCGCGAGGTGATGAAAGAGTCCATCGAGGATGAAGGCCGCCAGGTGGCTTACCAGCTGGAGCGTCTGCTGACCTCGCTGGGCACCATCGCCGCGATGGCGCCGCTTTTGGGCTTGCTGGGCACCGTGATCGGCATGATTGAGATCTTCGGCTCGCAAAACGGCAACGGCGCCAATCCGCAGCAACTGGCGCACGGCATCTCGGTGGCGTTGTACAACACCGCCTTCGGCCTGATCGTCGCCATTCCCAGCATGATGTTCTACCGTTATTTCCGCAGCAAGGTGGATGGCCTGCTGGTGGATATGGAAGCGCAGGCGATCAAGCTGGTGGAAGTGGTGCACGGCGACCGCAAGAACGGAGACTGAGCATGAATTTTCGCCGCGGCAGAAGCCGGGAAGAGCCGGAAATCAATTTCATCCCGCTGATCGACGTGCTGTTGGTGATCCTGATCTTCCTGATGGTCACCACCACCTATTCGCGTTTTTCCGAGCTTAAGATCAATCTGCCCACGGCTCAGGGCGAGCAGCAGAAGAACAAGACCACGGAAATCCGGGTGGCGGTGGCGGCCGACGGCGCGATGGCGGTGAACGACGCCAAGCTGGCCCGAGGCGACAAGGCTGAGCTGTTGGCCAAGCTGAAAGCCGCGTCGGCGGGCAAGAGCGACGTGGTGGTGGTGGTCAACGCCGATGCGCGCTCCACCCACCAGTCGGTGATCACCGTGATGGAAGCCGCGCGCGAGGCGGGGCTGTCGCAACTGACCTTTGCGACCCAGAATCTGCAGTAAGCCCGGAGCGGCATGAATCTGATTGAACAACACTGGTACCGGCCGCGAGGCTGGTTGACAGCCCTTCTGGCGCCGCTGGAAGGGCTTTTTGCGTTGCTGTCCGCAGGGCGCCGGCTGGCGTTTCGGCGGGGCTGGAAGCAGAGCGAGAAGCTCGCGGTTCCCGTGGTGGTGATAGGCAATATCAATGTCGGCGGCGTCGGCAAAACGCCGTTGACGCAGAGCCTGCTGCGGGATTTCGCCGCGCGCGGCGTCAAGGTGGGCGTGATCAGCCGCGGTTACGGCGGCCAGGCGCAAACGCCGACCGAGGCGAGGCCGGGCAGCGATCCTGCCCTGGTGGGCGACGAGCCCTTGCTGCTGGCCGCCTGCGGCGCGCCGGTGGTGGTGGGGCGCGACCGCGTGGCCGCCGGCCGCCATTTGCTGGCTTTGCATCCTGAGGTGCGGCTGATCCTCAGCGACGATGGCTTGCAGCACTACCGGCTGGCTCGCGATCTGGAAATCGCGGTGCTGGATGGCCGGCGCGGCCTGGGCAGCGGCAGGCTGCTGCCCAACGGCCCTTTGCGCGAACCGGCCTCGCGCCTGCGCAGCGTCGACGCGGTGGTGGTCAACGGCTCCGGCTCCGGCGCCGCGCTGCCATTGCCGGAGGATTTGCCGCGTTTCGCCATGAGTTTGAGTCCGGCGGCGCTGCATGCGCTGGATGATCCCTCTCGGCAGCGCTGCGCAGCGGACTTTGCCGGCATGCGCGTGGCGGCCCTGGCCGGCATCGGCCATCCGCAGCGCTTCTTCGATACGCTGGCGGCCATGGGCGTGGCGGCGGATCGTCAGCTGTCCTTCCCCGATCATCATCCCTTCGCCGCGGAGGACATTCCCGCCGACGCCGACGCGGTGATCGTCACCAGCAAGGACGCGGTCAAGCTCGCGCGGGCGCTTCATGACGCGGCGCAGCGTGCTAGACTATGGGTTTTGCCGGTTCAGGCCACGCTGGCGCCTGATCTGTGCGGATGGATACTAGCCCGCTTGAAGATGGAACATGGACGCTAAATTTCTGGAAATCCTGGTTTGCCCGCTGTGCAAGGGCCCGCTGGCGCTCGACAAGAGCAAGGAAGAACTGATCTGCAAGGGCGATCGCCTGGCGTTCCCGATCAAGGACGGCATCCCGATGATGCTGGAGAGCGAAGCGCGCGAGCTGGCTCCGGAAGAAGAAGTCAAATGAGCGGATTCATCGTGGTGATCCCGGCGCGGATGGCTTCCAGCCGCCTGCCGGGCAAGCCGCTTGCCGATATCGCCGGCAAACCGATGGTGGTCCGCGTGGCCGAGCGGGCGGCGCAGAGCCGCGCCGGCCGAGTGATTGTAGCCACCGACCACGCCGACATCCTGGCCGCGTGCCAGGCTCACGGCGTGGACGCGGTGATGACGCGCGAGGACCACGCCAGCGGCACCGATCGCCTGGCCGAAGTGACGGCGGCGCTGGGCTTGGCCGACGACGCCGTCGTGGTCAATGTGCAGGGCGACGAGCCGCTGATCGAGCCGGCGCTGATAGACCAGTTGGCCGATATGCTGGCGGCCAGCGACGCGCCGATGGCGACGCTGGCGCACGCCATCCATGACGCCGCCGATCATTTCAATCCCAATGTGGTGAAGGTGGCGCTGGACAAGCATGGCCGCGCGCTGTACTTCAGCCGCGCGCCGATTCCCTATGCCCGCGACGCTTACGCGGCGGACCGCTCGGCCTTGCCTGCCGGCTTGCCGGCGTATCGCCACATCGGCATGTACGGCTACCGCGCAGGTTTCCTGAAGACTTACACCGGTCTGGAAGCGGCGCCGCTGGAGCAGTATGAAGCGCTGGAACAATTGCGCGTACTCTGGCATGGTTACAGCATTATGGTGGCCCTGGCGAGCGAGGCGCCGGCCGCAGGGGTGGACACGCCGGAAGACCTGGAACGGGTGCGTCGGCTGTTTGCGCGGTAAACAAATACAATTAAATCGAAACAGACTGGAGTCAAATACATGCGACTGATCCTGTTGGGCGCGCCGGGCGCCGGCAAAGGCACCCAAGCCAACTACATCCGTGAAAAATTCGGCATCCCGCAAATCTCCACCGGCGACATGCTGCGCGCCGCGGTCAAGGCTGGCACGCCGCTGGGCCTGGAAGCCAAGGCCATCATGGATGCCGGCGGCCTGGTCCGCGACGACATCATCATCGGCCTGGTGAAGGAGCGCATCGCGCAAGCGGACTGTGCCAACGGTTTCCTGTTTGACGGCTTCCCGCGCACCATTCCGCAAGCCGAGGCGATGATCGCCGCCGGCGTGGACATCGATTACGTCGTGGAAATCGACGTGCCGGACGCGGCCATCGTCGAGCGCATGGCCGGCCGTCGCGTGCACCTGTCCTCGGGCCGCACCTACCACGTGACCTTCAACCCGCCCAAAGTGGCCGGCAAGGATGACGTGACCGGCGAAGACCTGATCCAGCGCGACGACGACCAGGAAGACACCGTCAAGAAACGCCTGTCGGTCTATCACGAGCAGACCGCCGTGCTGGTGGGCTTCTACGGCAAGCTGGCTGCCGCCGGCGACGCCAAGGCGCCGAAGTATGTGAAGATCGACGGCACCCGCGCGGTGGAAGCCGTGCGCGACGAGGTGCTGAAGGCGCTGGGCGTCTGATACTCCGTTTGTCCTGAAGCTGGAAGCGGGCCTTGCGCCCGCTTTTTTGCGTTCTGTGCTGGTTTTGTCACACAGCAAGGAGGACAATGGAACCCGACACCGCAGAGGGCGTCGAACCAGTTTTGACATGCAATCACGCCGGCGCGGCCGGTCAAGGAAAAC
Source organism: Chromobacterium sp. IIBBL 290-4 (assembly GCF_024207115.1). Lineage (NCBI taxonomy): Bacteria > Pseudomonadati > Pseudomonadota > Betaproteobacteria > Neisseriales > Chromobacteriaceae > Chromobacterium > Chromobacterium sp. IIBBL 290-4. The sequence goes on from NZ_CP100128.1 coordinate 3,124,580, forward strand.
AAGATGTATCACGGGGAACGTTTCAACGGCTATTCCCATCTTGCCGGCACCTTGCTGGCGATAGCCGGGCTGGTGGTGCTGGTGGTGGAGGCGGCGCTGCAACGCGATCCATGGAAGATCGTCAGCTTCAGTCTTTATGGCGGCACGCTGGTGACGCTGTACTTGGTGTCCACGCTGTATCACAGCTTCAAGGGCCGGGCCAAGGCCATCCTGCAGAAGTGCGACCATTCGGCGATCTATCTGCTGATCGCCGGCAGCTATACGCCGTTCGCCTTGGTGACGCTGCGCGGCGCCTGGGGCTGGACGCTGTTCGGCATCAGCTGGGGGCTGGCGCTGTTCGGCATCATCCAGGAGCTGACGCTGGGGCGGCGCACGCGGATCCTGTCGATGATTCTGTATGTGGCGATGGGCTGGCTGGTGCTGATCGCCATCAAGCCGCTGATCGAGGCGCTGGAACCGGGCGGCTTGTTCTGGCTGGGCCTGGGCGGCTTGCTGTACAGCGTCGGCATCTACTGGTTTCTCAATGACGAGAAGATACGCCATGGCCACGGCATCTGGCATCTGTTCGTGCTGGGCGGCAGCATCTGCCAGTATGTGTGCGTGTTGAATTACGTCGCCTGAGCGCGGCGATGGCCAAGATGAAAGCGAAGCCTTGGGGCTTCGCTTTTTTTATATTGCGGCAAGGAGCTTGAGTGGCTCATTCCCAGGTTCGGCGCGGCGGCATGCCGGGATGGGCGGCATCAATCTCAATGACTTGCTGAAAACCTTCATCCAGTTGCGGCGGCTGCCAAAGCTCATGCGTGTGTTGAATGATGGTTTCCGGAACCCACTGCTCCGGCGGACGCAGAGCATTGCGCGCCAGCGCGAGCTTGAGCGGAGCATGCACCCAGACCGCGATGGCGCGGCTGTCATTGTCGCTGGCGATTGTCAGCGCTTTGCTCCGGGCTTGCCGCGAGGGCAGGGCGGCATCCAGAAAAATGATCCTGTCGCCCAAGCCATGGCCATATTGCTTGATCCAGCTGCTTTTTCCCGAGCCTTGCAATCCGCACACCAGGCACAGCTTGAGTTGGCCCTGTCCTTGCCGCAGCTTCTTGTCCAGCTCTTGATAGGCCAGCATCCAGGCGCGTTTGCCTTGCTCGGGCCGCGGCAGGGTGTTGCCGACCCGGTTCAGATAGTGATCGGGATTGATGTGATTGAATGAGCGGGGCGCAGGGTCCATGCCGGCTTATAGTCTTATCAACGAAGGGTTTGACTGTCTCCGCAGCAAAATGGCGAAGGCGGGGGGCAGGGCTAGCCAGAAGCCGGATGCAGGCATCAGCACGATGCCGGTCAGCGCCAGGATCAATAAACCCCAGCCCAGCGACTTGGGCAGCTCGCCGTGCAGCGCCTGTTCCAGTTTCATGACCGCGAGTCCGAGCAGAAACAGCGCGGCGCCGAATAGCAGAAACCACATGACTAACATGTGGGACATCTCCGACAAAAAACTCAATGCGCCATCGCTTTTGCGTTGAAACAGCGCATCGCGGAATACCCATAAGCCAAATGCGCTATGCAAAATCGAAATGCCGATCAGGCTGCGGCCTATCCATTGCTTCATATCCAAGCCTCGGGAAAGTGTTTTGATATGATAATGGAATTTAATTGCCGCTTGTCTATATTTAATTCGTATTTACACAAGCTGTTGCATTTGTCTGCCGGCTACGCGTCTAGCCGGGGCTGGAGCGGCATAGGCGCAGCGCTTGCCTGCCCTCGGGAAGGCAAGCGGCCATCCACATTTTGTTTGGGCGGCGAGCGGGAGAGAGGCGCTGAGGCAAAGCCATTGTGATGGAGCCGGGCCGGCTGCAAGGCCCAAACCCGCGACAGGCCAAGTCAGGCTTTGTCGAAGCGTGGATAAACGGCCCCCTCCAGCATCTGCGGAACCGACAGCCCCGCGCCAGGCAAGCTGCGCCAATCTGGCGATTCGGGCGTGATCGGCGCCATATCGGCCCAGTGCAAAGTCAGCTCTCCCGCCGCCGACGCGGTCATCTGCATCTGAAAAGCCCATGTCCGGCCAATTTGCAGCAGGCGGCCGTTGCCGACAATGATGGATTCTTTCAGCAGCCGCGTCTGGGCGAAGTTGATCTGCACCATGCCGTCAGGCGTGACGCTGCCGGCCAGGGTGCGCAAGCTGGGCCGGGCCGATGCGGCTTGCCCCGGCTGGTAGATCAAGGCCGAGCAAGCGCCCCAAAAATAACCTTGGGCGCAGCCGGAAATGTGCCATACGGTTTGATCGCCGCGCCAGGCCAGGGTCTGGCTGTCCGGCTCATAGCGCAGGGCGGGCAGGCCGGGTTCCGGCACGTACCAATAGCTGTCGGCGAGAAAGTCCAGGCTGTCTATGAGGTTCATCTCGGTCTCCTGGCGATATGGGCGTGAGGCTTGACTCAGTCTTTCAGCAAAATGAAATGGGCGGCTCGCTCGCCGGATACGCTGCTTGAGCAGCGGTAGCCCAGTTCGGGAAGATCCAGGCCGGCCAGCAAGGGCTCGCCCGCGCCCAACAAGGCCGGAGCGATGGCCAGGTGCAATTCGTCCACCAGCCCGGCGCGCAAGTATTGGCGGATGGTGTCCGCGCCGCCGCCCAGGCGGATGTCTTGGCCATGCGCCGCCTGTCTGGCTTGCTCCAGGGCGGCTGCGATGCCGTCGGCGACGAAGTGGAAAGTGGTGCCGCCCAGCATGCGCAACGGCGGGCGAGGATGGTGGGTCAGCACAAAGACGGGAACATGATAGGGCGGCTCTTCTCCCCACCAGCCGCGCCAGCTTTCATCCATCCAGGGGCCGCGCAGCGGGCCGAACATATTGCGGCCTATGATCCAGGCGCCGACCTTGTCGAAACCTTGTTCGATGAACTGGTTGTCGATGCCGGTTTCGCCTCCCTTGCCGCCATGCATTTTCTGGAAGGCGGCGGTGGCGAAGGCCCATTGATGCAGCGCCAGTCCGCCTTTGCCCAAGGGCTGCTCCAGGTTTTGATCGGGGCCGGCGGCGAAGCCGTCGAGCGACAGGGACAGGCAGGCGACTTTCAGCTTGGTCATGTCATTATCCGCCTGGATAGTTTCATGTCATGGCTGAGTTATAGGCGGCGCGCAGGGAAAAGAAAACGCCGCCTCGAATGAAGCGGCGTTGTGTCGATGCGGCCAGGTCTGGACTTAGTCGGTTCTCAGCGCGATGAACAGCACCGATTCGCCGCGGCGCACCAGCAGCGCGGCATGGCCGCCGGCATCGGCCAGCGCCTTTTCAAAGGCCTTGATGCTGGTCACGTCGCTCTGGTTCAGGCCGACGATGATGTCGCCGGCTTGCAGGCCGGAGCGGGCTGCCGGGCCCTGCGAGCGCTGGATCAGCAAGCCGCCGCGTATGCCCAGATCGGCGCGTTGCTCCTGGGTCAGCTCGGACAGGGTCAAACCCAGCTTGCCGAACTGATAGCCTTGCGGCGCGCTGTCATTGGCCGGCTTGGCGCTGCCGGTGTTGTCCGGCTGTTCGGCTAGCGTGGCTTCCAGCGTTTTCTCGATGCCCTTGCGCCATACCATCAGCTTGATCTTGGTGCCGGGGCCGAGCGCGCCCACCAGCATGGGCAGGTCTTTGGAGCTGTCGATCACCTGATTGTTCAGCTTCAGGATGATGTCGCCGGCTTGCAGGCCGGCGCGTGCGGCCGGGCCTTTTGGATCGACGCGCACGACCAGCGCGCCGGACGGGCGTTGCAGCCCGAACGATTGCGCCAGCTCCTGCGTCACTTCCTGGATGTTGATGCCCAGTTGTCCGCGGCTGACCTTGCCCTTGGTTTTCAGCTGATCCGCCACCTGCATCGCCAAATCAATGGGAATGGCGAAGGAGATGCCCATGAAGCCGCCGGAGCGGCTGTAGATCTGCGAATTGATGCCGACCACTTCGCCGCGCAGGTTGAACAGCGGGCCGCCGGAGTTGCCGGGGTTGATCGCCACGTCGGTCTGGATGAAGGGCACCAGCGTTTCATCCGGCAGGCTGCGGCCCTTGGCCGAGACGATGCCCGCGGTGACGGTATTGTCGAAGCCGAACGGCGCGCCGATGGCGGCCACCCACTCGCCGACTTTCAAGTCGGAGGGGTTGCCTATCTTGGCGACCGGCAGATCCGCCGCCGCTACTTTCAGCAGGGCGACGTCGCTGCGTTTGTCCAGGCCCACCAGTTTGGCGCGCAGTTCGCGCTTGTCGGTCAGCGTGACGCGGATCTGGCCGCCATCCGCCACCACGTGGGCATTGGTCAGGATGAAGCCGTCGCTGCTGATGATGAAGCCGGAACCGTAGGACACGCTTTCCTCAGGCGCCTGATCCTGCTGCTGCGGCTGGTTGGGCATGAAGCGGCGGAAGAAGTCGTACAGCGGGTCGTCTTCCGGCACCGGGAAGGGCATGCTGCTTTGCTGCTGCGGCGACGCGTTTTCGCGGCTAGCCTGGATATTGACCACGGAGGGGCCGTCGCGGCTGACCAATTGCGTGAAGTCTGGCAACAGCATCGCCACCTGGCCGTTGTTTTGGGCGGGGATGGCGACGGGCGCGGGCTGGCTGCTGCCTTTGACAAGCTGCTCTATCCTGTCGCAACCGGACAGTAGCGACGCCGCGAGCAGGGCGCCGGCCATGATGCGAATGCTTGTAGTCACAGGCAATCCTCTTGTTTGACTATCGGGGTAAATGGGGGCGGGCCGTTGAATTTGCAATATTTTTTATCGGCATGATCGCCCAGTCTCCCTCTCCCTTTTTATCATAACGGTTTTGCCGGATATTCGCAGAGGTCCGCGATGACGCAGTTCTGGCATTCCGGCTTGCGCGCCTTGCAGACGTAGCGTCCGTGCAAAATCAGCCAATGGTGGGCGTCCAGTTTGAACTCGGCCGGCACGAAGCGTTCGAGCTTGTCTTCCACTTCGCGCACATCCTTGCCGGGCGCGATGCGGGTGCGGTTGGACACGCGGAAGATGTGGGTGTCCACTGCGATGGTGGGCTGGCCGAAGGCGGTGTTGAGCACCACGTTGGCGGTTTTGCGGCCCACGCCGGGCAGCGCCTCCAGCGCCTCGCGCGTTTGCGGCACTTCGCCGCCGTGCCGCTCCAGCAGGATGCGGCAGGTGGCTATCACATTCTTGGCCTTGGTTTTGTAGAGGCCTATGGTCTTGATGAAGTCGGCCAGGCTTTCCTCGCCCAGCGACAATATCGCCGTCGGAGTGTTGGCCACCGGATACAGGCGGCGCGTGGCTTTGTTGACGCCGACGTCGGTGGCTTGGGCCGACAGCAGCACCGAGATCAGCAGCTCGAACGGCGTGCTGTATTCCAGCTCGGTAGTCGGATGCGGATTGGTTTCGCGCAGGCGGCGGAAGATCTCTTGGCGCTTGGCGGCGTTCACTCTGCGTCCTTGTCGGTTTGCTGTTGGGCGGCTTTCATCGCTGCGGCGCGTTCCATGGCGGCGCGGATCACCGCCATTTTATCGGACGAGGCGGTAGCCGCCACCGGCGCTTGCTGCTTGGCGCGCTCCATCGCTTTGCGGATCAGCTCGTTTTTATCCACGGCGGCGGCCTGGCTGGAGGGCGCAGTGCTTGCCGCGGCAGGCTGGGGGTTGTCAGAAGGTGCGCGCTCGGCCAGCCGTTTGGCTTTGTCGGCGGCGTCGCGGTCTTTGCGGGCCTGGCGGGCATCGAAGCGCTTGCGCGCCAGCGCCGCGCGGGCCATGACCTGTTCGCGTTCGCCATCCGCCGGATCGCTGACCGGGATCAGGTCTATGCAGTCCACCGGACAGGGAACCAGGCACAGTTCGCAGCCGGTGCACTCTGCGGCGATGACGGTATGCATCTGCTTGGCCGCGCCGACGATGGCGTCGACCGGACAGGCCTGGATGCACAGGGTACAGCCTATGCAGCTGTCTTCGCGTATCACCGCCAGCGAGCGGGGCTTGGGCCGCGGGCCGTCGGCGTCGAAGGGAAGGACTGGCAGGTCCAGCAGCGCGGCCAAGGCCCGCACGCCATCCTCGCCGCCCGGCGGGCAGCGATTGATCGGGTCGCGTCCCTCCGCCAGCGCCTCGGCATAGGGCCGGCAGCCTTGGTGGCCGCACTGGCCGCACTGGGTCTGGGGGAGGAGGGCGTCGATCCGTTCGACGAGCTTGATGACGGCCATGCTTCGGATTCCGCTTCAAAAACCGTTAATTATCGATGTTAAGCGCTTCGGCTTCAACACCTTGCGTATTTTGATGAGCCGCTAATCGCTGATGCAGGATGTCGTGCAGGCGCTGGGCCGGGGGCGCAAGCCGGGCTTCGGCGCGGCACAGCAGCAGTTCGATGGCGGGCAGCGGCGGCAGCGCATGAGCCGTTTTGTCCAGTATCACCAAGTCCGGCGGCAACTGGATGGCGGTGCGGGCGCTGACGCCCAGGCCGGCGCGCACCGCCGACCACAAGCCCGCCAGGCTGGTGCCGCTGGCAGCCAGCCGCCAGGCGCGCCCGGCCTGATCCAGCGCTTGGCAAACCTGGGTGCGGATGACGCAGGGCGGATCGAACAAGGCCAGCGGCAAGGGGGAGGATGAAATGCGGCTGGCGGCGGAGCCTATCCAATGCACCGCATGGCGGCCGATAGCCTGATGGTGAGGCGCGCGCGGGCCGGAGTCCCAGGCCAGGGCGAGGTCCAGTTCGCCGCCTGCGACCAGCCTTTGCAGCTCCTGGCTGCGGGCCACCCGCATTTCCACCCGCACTTCGGGGCAGGCGCGGGCGAATCTGCCCAATACTTGCGGCAATAGCCCTTCGCCGAAATCTTCCGCCAGCCCCAGCCGCACGATGCCGGCCAGCGAGATGCCGCGCACCGCCTCCACCGCCTCGTCATTCAATTCCAGCAGGCGGCGGGCATAGGACAGCAGCGCTTCGCCAGCCGGCGTGGGCGTCAGGCCGCGGCCGCTTTTTTGCAGGATGGGTACGCCAAGCTGCTCTTCCAGCTTTTTCAACTGCGCGCTGACGGCGGAGGTGGAGCGGTGCAGCCGTTCCGCCGCGCGGGCGAAGCTGCCCAGCTCCAGCCCTTGGCAATAGCTTTGCAGATCGTCCGGGTCCAGCAGGATGCGTCGCATGATGATTATCCAGTTTTTTGGGATGGTGTTTAGAAATATATTCGATTATCAGGATGAATGCCATGCCTTACAGTGAGGACGTGATCTCAACTGTCTGGAGAAAAGCATGTTTTCGCCTCAAGAGGCTTTGCCCCGGCTGGCCCCGAAACTGGATCAACTGACGCGCGAAGTCTTGTTCGCCGATGTCTGGCGTCGCGACGCCTTGTCGCCGCGCGAGCGCAGCCTGATCACCATCGCCGCTTTGATCGGCCAGGCGCGGCCGCAGGCGCTGGCGTTTCATCTGCGCCGAGGGCTGGAGAACGGTTTAAGCGCTGAGGAATTGAGCGAGCTGCTGACACACTTGGCCTTCTATGTCGGTTGGCCGTCCGCCACCGCCGCGCTGGAACAGCTAGACGCTGTTTTGGCTAATCCTGCTCGATAAGGAGAGCATCATGCCCTATGCCCGCATTTCCCTGTTGAAAGGCAAGTCGCCGCAATACCTGCGCGCCCTGGCCGACGGCATTCATCAAGCCATGGTGGACAGCATCGCCGTGCCGCCGGCCGATCGCTTCCAATTGATCCATCAACACGAGGCTGGCGAGATGATCATCGATCCTGAGTATGGCGGCGGCCCGCGTTCGGAAGATTTTGTGCTGGTGACGCTGCATCTTGGCCGGCCGCGAACCAAGGAGGCCAAGGCGGCGCTCTATGCCAGGATGGCTGAACTATTGAGCGTGTCGCCGGGTTTGGCGCCCGCAGATCTGATGGTGGTGCTGATAGACGGGGAGATGGACAGCTGGTCGTTCAGCCATGGCCGCCAGGCCTCCGCCTTGAGCCGGCAGGAGCTGCAATTATGCTGACCATGCAATATCGCATCGCGCTGCCGGCCGATTATCCGATGTCAGCCATCGAGACGCGCATCGCCGAGCGCGGCCACTTGACCGACGGCTTGCCGGGGCTGGCTTTCAAAGCCTACTTGTATGCGATCAAAGGCGAGGCCGGCGCGGTGTCCAACGCCTATGCGCCATTCTATCTATGGCGGGCCGCGGAGGGCATGCGCGACTTTTTATCCGGTCCTGGCTTCGCGGCGCTGAGCGAGTCCTTCGGCCGGCCTGTTGTCCAAAGCGCTTTGGTCTGGCTTGCCAAATGGAAGGACGACGCGGCGCAAGCCCGCCACGCTGTGATCGAGCGCTTGCCGTTGCCTGCAGAAACAAGCTTGGCGGCCCGGCGCGCGGCCGAGGCGGATTGGGGACAAACGCAACTGCTCGATTCGAACACGCTGGCGGCGGCAAGCGCTTTCGATCCCTCGATGTGGCTGCTCACGCGCATCCTGTTGCTGCGCGAGGCGCCGCGTGATTTGGCGGCGGCTTGCGAGCTTTACCGCGTGGGTCGGGTGTCGATGGGCGGGGATTGATGCGCGCTCAGGGTAGATGCCCCGCGTGCGGGGCGATCTGCCATCCATTGTCTGCCAATGGCGGAGCGCCCCTGCGGGGCTTCCGCCCTACCGTTTGCGCGCCAGCATGGCCATCAGAAAGCCGCGGCCGAATAGCGGCCCATCTGCCGGCATGTCGCGCATGGGAGCGACGGTTTCGATCTCCAGCCAGGGCGACCACAGTTCGCGCAAGCGCTGTTCGTCATATCCCAATCCGCCGCCCATTGTGGCTTGAGCATAGACTTCCGCATCGCTCAGGCCGCTGCTGCCTTCCGGCGCGAAGCAGGCCAGCCCGAAATGGCCGCCCGGTTTCAACATGCTGGCGACTCGCTGCATATATTGCTGGCGTCTATGCGGCGTGATGTGGTGGAAGCAGCCGGAATCATAGACCAGATCCGCGCCATTCTTATCGAATACGAAATCGAATACTGAAGCCTGCGCGATCTCGACAGCCAGACCGCTGGCGGCGACGCGTTCGCGCGCCCATGTGACGGCTGATTCTGAGTAATCGATGGCCTGGACGGTAAAGCCCAGGCTGGCGAGGTATAGCGCGTTGCGGCCGTTGCCGCAGCCCAGATCGATGGCGCGGCCGGGTCTGAGGCGGCCCGATGCGATCCAGCTGGCGAGGCTTTCATCCGGCGCGTCGACGAAAAATGGGCAGGGGCGTTGCCGGTTCGCATAGAAAGAGGGCCACTTTTCCTCGGCGAGGGAAAGGAGGAGGTCAAGGCGGGCTAGATCGGCTTCAGGCTGAGAGGCGAAGTCTGGCAAGGAGTCTGTCATCAAGGATGCTGCTCATGGTGTCGGAGTTTGCGGGTGCTGAGGACGGCGAGGCAGCTTACGCATGCAAAGCGGGATGCCTTGCTGTCGCGCAGTGACATTCTATATGGATATCGTCTTGAAGGGGGGGGCTTGTGCCTAGCCTGATTGTCGGATGATCAGGCTGTCTGCGATCGGTTGGCTGTTTTTGATTGCTTCTCATCATGTTGATTTTGTATTGTTTTTTTGGACTTCTATCTGCGGACGCCATTGCCGGCGTATTGTTGTGAATTAATTTGCATGCGCAAGCATATTGACATGCATATTTGATTTGGGTAATTTGCATGCATGTGCAAATAAATGGAGGCTTGAGATGAGCGAGACCAAAACCATCTCGATCTATTCAGACTACGTATGCCCTTACTGCTTGCTGGCTGAGCAGGCCATACGCGATGTTTTGGACGCGCGCGGCATTCGCATCCGCTGGCGTCCCTTTGAATTGCGTCCTGATCCGGTGCCTACCTTGCGGGTGGATGACTCCTACCTTCCCGATGTCTGGAAAAGATCGGTTTATCCGATGGCTGAAAGACTGGGCCTGCCTATCACCTTGCCGTCGATATCGCCGCAGCCACGCAGCGATAAAGCCTTTCAGGTGTTCGCGTTGGCGGAAGAGCATGGTTTGGGGCATGAGTACTCTGTCGCCGTGATGCGCGCCTTTTTTCTGGAAGGCAAGGATATCGGCGAGTCTGAAGTTCTGGCGGATATAGCCGCCTCACTGGGTCTGGATCGGCAACAGGCGTTGAGCGCTTTGGCGGATGGCCGCTATCTGCTCCATCACCAGGCGGCTTTGCGGCATGCGGTTAATGAAGCGCACGTGAGATCGGTGCCCACCATCATTGTTGGTAATAAAAGATTTAGCGGCGTGCCGGATTTAGCCGATTTTCAGCAGGCCTTGAATGAGCTCTTGCAGTTTGAGCAGGAGGTGAGCCGGCAGGAAAACTAGTATAGGACGCAATCCATAAGCATGATTTCGATATTGTCTTTCCTTTATTACCACTATTTGGAGCAGTGAAAATGATAGCTTGGGTTTATCTTGGTGTCGCTGTAATTTTTGAAATCACGGTAGCGCTGGCCGCAGGAAAAGCCAAAGGTTTTACCGATGCGCGGTGGACCGCAGCCACTTTGCTTAGCGGTGCCATCGCCACCTATTTTCTTGGCCTTGCCTTATTGACCTTTGATGTCGGGGTGGGCTATTCAATTTGGACTTCGGTGGCGGGCGTAGGCATTGTGTTGCTGGGGGCGGTTTTCTTTAATGAGCGATTGAGCTTGAAAAAGCTTTGCGGCATTGCCATGGTGATTGGTGGCGTGATCGGCCTGCATTTGAGCGGTGCGGCATAAACAAAATATTTTCCACATATTTTTTATATTTGAGTTGGCAAGAACCTTTTGAGGAAGAGTCATGGGTAAGAAATCTACAATGCCAAGCGCTCAGCATGCTTGGAGCATGTTGCTGTTGGCCGGCGTTTTTGAGGTGGGCTATGCCCTGAGCGTGGGCGGCAGCCATGCGTTCTCTGTAGTAGGGTGGACTATTTCCGCCGGCATTTTCTTTTTGCTGACGCTGTATGCGCTTAGCGTAGCCCTGAAAACCATTGATGTCGGCATAGGCTATGCGGTGTGGGCGGGCATCGGCGCGGTAGGTTCCTCCATCTTTGGCGTCTTTCTGTTCAATCAATCGCTCAGCCTGCATCAGGCTTTTTGGTTGGCGCTGATTATCGTCGGCGTGGTTTGCTTGAAGCTGGCCGGCAGTGAGCCCAGCTCGTCTGTGAAGCCTGGCGTGGCGTGAATCATTTGATAGCAGGCTGTGAATGCTTGGGCGGCATACTCCGCCCAAGCCTCGCCTATTTCTTTGTTCCGGCACTGGCCTGCGCTTCATGCGCCGCTTATCCGATTTTCCCCCATTAATTTGGAACCTTCATGTCTACTTTCCTATTTTCATCGCTAGAGCAAAGCATGCAAGAACTGGTGCGCTACTCCTGCGAGCATGTGCGGCAGGGCGGCATTCCTTTTGCATCTTTCGTGATTAACGGTCAGGGTGAAATACTGGGTCGCGGGGTCAATCGGGTATTGGAAAACCATGATCCTACCGCGCACGCCGAAGTGGAGGCGATTCGCGATGCTTGTCTCCGTGCCGGAAGGCACCATTTGCATGGTTTGACGCTTTTGGCATCGGGCGAGCCCTGCGCGATGTGCTATCTCAATGCCTACTATGCCGGCATTAGAGAAGTCATTTTCGCCGTGGACCGTGATGATGCGGCAGCGGCGGGTTTTGACTACCGAGGCTCATATCGAATGCTGGCCGCTTTCCCCCGCCAGTGGGCTATGCAGTACCGCAAACTGGCGGTCGCAGGCGCCTTCGAGCCATTCAAGCTTTTCCAGGCTCAGAATCAACGCCGCTGCTCATGAAGCAATGATTCAGCAAGTTTTTCTGGCATTCAGGCGTAAGCTGCGCGGCTTTAGTTTGGGGTTCGGCGATATGGATCTGTCTGGGCGATATGGGAGATAAGCCGATACCTCAAACAGGGCTGGATGATAGGGACGCGCAGGGAAGGCGTTGGCGCAGGCTGACAATGCGGCGCCATTAAACGGTTTGGCGCAAGGTGCTGGGCACGCTGCCTTGAAGGATGGACTTGGCCAGCATGCCTGGCCAAGTCTTGAACTGCTGGATGAGCTTGATGGCGGTGAATTCCTGCAGGGCCAAGAAGGGTCAGCTCAATTTCATACCTTGGCGCTGTTTGGGAGAGCGCTCAACAAGCCGCGAAGGCATGGCACAATTTGCATATTCTCTTCATTTAATTCCGCTTCATCCAAAGCCGCTTGAATGTAAAGCGCATAGTCATCGCCGGCCAGACTTTGCACTTTTCTCCCTTGCTCTGTCAAAACAGTGTAGACGCCGCGTTTATCATTCGGACACAGGTCGCGCTGCGTATAGCCGGCTTTTTCCAAACGCTCTGCCACACGGGTGACTGAGCTTTGGTTTAAACCTAGAAGATGCGCCAATTCTTGCATTCGCAGTTCTGAGTTGGCGGCAACCGCCAGATACTGCAATGCGCGGTATTCGGAAAGTCCCAGGCCATGATCGCGTTGAAGATTTTTGGCCAGACGGTTTTCTATGCCATCTACCACGGAGCGGATGCGCTCCCAAAGTAAACTGCTTGGCAACATTAAAGAAGACCCTTGCATTCGATGATTTGAGGAACGGCACTGAGTTCGGGCATGCATCAATGCAGCCTTAAAAGCATGTGCATGCATATAAGTTGAGCATACCATTGAATATGCGCGGCTGAGAAAGTTTTGCTCCAGGCCCAGGCGGTGCCAGGCTTCGCCAAAGACCAGGGAGAGGCCATCTCCCAAGTCAGAAATGATCGGCTACTCTGCGCCAGTTGTTTGATGGCGCCGGAGTTTGGGGCGAGTGAAAAGGCAAGACGCGCGAAGCGGCTACTTGTCGCAGTCGCCGCTTCTGGAGCGCAAAGCCAGGTGGTTGGGAGGCGCTTGAGCCTGAATGATGCGCAGAGGCCTCGATATATCCTTTGGCTTTCGGCATCCTCAGCCATGGGTCTTGGCGAATGTGCAGCGGCTTCGACCGAGCGTCCCGCTTAGCCGGGAGGCTTGTTTTAAATCGGCACAAACAGCGACAGCCAGCTGTTCCAGCCCGCGGTGCGGTTCTTGGCGTCGAATTCGTCGTAGGCTTTCAGGTTGACGTACCACTTTTTCTTGCCGACCGAGAAAAAGTAGCCCACTTGCGGCCCCAGTCCGACCACCTGCGACTTCTGATTCTTTTTGCCCATGCCGGGCGCGCTGTCGTTCTCCAGCTGGTGATAGGCGTAGCCGACCAGGCCGATATGGAAGTTTTCGTTCAGGAACTGCGACAGCGACAGGTCCAGGTGGGCGTCGTTGCCGTTTTTGTAGTCGGTGTCCGGGTTTTTTTGGTTGAGCGTCAGCCCCAGTACAGCGGAAAACTCGGTGCCGCTGCTTTCATTGAGATAGGTGTAGCCGCCGCCGGCGTCGTAAGACCAGTGATTGGTGCCCATATTGGCGGCGCGGTTCGGGTCGTAGGCGCCGGTCGGCATGCCCAGCGTGGCGTAAGCCAGATAGTTGTGATTGCCTTGCTTCCATTTCAGCGTGGCCATCGGGTAGAGGTCGCCGAAGTCGTTGCGGGTGTCGTCGCTGCTGGCGCTGCGAGTCTTGCCCTTGGGCGAGGTGGTGGCGGCGTTGTCGTAGACTTCGGCGCGGCCGTACAAACCGGTCAAGGAGACGGCGGCCTGTGCGCCGGCAAGCGGCGTTTCGAAGGTGTAGGTGGGCGAGACGAACAGCAGGTCGCTAGGCGTGCTCAACTGGGTGTTGGTGACGCGGCCGCGCTTGTTCTGGTTGCGGGTGGCCGAGTCGGCGCTGGCGTGATAGCCGCTGAAGGTCCAAGACCAGCCCGGGTCATTCGGCACCGCGGCGAAGGTGCCCATTTGTCCGGGCAGCCAGAAACTCACGCCGCCTTCGTCGGCTTGCGCCTGGGCGGACAGCAGCGCGCCTGCGGCCAGGCAGGCCAGGGCGAGGAGAGTGTTCGGGGAGGAGATTTTTTGGTTCATTTGGGCGGCTTCTTTTCAGACATCTCCGGCGCCCGCTGCGCGCGGTTTTGATGCCATCCGATTTTCCCATATCCTGTAGGCCGGGTGTAGAGCGAACATGATGGGAAAACCAGAAATCGCGCCATTTCCATGGCGCAGTGAGGGGTGTCATGCATATCAGTCTTAAACCGCCGCTGCTTGAGGACGCGGCAGTCTTGTTGGATTTCGAGCTGGCCAATCGGGCCTATTTCGAGCACTGGATCAATGCTAGGCAGCCGGCCTTCTATTCCTTGGACGGCGTGCGCGGCAGCATAGCGACGGCGCAGGCGGAAAGAGAGTCGGGCTCCGCCTATCAGTATTTGATCTGGCAGGGCGGGGCCATCGCTGGCCGCATCAATCTGCGCGGCGTGGAGCGGCATTATTTTCACAAGGCTGAACTGGGTTACCGGGTGGGCGAGGCGCATGTCGGCAGGGGCGTCGCCAGCAAGGCGCTGGCATCCCTGTGCGAATTGGCTTTCGGCGAGCTGGGCCTGGCCAGGCTGGAGGCGACGGTGCGGCCGGCCAACGCCGGTTCGCTGAAGGTGCTGGAGCGCAATGGTTTCAGCGTGTTCGGCAAGGCGGAGCGCAGCATGCTGCTGCATGGCGAATGGCATGATCTGTGGCATATGGAGCGCCGCTCGCCGCGGATCCGCTTTGAATGAAAAAAGGCCGTCGAAACGACGGCCGTCAAGTCTTTCCTCAGGGTATTAAAGCGGCTGCTGCAGCTGCTGCAGGATTTGCGGATTCTCCAGCGTGGACACGTCCTGGGTGATTTCCTCGCCCTTGGCGATGGAGCGCAGCAGGCGGCGCATGATCTTGCCGGAGCGGGTCTTGGGCAGATTCTCGCCGAAGCGGATGTCGTCAGGCTGGGCGATCTTGCCGATCTCGTGCGCCACCCAGTTTTTCAGTTCGGCCGCCACCGTCTTGGCGGCGTCGCCTTGCGGGCGGGCGCCTTTCAGCACCACGAAGGCCACCACGGCTTCGCCTTTCACGTCATGCGGCTTGCCGACCACGGCGGCTTCGGCCACCAGCGGGTTGGCCACCAGCGCCGATTCGATCTCCATGGTGCCCAGGCGGTGGCCGGACACGTTCAGCACGTCGTCGATGCGGCCCATTATCCAGAAATAGCCGTTCTCGTCGCGATGGGCCGAGTCGCCGGCCAGATAGTATTTGCCGTCGAATTCGTCCGGGAAATAGGTTTTCTTGAAGCGATCCGGGTCGTTCCAGATGGTGCGCACCAGGCTGGGGAAGGGCTTTTTGATCACCAGGAATCCGCCGCGGCCGGGTTCCACTTGCGCGCCGGATTCATCGACGATGTCGGCGATCACGCCCGGTAGCGGCAGCGTGCACGAACCAGGCTTGGTGGCCACGGCGCCCGGCAGCGGCGCGATCATCGCCGAACCGGTTTCGGTTTGCCACCAGGTGTCCACGATGGGGCAGCGGCCGCCGCCTACGGTTTCGTAATACCAGATCCACGCTTCCGGGTTGATCGGCTCGCCTACGGTGCCGAGCACGCGCAAGGACGACAGATCGAACTGCTTGGGCAGGTCCGAGCCCAGCTTGATCAGCGAGCGGATGGCGGTCGGCGCGGTGTAGAAGATGGATACCTTGTGCTTTTCTATCATGCGCCAGAAGCGGCCGGCGTCCGGGTAGGTGGGCACGCCTTCGAAGATCACCTGGGTGGCGCCGTTGGCCAGCGGGCCGTAGCAGACATAGCTGTGGCCGGTGATCCAGCCCACGTCGGCGGTGCACCAGAAAACATCGTTGGGTTTGTAGTCGAACACCCAGCGGAAGCTGTTGATCGCGCCCAGCAGATAGCCGGCGGTGCTGTGCTGGATGCCCTTGGGTTTGCCGGTGGAGCCGGAGGTGTAGAGGATGAACAGCGGGTCCTCGGCGCTCATCCATTCCGGTTCGCAAGCTTCGCTTTGGCCTTCGATCAGCTTGTGCCACCACACGTCGCGGCCGTCGGTCCAGTCCGCGCCGCTGTTGGTGCGCTGATACACCACCACGTTTTTGATCGATTCCGCGCCTTCCAGCGCCAGCGCCTCGTCGACGGTGGCCTTCAGCGGCACGCTCTTGCCGCCGCGCACGCTTTCATTGGCGGTGATCACCACTGTGGCGCCGGCATCCTGGATGCGGTCGCGCACCGCGCCGGCGGAGAAGCCGCCGAACACCACCGAGTGGATGGCGCCGATGCGGGCGCAGGCCTGCATCGCCACCACGGCTTCTATGCCCATCGGCATGTAGACGACGACGCGGTCGCCCTTGTTCACGTTCAGGCTCTTCAGGCCGTTGGCGAACTGGCAGACGCGGCGATGCAGCTCGGAATAGGTGACGCGGGTGACTTCGCCGTCATCGGCTTCAAAGATGATGGCGATCTTGTTGGCGTTGGTCGCCAAATGGCGGTCCAGGCAGTTGTAGGAGGCGTTGAGCACGCCGTCGTCGAACCATTTGAAGAACGGCGCCTGGCTGTCGTCCAGCACGCGGGAGAACGGTTTTTTCCAGCTGATCAGTTCCCGCGCCAGATCCCCCCAAAACGACAGATAGTGATCGTCCGCCTGTTCGCACAGGGCGTGGTAGGCCTCTATGCCGCTGACCGACGCCTTGCGGCGGAACTCGTCCGATGGGGCGAAGCTGCGGGTTTCCTTGAGGATGGAATCTAGCGTGGACATGTGTTTCTCCAGAGTCTTGTAGTGTTGTCGCCGCGCGCCGTCAAAACGCGCGGCGTGGCAATGATGTTGACATTTAATGCTTGCTGGCGCCACTGGCCCCAATGCCGGTCATGGCGCGGACATACTGGGCCTCGAACTTGGCTTTCTCCGCGGCGGCCTGCTTGGAGGTATCCAGCACCGACACCAGCCAGGTGCAGACGAAAGCCAGCGTCATCGAGAAGATGGCCGGGTTCTTGTAAGGGAAGACGGCGTGTTCATGCTTCATCACCTCTACCCATACTGTGGGACCCAGCACGATCAGCAGCACCGCGCTGACCAGGCCCACCAGGCCGCCGATGACCGCGCCGCGCGTGGTCAGGCCCTTCCAGAACATCGACAGGAATAGCACCGGGAAGTTTGCCGAGGCGGCGATGGAGAAGGCCAGGCCTACCATGAAGGCGATGTTCTGCTTTTCGAACACCAGGCCCAGCACGATGGCCACCACGCCCAGCACTACGGTGGTGATCTTGGAGACGCGGATCTCGTCGGCCTCGTTGGCCTTGCCATGCTTGATCACGCTGGCGTACAGGTCATGCGACACCGCGGACGCGCCGGATAGCGCCAGGCCCGCCACCACCGCCAGAATGGTGGCGAAGGCTACGGCGGAGATGAAGCCCAGGAAGATGTCGCCGCCCACGGCATCGGCCAGGTGGATGGCCGCCATATTGCTGCCGCCTATCAGTTGGTGCACTTCCTTGCCGTTTTTCATCACCGTTTCCATCATGCCCGGCTGGTTCAGCACCAGCATGATGGCGCCGAAGCCGATGATGAAGGTCAGGATGTAGAAGTAGCCGATGAAGCCGGTGGCGAAGAACACGGACTTGCGCGCCTCCTTGGCGTCCGCCACGGTGAAGAAGCGCATCAGGATGTGCGGCAGGCCGGCGGTGCCGAACATCAGCGCCAGGCCCAGCGAGATGGAGTCGATAGGATCGGCCTTGCCCGGGGCCATGATGGCGATGCCCTTGCTGTGCGCGGCCACGGCTTTTTCAAACATCACCTCCGGACTGAAGCCGACAGACGCCAGCACCATGATGGCCATGAAGGTGGCGCCGGACAGCAGCAGCACCGCCTTGATGATCTGCACCCAGGTGGTGGCCAGCATGCCGCCGAACAGCACGTAACAGACCATCAGCACGCCCACCAGCACCACGGCGGAGCCGTAGCTCATGCCGAAGAGGAGCTGGATCAGCTTGCCCGCGCCCACCATCTGCGCGATCAGGTACATGGCCACCACCACCAGGGTGGACACGGCGGCCAGGCTGCGCACCGGCATCTGCTGCAGGCGGTAGGAGGCGACGTCGGCGAAGGTGTATTTGCCCAGGTTGCGCAGCCGTTCCGCCACCAGGAACAGGATGATGGGCCAGCCTACCAGGAAGCCCATGGAGTAGATCAGGCCGTCATAGCCCTTGTCGAACACCAGGGCGGAAATGCCCAGGAAGGACGCGGCGGACATATAGTCGCCGGCGATGGCCAGGCCGTTCTGGAAGCCGGTGATGCCCCCGCCGGCGGCGTAGAAGTCGCTGGCCGACTTGGTGCGGCGCGCCGCCCAGTA
This sequence comes from Chromobacterium sp. IIBBL 290-4, assembly GCF_024207115.1. NCBI lineage: Bacteria > Pseudomonadati > Pseudomonadota > Betaproteobacteria > Neisseriales > Chromobacteriaceae > Chromobacterium > Chromobacterium sp. IIBBL 290-4. Next base: position 3,142,752 of record NZ_CP100128.1, read on the forward strand.
GGTGATGCCCAGGGTGAAGGCCACGAACAGGAAGAACATGATGATGGCGTGCCAGTTGGTGGCTTGCTGTTTGACATCGCCCTCGATCGCGCCGGCGGCGAATACCAGGCCGGGCGCGAGGGCTGCCGCGCAGGCGGCGAATTTCTGCTGTATGTGGCGCATTACTTGGCCTCCTCGACGATCTGCTGGGTGAGCGGGTCGAATTCCCGGTTGGCGCGGCGGACATAGATGCCGGTCAGGGCGAAAGCGGACAGGATGATGCACACGCCCACCGGAATGCCCACCGTCATGGTGGCGCCCTGGTACAAGGGTTGGCCCAGAACGCCGGGAGCGAATGCCAATACCAAGATGTAGCCGTAATAAATGGCCAACATCACGATGGCCAGCGTCCAGCCCAGGCTGGTTTTCTTGTGGACCAGTTCCAGGTACTTCGGGTTGGACTGGATCTTCTTCAGAGTCTCCTCATTCATGACATCCTCCTTTATGGGGTGCGTCGCGCGAAGGGCGCTGATGAAAAAATACGAGAGGAAACCGGGAGCGGGCTAATCGTTTTTTTTGATGCGGCGAATTAGTTGCACCGATGGTGTGGTATTTAATCGTTTTAAAATCAACAGTTTGAATTTGAATTTTTACTCCATTTTTCAATGACTGGGCAGGGGCGAGCGCATGGACTTGTCTTGTGGCAAGATATTTGATTGGAATGAATTTTATGGAGGCGCGGATGCCCAGCTTGCTTTACCAAGAGCCATCTTTGGCGGCGGTTTACGATCTGTTCAACGCTTGGGGCGCGGATAATGATTTCTATCTGGGCCTATTGAAGCCAGTGGTGAACACGGTGTTGGACATAGGTTGCGGCACAGGCTTGTTGGCTGTGGCGATGGCCAAGCAGGCGCAGGTGACAGGGCTGGAGCCGGCGGCCGCCATGCTGGATATCGCCCGCCAGCGTCCAGGGGGCGAGCGCGTGCGCTGGCTGCAAACCGATGCCCGCGATTTCGCCTTGGATGAGCGGTTTGATTTGATTTACTGCACCGGCCACGCCTTCCAGGTGTTTTTGACCGAGGCCGACCGGCAGGCGCTATGGCGCAATGTGAAAGCGCATCTGGCGAGGGAGGGCGAGTTCGTATTCGAGACTCGCAACCCCTGGCCCCGCCCATGGGAGCAATGGGGCGAGCGGCCGCCGCGCAGAGTGAGCCATGCGGAATGGGGCGAGGTGGAGATCAGCCATCTTATCCGATCCGTGGACGGGGACCGCGTCGAGTTTCAGGCACGCTACCGTTTTCTGGATAGCGGCCAGGTTTTCGAGATCGAAGAGCAGCTGTGCTTCTGCGATCTGCCGACGCTGCAGGCCGAGGCGGCAAGCGCGGGATTGCGGGTGGATGCGGTGTATGGCGATTGGCAGCAGGGCGAATGGCGCGAGGACAGCCCGGAAATCATCCTGCGGCTGCGCCACGGCTAGGTCGCGGTTTTGGGCTGGAAACGCAGGCAGGGCTGGCCGGAGGCCTCCTGCACATCCAGGCAGGGCGTGCGTTTGCTGGAAAAGCCCATGGCCCGGCAGCCATGCGGGAAGTCCGGGTTGTAAGTGACGAAATAATGGCGGCAGCGGCGGCAAAGCGGCGCGTTGGCGGCGGGCGGTTTGGGAGTCGGCATGGCGTCGGCAATGAAAAATCCCGCCCAGTATGGCATCGGGCGGGACAAAGCGCGAGGTCGGACGCGGTGAGAGGGCTCTTGCTTCCCATTGACTGAAACGGCCTGATGCTTGGCGCGTCGCAGACCGCTTGTTTGGTTGGCTGGAATGGGGCGGCGGGACAGAATGCGCGGATGGCTGGCGATTCATTGTTTACCAGCAGGAAATAATAAATTTGTTTGGCCGGGCTATTTCATTAAATGAAAACCGCTTACAGTTGCGCTTATTCGGCAAGCTGAGCGTCATATCACGAGCCGCGATGAGGCGCGCGATCCCGCTCTTTGTTCAACCGTTTTTGAGAGGCTGCCCATGTCACATACGAGATACACCGCTCCCGCCATATTTTTGCACTGGCTGATGGCGGCCGCGCTGATCTGCCTGTTCTGCGTCGGCTTCTATATGCATGGCCTGTCGTTGTCGCCGTGGAAATTGAAAATCTATTCCTGGCACAAATGGAGCGGCGTGACGCTGTTCCTGCTGGTGTGGCTGCGGCTGGCCTGGCGTTTCAGCCACCGCCCGCCCGCGCTGCCGGCGGGCATGGGCAAGGCGGTGCGCGCTGCCGCGCACGCCGGCCACGCCATGCTGTATCTGCTGATGATCGTCATCCCGCTGTCCGGCTGGCTGATGAGCTCGGCCAAGGGCGTGCAGACCGTGTATTTCGGCGTATTGCCGCTGCCGGACCTGATCGCGCCTAATCCGGAGCTGGGGCATCGGCTCGGCGCGCTGCACTCGGCGCTGAACTACCTGCTGGCGGCTGTGGTGGCCGGCCATGTGGGCGCCGCGCTCAAACATCACCTGATAGACAAAGACGACGTGCTGACGCGCATGCTGCCGTGGCGCGCCCGTTCTCGCTAAATTCAACCGGAGAAAGTGAAGATGACCTTCCATCGTCTGATTTCGTCGGCGCTGCTCTCTGGCGCGCTGGCCGTTCCGCTCGCGTCCCAGGCCGCCGAGTACGTATCCATCCAGCAGGACAAAAGCACCATCGCCTTCGGTTACAAGCAGATGGGCGTGGGCATGCAAGGCCATTTCAAGAAGTTCTCGGCCGCGCTGAGTTTTGATCCGGCCAAGCCGGCGGCTGCCAAGGCCCAGTTCGATGTGGCCCTGGCCAGCATCGACACCGGCTCCGCCGAGGCCAATGAGCAAGTGGCGGACAAGGACTGGTTCAATACCAAGCAATATCCGAGCGCGCGCTTTGTCTCCAGCGCGATCAAGTCTCTGGGCGGCAACCGTTTTCAAGTGGACGGCAAGCTGACCATCAAGGGCCGCACCCAGCCGGTCAGCACTGTCGCCACCATGACGCCGCAGGGCAAGGACGCCGCCTTCGACGGCGCCTTCACCATCAAGCGCGCGGACTTCGCCATCGGCGAAGGCGATTGGAAGGATTTCGGCACCGTAGCCAATGAAATCCAGATCAAGTTCCACCTGTCGGCGCGCGCCAAGTAAGCGCGGCCCTTTAGCAAACAAGGAAAGAAGCCATGAAGAAACTGACCCGCCTCACCCTGGCCGCCGTGGCAATCGCCAGCTTTAGCGGCGCCGCCCTGGCCAAGCCGGAAACCTATGTGATCGACAACGCGCACACCTTCCCGCGCTTCTCGTACAGCCACCTGGGCTTCTCCACCCAGTTGAGCCGTTTCGACAAGACCAGCGGCAAGATCGTGCTGGACAAGGAAGCCAAGACCGGCTCCGTCGATGTCGTCATCGACATGAAGTCGGTGGATACCGGCTTCCCGGTGTTCAACGGCCACATCCAGGGCGCGGACTTCTTTGATACCGCCAAGTACCCGACCGCCACCTTCAAGTCCACCAAGGTGCTGTTCGACGGCGACAAGCCGACCGCGGTGGAAGGCAATCTGACCATCAAGGGCGTGACCAAGGCCGTGACGCTGCAACTGTCCAGCTTTACCAATCAGGAGCATCCGATGCTGAAGAAGGACGCCATCGGCGCCAACGCCAGCGTCAAGGTGAAGCGCACCGAGTTCAACGCAGGCAAATACGCGCCTTACGTAGGCGACGATGTCACCATCGACATCGCCGTGGAAGCCATCCACGAATAATCAGCCTGGCTGATTGCAGGAAAAATAGCCGCGAGCGCTTTGGCCTCGCGGCTATTTTTTTGTCAGCTCAGCGTCCACCACAGCAGCAGCGCCAGCGCCGCAGGCAGGCAGAATACCAGCAGAAAGATGGGCAGCTCCTCGCGCGCCGAATAGCCGGCATGGCTCACGCCCATCCACATATTCACACCCGACGCGATCAACCACAGCGGAATGAAGGCCAAGCCGCCGGCCGACAGATTGCCGGCCAAGCGTCCGCCCGCCAGGCAGGCGGCCAGCAGGATCAAACCCGCCAGCAGGATTTTCACGGTATGCATGACATCTACCTCGTTCAGGCCTGGCCAATGTCCAGCCGGCTGATCTTGCCGTCCTGGGCCACGGCGAAACGGAAATAGGCGGGGAAATCGCCCCATTGCTCGGTGTGGAAGGGGCCGGAAATTTCCAGGCCATCCGCGCTGATCCGGCTGAGCGAGATAAAGCGCTCATGGCCCAGCGCCTCGCGGCTGAAAGCGTGGAAGTCACGCGGGCTGCCGTCGTCGAACAGCTTGGCGTCGGCTTGAAAGGCCGCTAGCCAGGCCGCCAAATCACCGGCTTGCAGGGCGGCGATGGCGCGGCGGACGGGTTCTTGTTTCAGCGCTTGCAGATCCATGGCGATGCTCCTCAATGTTCATACCCCCTTGCTCAAAGGGGCTTGCGCGTTTCAGGCGCGGTTCTGTCTGCTGAGCCAGCGGCAGGCGCCGCGGACTGAGGATCTTGTGCCAGCCGGCCCTGACCCTGTGGCAGACGTTTTGCTCATGGACTGCAGTTTATTGAGGTTTTGTCGCCAGATAATCCAGGCAGTTCTGGAAAGATTGTCCAGGCATTTAGGCCAATGCGGCCAGCTTTGAATATGCCATATTAATTTTTTGATATTTCACTCGCTGGCAATATTGCCCGGCCACGCTGTTTCGCTTTCCCACCCTCGTATGGAGTGTAGATGAAAGCCTGGTCTGTTCTATTTTGCGCGGCTTTGGCATGGCCTTCGCTTGGCCATGCCGGCTATCCCGAAGATCTGAAACTGGCCACCTGGAACGCGATGCTGTTGCCGCAGGCCTTGTATCCCAACTACGGCCAAATGCGGCGGGTGGAGTTGATGGCGGCGTCCGCCGTGGCGAATCGCCAGGATGTGCTGGTGTTCCAAGAGCTGCAGGACAACAGCGCGTCCGAACATCTGCTGCAGCTGCTGAAGGCGCGCTTCCCCTATCAAACCCCAGTGATAGGCCGTACCCAGCAAGGCTGGGACAGCACCGAGGGCTGGGACAGCCTGCGGCCGGAAGACGGCGGCGTGGCCATCGTCAGCCGCTGGCCCATCGTGGAGCGTAGGCAGTATTTGTACAAAACGCCGGGTTGCAGCTGGGATGGCCAGGCCTTGAAAGGCTTCGCCTATGCCCGGATCAACGTCAACGGGCAGTTCTATCATGTGATCGGCACCCATTTGCAATCGGAGGATAGCGGCTGCCGCAATCATGCCGACATCGCCGTGCGGCAGGCGCAGCTGCGCGAGATGGCCGACTGGATCAAGGCCAAGCAGCTGCCGCCGGAGGATGTGGTGATCGTGGCTGGCGATATGAATACCGATAAGGGCAAGGCGGCTGAATATCAGGCGATGCTGGACATCTTGCAGGCGGTCGAGCCGCGCTATGTAGGCGTGCCGTACAGTTTCGACACCCGCAACAACGGCATCGCGCTGGAGCGTTATGGCGCGCGCACCGGCGACGCGCCGGAATACATAGACTATATCCTGATGCTCAAGGGCCATCGCCTACCCGCGGTTTGGCACAATTTGGCGCAGGACGCGCCGTCGCCGCAGTGGACGGCGCAATCGGCAGTGGCCAAGCAAACCTATGCCTATGCCGACGTCAGCGATCATTATCCTGTCCAGGCTTTCGCCTGGGCCGATGCCGATACGCCCACCCATTCTCAGGGCGCCGGCGCGTATCGACTCGCCAGCTTGCAGAGCTTGGGCAACGGCCGCTTCATTCAGGCGGCGGATGCCAATGACGGCTGGCTGAAAACTACGGCGGCCAGCGCCGGCGCGCAGTCGCTGTTCAATCTGTCCAATAATTTCTCGATGCGCGACAACGGCTGCATCCGTTCCGGCGAGTATGTGCGAGTGGAAAGGGCTGACCGGCCGGGCAATTTCTGGACCTGGTCGGGCGGCGTGGGCGGCAATCAGTACGCCTATTACACCGCGCAAGGCCCCTTGAGCCGCTCCGCCGAATTGCGTCTGGTCAATCAGAGCCGGCCGGAGGGCTGCCTGCAGGATGGCGACGTGGTGTCGTTCAAGGATTGGGCGCGCGCGGCCGACTATTATGTCACCGCCTGGAGCGGCGGCAGCCATGCCGATCAGCTGTATTTGTGGCAGCCATCGGCGGGCGAGGGCGAGAAATTCCGCATCCGCCTGGGCGCGCCCGGCGCCCGGCTGGATTGGTCGGATAAGCTGGTTTATCGAAAAAAGCGCCTTGCCGCCAGGTGAGGGACAGTCGGCCCGCGCGGGAACGGACCGTTGGTTTAGCGCAGCGCGGTCAGCGCCTGGATGCCCAGGGCGCAGCCGACGACCAGGATCAGCCCGCCGGAAAAGTATGGCGCTTTGCGCGCGAACTCGCCGAAGCCGCTCCAGCGGCGGCTGGCATGGCGCACGCTGAGGGCCGCCAGCGCGCCGGACGCCACCATGGTGAGCGCGAGTCCGATGCTGAAGCACAGCACCAGGCCGGCGCCGAGCGCCATCTTCTTCAGTTGCAGGCATAGCAGCAAGACGGTGATGGAGGCAGGGCAGGGCACCAGGCCGCCGGTCAGGCCGAACAGCACGATCTGGCCGGTGGTGACTTGGCGATTGGCGAAGCGGCGGCGGATGTCGTTGGCGTGGGCCAGCTCGTGCGGATCCTGATAGCCGGCGTCTCCCAGGTCGAGGCCGGCCCGGTTTGCAGACGCATGCGCATGATCTTCGCTGAACGTGACATCGTAATCATGGCTGTGATGGCCATGTCCCAATTGAAGCCGGGCGATGAACTGGTGCGGCTCGGGAATGAGCTGTTCCGATTCCAGAAAGCCGTCGCGCTGAACAAAGACATAGCTTTCCTGCTTGCCGTCGGGCCGCTCCAGCGACAGTTTGGCCTCCGCAGCCGCCCAGGCATGGCCATGCTTGCCGCGAGGATGGATGCGGAAGCGCGGCGGCGCGCCTTGTTCGAATATTTCCAGCGCGATCAGGCCGTGGCCGGTATCGATAAGCTTGGATTCGGCGTGACCATGCTGATGGTCGTGGTCGTGGTCGTGGTCGTGGTCGTGGTCGTGGTCATGCGCGACGCGTTGCTGGCGCCAGGTGCGCCACAGCATCCAGGCGGCCACGGCTATGATTATCGCCGCCGAGGCGGCCTGAAAATAGGGTTCGGAAGTCTCTGCGTTCCAGTTGCGTCCAAAATGCAGGCCCAGCAAGGCTACCAGCCAGACCACGGCCGTGTGGGACAAGGTGGCGGAAAGGCCCAGCAACACCGCCTGGCTAACCGTGCCGCGGATGGCGACGATGAAAGCGGCCATCATGGTTTTGGAGTGGCCGGGCTCCAGTCCGTGCAGCGCGCCCAGCAAGATGGCGCTGGGAATGAACAGCCAAGCGTTGCCCTGTTGCAGCAGGGTGGCGAATTCGGTCATGGCGAGAGTTTCTCAAAGTTTCAAGGCGACTGAAGTATACTGCCCGCCAGTATAAAAATACTAGCCCCTAGTATATAAATACTGGTGGATAGTATCTGCATGGTAAGCTGGCGCTTTGATCGAGAGGATGAATCGTTCATGACGCATACCGTCAAGGACAAGGCCAAACTGTTGGCGCGAGTGCGCCGGCTGAAAGGGCAGGCCGCGGCATTGGAAAAGCAGCTGGACAGCGGCGACGACTGCGCCGCCATCCTGCAGCAGATCGCGGCGATACGCGGCGCGGTGAACGGCCTGATGGCCGCGGTGATGGAAGGCCATCTGGTGGACCACTTGGTGATGGAGCCGGACGAAGACAAGCGCCGTCAAGAACTGGAAGTGGTGCTGCAGGTGGTGAAGTCGTATTTGAAATAGCCTTGCGGCTTCCCGGCTGCGGAAAGGAAAACGCGGCCAGCCAACGGTAAATAGGCAGGCCGCGTCTTGCGCGGTTCAGGCGGGCATGGTTGATGCCGCCATGCGCCGGGCCCAGAAAGGCTGTTCCGGCCAGCGGGTTTCAACGCCATAGTGGCCGGCGCGTTCCCGCAAGTAACGCCGGAAGCTTTCATCGGCGCGCTGGGCGTAAGCCCGGGCCGCGCCAAGATCGCCATCCAGCATTCCCAATACCGCCGGGACGGCGGCCAGCGCGTCGCTCAGCGCGCCGCTGATGCCGGACGAAGTCAGCGGGTCCAGCCCCATCAAGGCGTCGCCGACGCACAGCCATCCCGGCCCGGCGGCATGCTGGACGCAGCCGCTATGCGCGGCGAAGGCGTGCACGGCGTCTGGCAAGATGGCGGGCGCCCGCTCGGCCAGCAAGCGGGTGGCGCGCCAGGCGGCGGCGTAGACTTGCGGATCGGACAGGCGAGCTTGCTTGGCCAAGTCTTGATCGGTCATCAACGCCAGCAGCGCGCGACCATCTGGCAGACCCGCGGCGTACCACCAGCCATAGGGCGTGGATTCCACCAAGGAGTAGCCCGCCAGCGCTTGGGCTTCCGGCGCGTGGCAGGCCAGCGCTATCAGTTTATCCAGTTGATGGCGCGGCACGCCGAGACGGCTGGCCAGCGGCGAACGTCGCCCGCCGGCATCGACGACTATCCTGGCCTTGACCGCTCCCATTCCCCGAACCTGGACATTCCAGCCGTCCGTGTCCGGCGCGATGCCGTCCACGCCGGAGCAAGCCAGCAGCGCGACGCCGCGCGCCATCGCCTCCAACTGCAAGGCGCGGTCGAAGGCGGCTCGGTCCAGGTGCCAGCCGTGGCCTTGGGCGCGAAACAGGAAATGATCCAGTTGCGGCTGATCTCCTCCCCATAGCGACACATTGCCGTGGCAAGGCTGCTGACCCAGCAAGGCGTATTCCACGTCCAGCTTGGCCAACAGGCCGGCCACATCCGGAGAGGCCGATTCGCCGATGCGGAAGGGCCAAGCCAGCGGCCTGTCCAGCAGCAGCGCATCGACGCCCGCCTGGTTCAGCGCCAGCGCCAGCGCGCAGCCCGCGGGGCCGGCGCCGGCGATCAGGACCTCGCAAGGTTTAGCGATCATTTTCCTCCGGCGCGTCGCTGGGATCGAAAGGCCGCGGCAGCTCGCGCTCCACCTCGACGAAGCGGCGCTTGCCTTCGACCTGCTTCTCCATGATGAAACCCAGGCCCGCCCAGTACTTGACCATGTCGATGTCGTCGGCGAACTGGATGAACGTGCTGCCCAGTTGGTCGTAGTCGGTGCCCAGCCACGGCACTTGCTTGCCGGTTTCCTGGTCCGGCGGCGCGGGCGGCGTGGCGCGCAAGGTGTTGAGCTGCGGTTTGGGCTCCAGATAGACAAACTCCGGCCGCTGCGCCGGCCACCACCACAGGCGGCGGCCGTCTATCGGCTGCGACGAGCATTCGTTGAAGTCCGCCTGCCATGGTATGGCCATATAGCGGGTGACATCGCCCGGCTCCATGCCTAGCCTGAGGTTGAAGTCCAGGCTCAGCGGCCCTTCCGGCACAAACCGGTTGCGGATGCGGAAGGGCTGGTCGTAGATGGCCGGATTGCGCGAGATCCAGGTCATCTCGATGCCGGGCGAAAACGGCCCGCCCACGCAATTGTCCAGCGCCGCGCGGGTCAGGCTTTCTCCCGCGTCCGCCGTTTGGTCCTGATCGACGAAATAGCCGGCCACCCATTGCTGCAGCATGAAGTACTGCGTGTCGGTGAGCCGCATATAGGTGCTGGTGGCGGTGCTCTTCACCAGGCAGTTGTCCCCGGCCAGATAAGGCATCAGCGTGGCGCCGCTGGCGTTGAGGATGTCGTTTTCCTGGTAGGGCGGGCGGATGAAGTCGAGGATGTATTGGCGGAACCCCTGGAATTCCTCCGCGCCCATGCCGTCCGCGCCGGTGGCGCCCAGTTTTTCGAAATCGAAATGGTGCGGCTTGGGCGGAATGGCGGCTACCCAGGGCATATAGGTGGCGCGTTCCAGCATGGGCCGGATTTCGGTGCGGAAGTTCGGCAGGAAGCCGGTTTTACCGGCTTTCCAGAAACCATTTTCGTAGATGTCCGGGTAGTGGCCGCTGCGCACCATGGCATCGAAGATGGTGTCGTACAGCGTGATCAGATTGGGAATCTCCGGCGCGTATTTGGGCGGGGCCACCAGCACGTGGGCGGGCAGGGCTTCGATCTTGTCGCCGTTGTCGAACTCGATCAGCGCGCTGACCGGGCCATCCGAGGTGTCGTCCCACCAGCCGTCGTTATTGGCGTAGTCGGTGATGGTGGCGTCGGGATCGGCTGAGCCGGAGACGCCGTAGCCGCCCAGCACCAGCAACCGGCCTTCCTGATCGGTGCGCAGTTCGCCCAGCGTGTCGATGGCGTCTTTCATCGGGTACAGGGGGCTGGGCGGGAAATGCGCGCCGCGGTAGCCGGCCGGCACGGTACTTTTGCTGAATTGCACGCCGGCTTGGCTGCGTCCGGAAATCTGCCGCGGCCCGGCATCGATCAACAAGGTGTGGCGGTCTGTCGTTTGCGGATTGCGCAAGGGGTGGCTGGATGCGTAGCCGCCTTCGCCCTCGGCCGGCACGAAGGTGTACCAGCTGGGTTTCTTATTGGCCAGGTGCGCGGTCCAGCGTATCGATTTGATGCCGGCGCTAGACAGGGTGACCGGCTCGCTGTGGCCGTTTTCCACCTTGTAAACCTGAAAGCGGGCCGCCTGGCGGCACAGCCGGCCTTCCGCGTCGCGGAAGTCTTGTTGGGTGAAGGGCTGGCCATCGGGCAGGATGGGCAGGCCGCAGTATTGGTCCGGTTCGATGTAGAACTTTTCCGGCGCATTGCCGACGCGGGCGACGCCGATGGCGGGATAGATTCGGTATTCGGTCATATGGCCTCCTCTAGCTCAGGCGTGGCGGATGTGTTGGGCGGTCGCCAGTTGATCGATATTGGCGCGCACGCTTTCCAGCGCATCCACCAGTTCTTCGCGATCGGCCGGGTCGTCGATGTTCTGCTTCACCACGCCGACCGAGCTCTGCAAGCGTTTGCCCAGCGCGGCCAGATTGCTGCCTGGCTGGTAGAGATAGGTGGGCGCGCCGTTGGGGCCGACATCGCTATTGGTGTTGGCGTGGGCCGGGGTGGTCATCAGCTGGCGCGCGATCGTGGGCAGCGCCTGGTGCATCAGCGGCAGCGCCAGCGTGAAGAAGGTGTCGTTGGCGCCCGGCGCGCGCGAGGAGAAGCTGCGCTCCATCGAATCCAGCATCACGCTGTAGGCGAGGTCGAACACCTCGGCCAGCTCCAGCGCCACCGGATTGGTGAAATCGCTGCGCTTGGGATTGGAGATGATGGGGTAGGTGGGCGGGAAACGGTCACGGTCCAGCGAGACGGTGCGGAATTTCTTGAAGTGAGACAGCTCGTACGGCGAGCCTATGATGGGGCCGTAAGTGCCGTCGGTGCGCTGGCCATAGCCGTTATAGGTGGCCCAGGGCTCGATCGGAATCATCGATTGCGATTCCGGCACGCTGCCTTCGCCCTGCTGCACGATCTGCTGCACGCCCAGTTGGGCGCTGGCCAGGTCGGTCACCAGAATGGGCTTGCCGCCGAACTTGCCCAGATAGATGTCGATGCGCTGGGCGGCGTCCGGATTCTGCTCGAACAGCGGCTGGGCGCCGCTGTACTGCTCCAGGCACAAGAGCAGCATGTCGTAGAGCTGGGCGATATAGCTGTAGTTGTTGCCGCGCGGCAGCGCATGCGGCGGCGCCGGGGTTTCGATGGCGGTGAAGGTGTCGTTGAACACTTCCACCGAGGCGCGGCACAGGCCGATGAAGGGCGTGGTGTCAGGGTTGGCGTGCGGCAGATAACAGGGATAGGTTGGCGTGAAGCTGCCGGTCATCTTCGGTCGGCCGCCTATGGCCACCATCAGATTGGCCGCCTGGTTGATGTGGAACATTTCCTCCATCATCACGCTGCGCAGCAGCTGATAGGCCTCGGTATTCGGGTCGCTGATCGAGTACAGCGCCGTCAGATAGGGCGGAATAGTGGTCATTTCCACCATGATGGCCAGCTGGGCCATGTCCTGCAGCGGCTTGCGGCTGTCGCCGGCGGCCTTGTCTTCGGCGCTGAGCTGGCCGCGGGCGCGGTCGAACAGCATGCCGAAGGGTTTGTTGGAATCGACGATTCGGGTCATGTTTCCTCCATCATTAGGAAGACAGGTTGCGCGCGCGGCCTAGAGGGCGCGCTTTGGACTGACAATGCTTTTGGAGAGTCGGCTGAGCCGGCTTTGCCATCGACCTCAACGCGGCTGGTTGCGCCGCCGGCCTTTTGAGCGCCGATCCTTTGCAGAGCGCATCGGCGATCGATAGGCGCGACTGGCGCTCCGGTCTCGCAGGGGGCGGTCAGCCATCCGGCGCGCCGCGTCTGGCGGCGCGCCAATAAACGGCTTAACGCTTGATAAGCGTGGCCACCGAAATATGCGGCCAGATGACGCCGTCGAACACCAGCAGCACGGTTTGGGTGTACTGCAGTTGTAGGAATTGGCTGCCATCCTTGCGTTGCACCGTTTCAATCCAGAAGATGGAATCCATCTGGGTGGCGTTGGCGTTGACGACCACAAACGGAATATTGGCGACGGCGCCGACATTGTTGGTGCTGACCGGCAGGTTGACGGTGTTGACCACCTTTAATCCCTGATCCGCTTGCGCGTTCAGCACATTGACCAGCGCCTGGTTGGGATTCTGCATATCGAATCCCGGCGGAAAGGTGCCGTTCAGGTAGGGGTCGGTATAGCCCAGCGGCAGCGGCGGCTCGCCGGGAAGCGGCGTCGGCAGCGGGCTGACCGGCGCGATGACCGGCGCGCGGCTTTCACAGGATGACTGGCCTTGCGCCAGCACGGAGTCGCCATGCGGAATGGTGGATTGGCGGACGATGGTGGAGGGGGCGTCAGGGTCGCTGGTGGGCGGAACATTGAGCCACAGGCCGGGTTCGATGTGGATGCCCTCGTCGGTGGCGGCATCGCTGACTTGCTGCAGATAGGTCAGGCCGTAGATGAAAATATCGTCTTGTTTGGAGCCGCGGTTGGGAACGGGGCCGCCGATGGCGTTGAAAGTCAGCGTTTCGTTGGTGGCGTTGACGATCAGGCGAAAGATCTGATTGTTCTGAAAGTCGGGTACGGCGATCAGATTGTAGCCATGGCCAAACCAGGTGCCAGGCAAGTCAGCCAAGGGGCCTAGTTGGCTCTGGGTTTGCTTGACAGGAGCGGCGGCGCGTTCAAACAGTTTCATTTCAAACTCTCCTAAAACAGGTGAAGTCGAAGCGGTCCGGTATAGCCAAACAACCCGATACGCCAGCCTTTGCGATCGGCGGCTGGCATTTGATGTCATATATGTATATTTACTTATCCATGCTCGCCAAATGGAATATGGGCTTGTGCTGGTTATAGTTTGGCGGGAGGCGCTGTCAAGAGAGGGGAATTACGGGTACTGAAAGCCGTCGCCCTGCTCGGCGGCGGCGGGAGGGGCAAGATGGCGTGAGGCTGCCGGGCGGGCGCTGGATCGATGCTCGCCGGCGCGACCATTCCCCTCCTGGAGACATTCCGTGTTGAAAAAATTACTGGACTATCGAATTTACCTGTTGACTCTGCCAGCCACCGCCTTGCTGTTCTGGATTGACCGCGCCGTGGCGCAAACCTGGCTGCAGCTGGGTCTGGCTTTGCCCATCTTGGTGGGCGTGGCATTGTTGTTGCGCAAGGCGCTGTTTCATGCGGATATTTCCGCGGCCGCCGACGCGGCGCTGGCATCGCCAGTCGGCGCCGCGCTGGTGGTTTTGTCCGACAGGCTGTTCATGGCCGCGGTGGTGCTGGGCGGTGTGCTGTGGCTGCGGGGCTGAGCGCGGCTGCGCTGGCCCTGTTGCCGGTGCTGGCAGGCGCCATTGCTCAGAACTGGCCGCAACTGGGTTCGCCTTCGGTGCTGGCGGCCCAGGTGGAGCAGGAAAGCGGCTGGCGGGCGCAGGCCACGCTAAGAACCAAGCGAGAGCTGGGCGCGGGGCTGGGCCAGTTCACCAAGGCCTACCGCGCCGATGGCTCGGTCCGCTTCGACGCTATTTCCGACATGGCCGCTGCTTATCCTGAGCTGCGGGGCTGGAGCTGGGCCAATGCCTATGATGCGCGCTATCAGCTGACCGCGCTGGTATTGAAGAATCGCGGCAATTACCGCCTGATCCGCTGGGCCGCGAGCGAAGACGATCGTTTGGCGATGATGGATGCCGCCTATAACTCGGGCCTGGGCGGGGTGATTGCCAGAAGGACGCTGTGCTCGCGCATGCCGGGGTGCCTGCCGGGCCGATGGTTTGGCCATCTGGAGCGCAGCAGCGCTCAATCCAGAGTGCGGCAGGCCGGCTACGGGCAGTCATTCGCCGACATCACCAATACGCATGTCCGCAATGTGATGGTGACTCGGCGTTCCAAGTATCAGGCGTATTTCGGCGAGGCGAGGCCTTAGCCGAAGATGAGTCCGCGCCGATAAGGCCGGTCTGAGCTCGTCCTGTTCTGTCCCGAACTCGGGCCCGCCCTTGCCGCATGGCTCACCGCAGTCCTTGCATCTCCGTTGCCAGCGATGGACAGGGCTGGACGCTTCTGCTGCTCTCCACGCGATTGCGCCCGCGGTGTTTGGCCTGGTAGAGCAGCATGTCCGCCTCCAGGAACAGTTCGGCCAGATTGCCGTGCTCTTCATGGCGCGCGCAAGCGACGCCGATGCTGCCGCTGATGGATAAGGTGCGGCCATCCACGACTGGGTTCAGATTATGGATGGCCAGACGCAGGCGATTCGCCACATTGCAGGCTTCCAGATCATTGGTGCAGGGCAGCAGCATCACAAACTCTTCGCCGCCATGTCGACCGAGCAGATCGGTTTGGCGGGCCTCCTGGCGCAGGCAGTCCGCCAATTCTTTGAGCACATCATCGCCGGCCTGATGGCCGAAGCGATCATTGATGCTTTTGAAGTGGTCCAGGTCGATGAGAAGCAAAGCCAGCGGCATGCGTTTTTGCCGCGCATGCTCGAACAGTTGTTCCGCTTTCTCTTTGAATGTCCGATGGTTGTACAGCCGAGTCAGTCCATCCTGCTGGGCCTGGTCTTGCAATTGCAGCAGCAATCTTTCATAGCCGAGATAGAGGATGGAGAGGCCAAAACTGAAGCCGATCCAGAATAAGGCAAGCGATGCGAGCAGATTGAACTGCGGAAAGTCGAGCTTGTATCCCGAGGCGGAGATGAATAGCCGGAACAGGGAGGTTGCCACCATCAGCGACGCCACGCCCAGCAAAAGGCGATAGGCGATGGGGGGCGCTTGATGCCGGTTGCGGAACAGCTGGTAAACGATCAGCGACCAGCACAGCAGATGGGTGCTTGACGTGACCACTACCCGTTTGTCGAAGTTGCTGCCGCCTGCCCAGTATATATAGGCCAGCATCGCGGGGACGCAAATCAGCAGGTGGCGGCACCATAAGGGTTGGCGGGAAAACGCTTGCCGGGTAGCGATTACCGCCAGCGGATGAAACAGCATGAGAATGGCGGTATTGGTGATCAGCATGGGCCATGCGCCCATCCCGGCCGGGAAATAGGCGAGCATGGTGCCGATGGCGGTTACCACGCCACCCAGGCTAAGCGTGAACAGGCTTTTTTCTTTCCGGTTATTGAACCAGAAAAGCAGTGTCACCATAGTCAGCATGACGGTGTAACCCGTTGTGCTCAACAAGGTTGATTTGAAGTCGAGGATACTTTGTAGGGGCGGGGCAGACATGAGATTGACTCAATTTGGTTTGCGTTTTTATTTAATGCATGCCTTTGGTTTATTTTGTGTTGATCTTTTGATGATCCGCATGGCATTTTGGTAATTATGCACTGGAAATATGCGGGACTGCATGAATTTTGTTGTTTTGACATTGGTATAAGAGGCTGGAGTGCAATAAGCTTAACTTTGTTATCACTGTTTAAACTTGAATGACTATTCAGAAATACTTCGCCTGTCCATGAATATTTCTATCGCAGTGGAATCACAAGGAACAGGCAAGTCAATGTGATTTCCCTATGATGGGCATTGCGCCGGCCATGATGCTGGATGCAGTCCACGCTGCAATCCTCGGGCGGTCAGAACCTGGCCTATTCACATATGCCCGGAGAAAAGCGGAGCTTTCGGATAGGGACGTCTATTCCAGATTGATGGCGCAAGGCTGCGCTTGCGCATGTTGTGACGGCGGGGTCGATCTTGATGCTTTCGGCATTGTCGGAGCGCTAATCGTCGGGGCAGGTTTTATCCCGAAGGGTGGTAGGCGGCGTTTGTTTTGCAAAATAGCTCGATGAAGGCATCCGCCTCCATCGGCGGGGCATAGAGAAAGCCTTGCCCCAAGCGGCAGCCGGCCTCTAGCAGAAAGTTGGCTTGACGCTTGGTTTCCACGCCCTCGGCGATCACTTGCAAGTCCAGCTTGCCTGCCAGCGCGATAATGGCTTCGCATAGGGCTTGATCGCGCGCGTCTACGTCCAGCTGGCGGATGAAGGATTGGTCTATTTTGAGATAGTCCAGATTGTATTGTTTCAGGTATGACAACGCGGAATAGCCGGTTCCAAAGTCGTCCAGGGCGATCATGAAGCCCGCCGAGCGGTAGAGGTCTAGCGCTTGCCTGACCTTGGGGTCGGCGTCAAGCAGCAGTCTTTCGGTGATTTCCAGCACCAAGGTATTGGTCGGCATGCCGGCTTCACGGGCTTTATGTATCCAGCGCGTGTGGTTTTGCTCGTCGCGGAAGTGCAAAGCGGAAACATTGATGGAGACCTGCGGCGCGCGGTCCAACGATGAGAGCCAGCGGCTCAGTTGCCGAAGCGCTTCGTCGAATACCCATTCGCTGATCGGGCCAATCATGCCGCACTCTTCCGCGATGGGAATGAACACGCTGGGGGAAATCTCCCCGGTTTGTTCGTGGCGCCATCTCAATAACGCTTCCGCTTTGACCACCTTCCCGTCGGCGAGATCGACGATGGGCTGGAATAGCAGGCGGAGCGCGCCATGCTCCAGGGCTTGATGCAGTCCGCTGGAGATTTGCAGGCGGATTTCGGCGGCCTTTTGCATGGCGGGGGCGTAGAAGCAGCAGCGATTGCGTCCGGCCTGTTTGGCGCCGTACATGGCTTGGTCGGCATTGCGCAATAGTTCGCTGACCGCCGCGCCGTCCGTGGGCGCGAGCGCGATGCCGATGCTGCCGCTCACATAGCAGGTCATCTGCTCCAGCTGCACCGGCTCGCTTAATTTGTCCAACAGTTTCTGCGCGGTCTGGTCGATCTGCGACGGCGCGCGCACATCGCCCAGCACGATGCAGAACTCGTCGCCGCCCAGCCGCGCCACCGTGTCGCTGGCGCGCACGCACGCTTGCAGCCGCGCGGCGATGATGGTCAGCAGATGGTCTCCCGCCGCGTGGCCCAGCGAGTCGTTGACGTGCTTGAAATGATCCAGATCGATCAACAGCACCGCCACCATCTTGCGGTGGCGGGTCGCCTGAGCCAGTTCGTATTCCAGGCGGTCGAACAGCATGCGCCGGTTGCTCAGATTGGTCAGCGGGTCATGCTTGGCCAGAAAGTCCAGTTGCTCCTGGGCGGCCAGCACCGAGCTGATGTCGGAAAACACCAAAACGAAATGCGTGATTTTGCCATTGTGGCCGGGCACGGCGCTTAGGCTTTCCCAAATGCTGATGCTATGGCCGCGATGGTGGAGGTAGCTGACATTGCCTTGCCACAGCTTGCGTTCGCCGTTTTGCAGCTGTTCGATCAAGCCGGCGCTGTGCGGCTTGAGGTAGAGCGAGTCGATGCTGGCCCAGCCCAGGGCCTCCGCTTCGCTGTAGCCGGTTTGCTCGGTGAAGGCCGGGTTGATGGAAACCACTTTGCGTTCCGCGTCCAGGATGGCGATCCCCTCGGCGGTGGAATCGAAAACCGTGACGGCCTGGCGCAGCCTCTCCTCGGTCTGGCGCCGCGTGGTGATGTCTTGCAGCACGCCTATGATGCGGCAATTCTGGTGCAGTTCGTCGAAACGCTTGCCGTGCGCTTCGAGCCAGCGTTCGCCGTCGGCGCCGCCATCTTGCAGGCGGAAGGAAACGGTGAAACTGCCGCCCTCCTGGCGGGTTTGTTCCATGGCCTGCATCACGGCCGGCAGGTCGCGGCGGTCTATTTTTTCCAGAAAGTTGCGGATGGGTTCGCTGATCACCTGGTTGCGCGGCAGCATGTCGAGCCCGTTCAGGCTATAGATGTTCAGATGATCGATGTCCGCGCGCCATTCCCAGATTTCCAGCCGGGCTGCTTGCATGGCCTTGCTGAACCGTCCCAGCAGGGCATCCGCGTCTTGCTGGATGTGCGAGCGCGACATCGCCATTTGCAGCGTGGCGTGCAGTTCGCGCGGCGAGACGGGTTTGACCAGATAGCCATAGGGCAGGGCGCTTTCGGCGCGTTGCAGCGTCGCATCCTCCGCATAGGCGCTGAGAAAAACGATGGGCGTTTTCAAGGCCAGATAGATTTCAGTGGCGGCATCGACGCCGTCCATCGCCCCCTCCAGATGGATATCCATCAATACCAGGTCCGGGCGCTCTTCCTTGGCCTTGTCTATGGCCAGCTTGCCGGTCGCCACCACGGCGCAGACGGTATAGCCGAGCGCTTGCAACTGGAGCTGCAAGTCCATGGCGATGATGCGTTCGTCTTCGACAATCAGGATGCGGCCCGCTTTCATGGCGCTTCTCCCGCGTCGAAAATGGCAAAGCGCGCCTCAATGCTGACGCCGGGGGCGTTGTCGCTGATTTCCAGGGTCGCGCCCATTTGCTCCGCCAGCATCGGCACCAGTTGCAAGCCCAGCGAGGAGGTGGCGCCTTCGCGCGCGGGTTTCGGCATGCCGACGCCATGGTCGGCGACGGTCAGTCTGGCGTGCTTGTCGTCCTCGCGCTCCAAGCGCAGCCAGATGGTGCCTTGTCCTTCCGGATAGGCGTGCTTGATCGCGTTGGTGAGCAGTTCGTTGATCAGCAAGCCGCAAGGCGTGGCGCGTTGCAGTTCGATGCAGACTTCGCCGGCCGGCGCGATCAGTTCCACCCGCAAACGGCCGGCTTGCAGGCCATAGCTGCTCATCATCAATTGATTGAAGCGCTGCAGGTATTCGCCCAGATCGACTTTGGAAAAGTCATGGCGCTCATACAGCAATTGGTGGATCAAGGCCATCGAGCGCACCCGGGTTTGGCTTTCCTGCAGGGCCTGGCGGGCGCTTTCCTCCCGCACGTAATGGGTTTGCATATTGAGCAGGCTGATGATGACTTGCAGGTTGTTTTTCACCCGATGGTGCACTTCGTTCAGCAGGGTGGTTTTTTCCTGCAGCGCCATTTCCAATTGGTTTTGCGCCTGCTTGCGGGCGGTCATATCGACAATGCCGGCCAGCACCATGGGGCCATCTTCGGTGACGATGGGGTTGAGGCCGATCTCGATGGGGAATTCGCTGCCGTCCTTGCGCAGGCCGAACAAATCGCGGCCCACGCCCATGGGGCGGGCTTCGGGCTGGTGTTGGAAGCGCTGCCTCAATTGGCCGTGCTGCTTGCGGAAGCGCTCAGGAACCAGCCGCTCCATTTGCATGCCGAGCAGTTCTCCGCCGCGGTAGCCGAATAGCAATTCGGCAAGCCGGTTGAACAAGGTGATGACGCCGGACTCGTTCACCATGACCATGGCGTTGGGAGATTCCTGCACTACCAGATGGAAGCGTTCTTCCAGGCGTTTGCGCGAGCTGATGTCGCGAGTGATCTTGGCATAGCCCTTCAATCCGCCTGCCGTGTTGTAAATCGGCGTCAGCAGGATGTCGGCGAGGAAGCGGCTGCCGTCCTTGCGAACGCGCCAGGCTTCGCCGGCATGGCGCCCTTCCTGGCTGGCGATGGCCAATTCCTGCGTCGCTTTTGCCATGGGATTGCCGTCGGGGGGATAGAAAAGGCTGAAGTGCCGGCCTATCACCTCTTCCGCTTGATAGCCTTCCATTCTCTCGGCGCCGGCGTTCCAGCTGCGGATGCGGCCATCCGCGTCCAGCAGATAAATCGCGTAGTCTTCCACGCAATTGACCAGCAGCCTGAAACAGGCTTCGCTTTCGTCGCTGTCAGACAACGGTTCATTGAGCAGCAAGGTGGTGCGAGGGGTCATGGAATCCCCTTGGCGAATCGCCTGAAGACAAAATGGCTGACCGCATCGAAATGGCGATGATTTCGAATCAGGCTTGCTCTCTGAGATATAAGACATGCTTAGTGCGAATTGATCTCACTAAGTATTTGCACTTGCCGGTTTTGGCGAGAGGACAGGGCGCGGCGCCCATGGGGAGCGATGTCTGGTCTGTCTTGAGCGAGTGCCCCGCCAGCGATGCTGCTTGCCGGCGGGGCGAGTGCGGTCAAGCCTCGACGCTTTCCACGGCTTCGGCGTGCAGGCGCTGGCGCGGCATGCGCAGATCCCGTCGGAGCTCGTCCGCGTCCATGACATGGTAGCCGCGTTGCTCCAGCTCTTCGCGCAAGCCCTTCACCTGTTCGGCGCTTCTAGCCTTGCGGATGCCGCCGGGCACATGCGGATCGATCAGGTTCAGTCCATCCTCCAGGCCGACGCGGATGCCGTCCAAATCCAGAGCGATGGCGACATCGACCAGGATGGCGTGCAGCGCGCCCGGCAGCAGCAAGGAAATCCGGCAATCACGGAAATGTTGGCGCAATTGTTTGACGGTGGGCCGCAGCTGTTCGGCTGCCAGCTTGGCGGCGGCGGCGGTTTCCTCCTGTTGCAGCAGGGCTTGAATCTGCTTGCGGGACGCGGGGTCGATCAGCGAGTCGTCTTCCACCTCTCCGCTGACCGGGTCGCGGCGATGCTGGTCCACGCCGGCCACCAGCATGAACAAGACCGGCGCGCCGCTGTCTTGCAAGGGCTGGCGATACAGCGTGATCGCGTTTTCGGTGATGATGTGGTTGAACACCTCGATTTCCGGACGAACGCCGGTCTGCTGGAAATGCTCCAGCTGTTCTCTCAGGAAGCCATTCGGATTGTCATAGCCTCCCCCTGTCTGGAAAACCACCGGTCCCGGGCTCAGCGAGGCGATCTCAGGCGCGGCGTAGCCCGCGTAGTTTTTCAGATGGGCGCGGCGCAAGGGGCTTTGCGAGGCAGAACGATCGCCGCGAGCGCTGGTGGAAAGGTTCAGCAACGTGGCGGGAGCGGACAGGCGCATGGCCGGCACGATGTTTTCGTATTGATCCAGTACGATTTGATTGCGCTGCTGGCCTGCGCTGATGGGCGCGCCCAGTCCCGGGATGGCGAGCTTGACCTGATCCGCGAGATCGCGCGTGTGCAGGTGGATCACGGCGGCGCCTTCGCGCGCGCAGTGAAGCGATTCCGCTACGATGCGATCCGCCGTGATGGGCAGGTGAGGGCTGCGCGCCTTGCCGGGCTGCCACATGCCGGCCTCGCTCGCTTTCCAGCCGCCAGCCAGGAAGAGAGAGGCGGCCTCAGGCGCTTGCGTCTTGATTTCCGCCACCATCTCCGGAGGAAGATAGCTGCTGAGCCGCTCAGACCGCCACACGAGATCGCCCTGTTCGGATTCCCATCCATGGGTGGTGAGCTGCTGCACCAGTTGCCGGACCAGCGCGCGGGACGGAATCAGCTTGAAAAGCGTGCGAGGCAACCGGCGCGCGGGGGCCGGGCCTGCTGCTGCCTGCGGTCTCCAAACGCCGTTTCCAAGTTGCCATCCCGCCGCTTGAAGCGCCTCCAGGCTAGTGATTTGCTGAGCCTCGGGCAGGGTGAAAAAGTCTTCCCGGCTCGCTGCCGGCGCATACCCATCTTGCAGCAGCCAGCCGCCGGCCGGAGTCGACTCCCATCCTTCGCGCTTCAGCAACTGCAGGATTTCAGGCAACTTCGCATTTGGAATTAAATGATCCAGCAGCAGGCCAGGAATGAATTTAGGTTCCTGGGGATCCAGATATTTGGGTACGGCGCCAACCGGAGCCGCCGTGATGTAAAAAGCCTTACTCATGAATCGCTCCCTGGGCTTGGCCTGCTGATGCGGCAAAGCAGGCGAAACCTTGTTTGGTTGATGGTGTGTCAATTTTTTTGGCTAATTCCGCATTATTCATGGAATGAGCCTTGCGCCATGTTCTGGTCTTTTATCCAGCTGAAGCGAAGGGGTAGGTATGGTTTCCTGTCTTAAAGTGGCCATCAATGATGGATGCGTCGTTTGTTCTGCGATTTATTTTTAATTGAATGGTTGGGCTAATTCATATTGGTATGAATGCTTAGTTGAAAATCCTGATTAGTTCATCAGGCCATGATCGAGTCATCAGGTGGTAGGCGGTCAGCTGTCAAATGAGGCGCATGGACAGACTGTCTTGGACAGGCTGTATGTTTGACGAGGAAATTATGCGGACAGAGGAGATGGAAGGCGAGGGTGTAATGCTAATTGCATATTAATTGCGTTTTATCTGTATTATTTATCCAAATGGAAAAATTGAAAATATCAGTCAGTTTAATTTTTTATAGAATTAGTGTTTTTAGAATTATTTGTATTGATTTTCTCATGATTGAATCAGATGTATTGCATAATGCGGATGGTTGGTTTTATTGTTTTTATCGTGGTTGATTTTTGAAATGAAGTTGCGCGTATGATTCGTGCGAAAGAAAGGCTTGAGCTGTGATTTTTGTTCTATTAATGATTGATTGATATGTGATATTTTTGATGAAGTTTGAGTTTTTGCGCATATTCTGCCTTGGCGATTGGGAACTGGGTGGCAGTTTTCTTGGAAAGAGTGGGTTTGAATTCAAGTGAAATCCAGATTGATTTAATCAAATGACCAGATTTGGCGGAAAACCTCCTGTGATGAGCACGTTGGCAATGATGTCGTCGATATGGCGGACGTTATTATTCGTTTGATCTGGATTCGTGAGTCCAATGCTGCGACGGCTGGTCCACAATATCGGCTATCTCCACAAGGGGTATGCCTAAACTTGCCGCCAGTCTGGGCCAAGGCTCTCCGAGGCAGACAGTGAGAGTGGCATGGCAAGCAGGCGCAACCAAGGAGTTGCAAGGTTATGTCAAATGTTTAATTTCGGGCCAGGAGGTACGAAGGCCTGATCCTGGCCGGGATCAGCTTCCGCTCCATTCGACGCGGTTCCGCCCCAGCCGCTTGGCGGAATAAAGCGCATGGTCGGCCGCCACCAGCAGCAGCTCCAGAGAGTGATTGGCGTCGCTCAGCGAGGCGGCGCCGAAACTGGCGGTGACGCTTAGGCTTTGACCGCCGGGCAACTGGAGCGGCGAGGCTTCGATCGCGGCTCTCAACCGTTCCGCCAACGAAAGGCCGGCCGCCTCGCCGCCGCAGGTTGTCAGCGCGATGAACTCCTCGCCGCCATAGCGGCCTATCAGATCGGATTCGCGGCATTCCGCGGCTATGGTGGCGGCGATGTGGACCAGCACGGCGTCGCCGGCGTCATGCCCATGGTTGTCATTGACCTGTTTGAAGTGGTCGATGTCGAACAAAATCAAGGTGATGGTGTCGCCGCAGCGCCAGGCGCGCGCGATTTCCGCCTGAGCGCTTTGGGTGAAGGCCCGGCGATTCGGCAGCCCAGTCAGAAAATCTAGGCGCGACACCTCGGTCAACTCATCGATCAGCCTTTGCTTTTCCTGCTCCAGCGCGAGCTTCTCCAGACTGCGTTGCTTCAATATCGCCAGGGCTTGCAGCAAGTCGCCGATCTCGTCCCGCCGGGGATGGGGCGGAACCGGCGCGTCCAGGTGGCCGTGCGAGATATCGGTCAACAAGCGTGAGGCCTGGAGCAGCGGCTGGGCGACCCGCCGGCGTATGAAGACGTACAGGGCCAGCTGGGCCAACAGCGCGGCCAGCCCAAGCGCGATCGCGTACATGAGGTTCCGCCGCGCGGCTTGATGTTGGCGGCGGCCGGTGTCTATGGCCTGTTCTATCATCGTGTCGCGCAGCGCCATCATGGAAGCCATGGCGGGCACGTAGCGGGAAGCGAAGGCGGCCGCGCTCAAGTGGGCGGGCGGCGCGCCATAGCGGACCATGCCGTCGACGAACTCCATCGCATCGCGGAAATACTGTTCTTCCATCGTTCGCCAGGCATCCAGCGTCGCCGGCGGCGAGTCTTGCGCGGCGATGCTGAGCGCGAGCATGCCGTGCAGTTGGACGATGCGGCCGCGCAGCATGTCCGCCTCCCGCCGCTCTTCTGCCGTCAAGGGGCGGCGGCTTGATAGGGCGCCGGTCAGTTGCGAGCCCAGCCGGCCGGCGTATTCCCGCAATTCCGTGGCCTGGCGCGCGCTGCTGAGCGGGCTGCTCAATTGGGGGTAGATGTCTTCTGCATGGATGGATAGGGCGGTGACCGCCTCCATGATCGCCGGAATGACTTCGAACATCTGATGGACCGCGGCCATCATCTGCGCCGAGTCGCGCTCTTCATAAGGCTGGCGATTGATCTCGTCGATGTCGCTGCGGGCGACCGCCAGCAGTTTCTGCGCGGACTGCATGGCGCGGCTGGCTCGGATCTGTTCGGGCGCGGCGTCTGCGCCTTGCGCGTCCAGCAAGGCCTGGATGGCGGCGTCGCTGACGATGCGGGCCCGGTGCAGACGCTCTCTGAGCACGGGATCGGGCGGGCTGCCGATCAGGCTGTTGCCGGGGCCGCGCTCCGCGGAGACCTTTTCCGCCGCCACCATGGCCAGGCGGGCGATCTGAATCGCCTGCAAGCCGTTTTCGGTGGCGTGGTAGGTTTCCCATTCGCGCTGAATGATCCAGCCCAGCGGCAGGCTGGCAAGCAGGAACAGAATGGCGGAAACCAGCGTGAATATATGGGACAGTCGCATCAGAAGTTCCGCGATGGCTCGGTTGGAGGAGCGTCGCTCGGGCTAGGCGCCAATTGAGTATATGTTCATCTGTGTCGGACGGGGGCTTTTCCCGGCGCTGAATTCAATTGTCGATGCGCGGCGAGCTCGGCTCGGGCTCCTGGATGGCCAGCAAGGCTTGGGGAAAGTCGAAGGCCTCCATGCTTTGCTCCAGGCGGCGCATCGCGTCGGCGGAAAGGCTTTGCGCCAGCGCGCCATGATGGCGGCGGAAGATTCCGTCGGCGGAGAAGTCTCCCGCCCGCAGCGCGGTTGCCAATTGCCGCAAGGCGTCTTTCCCGCCCGGGGCGGCGCTTGTTTTTTCAGGCGCCGCGGCTTGCAGCGCCAGGACGCTGTCGTTCAACTGGCGCAACAGAGCCGCCAACTGCTCAAGCTTGTCCTGCGCGTCTGTTCCATGGTCGCGCAAGGAGGATTCCAACGCTTCGGCGGCGCTTTGCAGCGAACTCAGGCCCAGCGTGCCGCTGCTGCCTTTGAGGGTATGGGCGATCCGCACCGCTTCTTCTTGCGTCAGATCGGCTTGCCTGAGCTTATCCGCGTCCTCGCTGTGGTAGCCGAGGAACCGCCCCAGCAAGGAGCGGTAGCGCTCCAGGTCGTTGCCCACGCGCGACAAGCCCAGGGCCAGATCCAGGCCGCTTATCGCCTCGAGTTGGCTGCGCAGCTCCGCCGGCGCGGCAGGGCGTTCCGGCTGCGCAGCCTGCGTCGCGGCTTGCGCGTGCGGCAGCCAGCGCCGCAAGGTTTCGAACATCCGCGCCGGTTCGACCGGTTTGGCGACAAAGTCATTCATGCCGGCTTTTTCGCAGGCCTCCCTATCATCCGCGAAAGCGTTGGCGGTCATCGCCAGAATGGGCACTTGGCGTCCCGCCGGGTTTGCGCGTATCCGGCGGGTGGCTTCCAGGCCATCCATGCCGGGCATCTGCATGTCCATCAAAATCAGAGCATAGCCGGCGGGGGCGGCGAGAAAGCGCGCCACCGCCTGCGCGCCGTTTTCGGCGATGTCCGCATCCAGGCCTATGCTGCGCAGCAGGGCGACCGCCACTTCCTGGTTGACCGGGTCGTCCTCCGCCAGCAGCAGGCGCAATCCTTCCGGGTGCGAGGCATGGCTTGGCGAGAGGGCGGGCTCGGCCGCGGCGGCGCGCAGCTCGCCCCGCTCCAGACGGGCGGTGAACCAGAACACGCTGCCCTTGCCGGGCTGGCTTTCCACGCCCACGGTCCCACCCATCATTTCCGCCAGATGCTTGGTGATGGCCAGCCCCAGTCCGGTGCCGCCGTAACGGCGAGTGGTGGAGGCGTCGGCCTGTTCGAAGGCGCCGAACAGCCGCGGCAGCGCTTCCGCGGGAATGCCGATGCCGGTATCGCGGACTTCGAACCGGGCCAGCACCGCGCCATCCTCGCCCAGGCTCTGCTCCAGCCGCAGGGCGACGCTGCCGCTGGCGGTGAATTTGACGGCATTGCTGGCCAGGTTCAGCAAGCATTGCGTCAGCCGGGTGAGGTCGCCGCGGGCGGCCAGCGGTTCGGACGGCAGCTCCAGCAGCAAGGCCAAGCCTTTGGCGCGCGCCAGGTCCGCCACCATGGCGGCCACATCCTTAGGCAGCCGGGAGAGCTCAAAGTCGCTGTAATCCAATTTGAGTTTGCCGGCTTCGGCCTTGGACAAGTCCAGAATGTCGTTGATGATGTTGAGCAGGTGGCGGGCGGAGCGGTCTATGGTGTCCAACTGGTGCCGCTGTTCGTTGGACACGCCTTGCTGGCCCAAGAGATATGCCATGCCGAGGATGGCGTTCATCGGGGTGCGGATTTCATGGCTCATATTGGCCAGGAAGGCTGATTTCATCGCATTGGCCGCCTCGGCCGCTTCCTTGGCCTGCACCAGGGCATGCTCGGCCTCTTTGCGGCGGCTGATGTCGATGACGAAGGCGATGACGCGGTCGGGCGAGTCTTCGCCGCCTCTGGCGTAGTACAAGGTCACCTCCACCGGGATGGCGCGGCCTTGGCGGGTGAGATTGGCGCTTTCGAACTGGGCGCGGTTATGCTGCCGCAACTGGGCGATGGCCGCATGAAATGCCGGAAAGGGGACATTGGGGTCGATGTCGGGCACGGACAGGCTCAGCAATTCCTGCTCGCTATAGCCCAGCATGTCAGCGCAGTGGCGGTTGGCGTAGAGGATGCGGCCGCTGTCGGGGTCCACCCACTGGATGCTGATGCCCACGCTGTCCATGGCGAACTGGTTCATTTGCAGCCGGGCGTGCGCTTCTTTCACCTCGGAGGTGCGGGCCTCGACCAGCTCTTCCAGATGGTGGCGATAATTATCCAGCTCCAATCCCATCCGCTTTTTCTCGGTGATGTCTTCTTGCAAGGCCAAATAGTGGGTGATGCTGCCGTCTTCCTGGCGAATGGGCGCGATGACGGCGAATTCGATCGACTCTTCTCCATTCTTGCGCCGATTGTAAAACTCCCCTTTCCAGGGAAGGCCCTGTTCCAACTGCCGCCATAGCTCCTGGTAGGTTTCCTTGGGCGTGCGGCCGGAGGCCAGCAGGCTGGGCTTTTGTCCAAGCACCTCTTCGCGGCTGTAGCCGCTATGGCGCAAAAAAGCCTCGTTCACATATTCGATTTCGGCGTCGCGGTCAGTGATGATGATGCTTTCCGGGCTTTGCTCCACCACCAGCGACAGCTTGCGGATTTCGTCCGCCGCGCGCTTGCGCTCGGTGATGTCGCGGCAAGCGCCGTAGAGGGTGCCGTCGGGCAATTGGATCGCATTGATTTCCACGGGCGTCAGCGCGCCATCGTTGCGCTTGAGCAGCAGCTCGGTGGTGACGTGTTCGCCGGCCAGCAACTGCTTGAGCACGGCGGCCGAATGTTCTCTATCCTGCTCCGGCGTGATGTCCGGAATGCTCATGCCCAGCAACGCTTGCTGGGTATAGCCGAGCAGCAGGCTGGCTTGATGGTTGGCGTAGAGATAGCGTCCCTGTGGGCTGGCGACGAAGACCGCGTCGGCGGCATGGTCCAGCAGCGATTGATAGCGAGCCTGGCTGGCGGCCAGGGCCTGGCTTTTCTCGCGCATCGGCCGCAAGTCGGCGTAGGTGGCGACAAAGCCTTCCAGCGATCTGTCCAGGTTGTGGATGGCCGCGATCGTGAGATAGATCGGTATCGACTCGCCATGCTTGCTGATCCGCGCCACCTCCCCGGACCAG
Source organism: Chromobacterium sp. IIBBL 290-4 (assembly GCF_024207115.1). Lineage (NCBI taxonomy): Bacteria > Pseudomonadati > Pseudomonadota > Betaproteobacteria > Neisseriales > Chromobacteriaceae > Chromobacterium > Chromobacterium sp. IIBBL 290-4. Next base: position 3,170,747 of record NZ_CP100128.1, read on the forward strand.
TTGCCGCGAGAGAGCACCAGGCTATTGATGGCCTCGCGGCGAGCCATTTCTTCCAGCGGCGTCAGGCGAGAGATGGCGTGGCCTATCAGCTCGTCGGCCGGATAGGCCATCAGCTGGATGAAAGCCGGGTTGGCATAAGTGACGCGTTGCTCGGCGTCGGTCATGACGATGGGTTGCGCGGTCTGGCCTAGCGCTTGGACTAAGCGGTGAGTGTCGGCTTCGGCCAGCTTGCGGTCCGAGACATCTTCGGTGTAAATCAGGATGCCGCCGATGGCGCCGTTTTTCTCGTGCCAGGGCCTGATTTCCCATTTGAGCCACTGGACGTGGCCATCGGCGCGCAGGAAGCGATCCTCCTCCGCGCGTATCACCTCGCCCGCCAGGCCGCGTTGATGGATGGCTCGCCAAGTCTCGGGAATTTCAGGAAAGACCGCGTAATGGGACAGGCCCTGGACGTCGCGGCCCTCCAGCCCGTAATCTTTCAGCCAGCGCTGGCTGACCGCCAGGTAACGCATCTGGCGGTCGAACATGGCCAGCGAGGCCGGCGCGTGATCGACGAACAGATGCAGCAACTGCTCGCTTTCGCGCAAGGCCACCTCTGCTTGCTTCTGCTCGGTGATGTCTTGCATGGCGCCGCGGACTTGGACGATCCGCCCTTGTTCTATCACCGGTCGGCCCAAGGTGCGCACCCATTTGCGCCGTTTGGCCGCGCTGATCAACTCCAGTTCCAGATCGTATGGCGCGCCCTGCTCAATGACGGTTTTAACGGCTTTTTCTATGCGGACGCGGGATTCGCCCTCGTAAAAGGACAGGCCCAGGGAGACGTTGGCGGGCAGATCCTCAGGCAGATCATGGATGCGCGCGACTTCTGGCGTCCAGCCGCCTTCCCCGGTGGCGGGGTCGAACCACCAGCCGCCGATCTTGGCGATCGCGCTCATCTCGCGCAACAGCTCATCGTGCTCGTGCAGCTGCTTTTCCAGCCGCTTGCGTTCGGAAATATCGGTGGCGATGCCGCAGACGGCGTAGATTTTGCCTTGCTTGTCGTGCAAGGGAAATTTCAGCGAAATATAGGTATGCATGCCATCGAGATGGGGGACGGTTTCCTCCAGCTCTATCGCTTGTCCGGTCGCCATCACGGATTGGTCGGCGGAAGTGACGCGGCGGGCGACCTCTTCGGGAAAGAGGTCGAAATCGGTGCGGCCCAGCATGCCGTTGCGCGCCAGGCCGAAAATTTCGGCGAAGCGGTGATTGGCCAGCATATAGCGGCCCTGCTCATCCTTGATGAAAATCACCGCCGACGCCTTGTCCAAAATCGCCTGCAGCAAGGCATGCTGCTGCTTGAGCGCGTCTTCCATTTCCAGCAGCGGGGCGAGGTCGTGCAGGGTCACGCTGTAGAACAGCGGTATTTGCGCGTCATGGCATGGGCGAATGGTCACCGAGGCTGCGATCGGCCCCCTGGCGGCGTGCGTCAATTGCATTTCAACAACCTGGTCCGGCTCTACGGCGGCGATGTCGGTCCGGGTTTCAGTCGGCGCCAGCAGATCCACCCACGCCAATTGGCGCAGGGTTTCCTCGTCGCGTCCCAGCAGGCGTTGCGCCTCCTTGTTGGCCGATTGGACGCGGCTATCCGCGGACAGCAGCAGCACGCCATATTGGCCGTTCTCGAACAATGCCCGGAAACGCATGTTTTCATGGCTGCTGAGGGCGGAAGCCGCTTGCTGCGCGGCGAGGTTTCGCAGGTGGCGGCTGAACAGGCTGAACAGCGCGGCGGTGACCGCGAATACCGCGATCGAAAACAGATCGGAGGGCCTCATGGCCGCGCCATTTAGCCTCAGTGGGATGAAAATCGCCCATGCCAAGCCAACCGACAGCAAGGTGGCGGCCAGGCCGCCTTCCAGGCCGCAGGCCAGCGCGGCGAGAAAGGTGGCGGGATAGAACAAGAACCAGGCATAAGGCTGCAGATAGGCCCACAGCCCCCATTGCGCCAACCCGGCGGCGAACACGATGAGGAGGGCGAGCGACAGGCGTGACAAGCGGTTGAGCGCTTTAGGTCTAACCTTAGAGAAAATCGACAAGGCAAGCTCCGGTGCGGCGGGGGCGGCGATCAAAACCATGCATTGGTATCAATCTAGACGAAGTTGGGTTCGCGAGGGAGCGGAAAATAGCCGAACATGAGTAGGATCAATATCTTGCGGGAGTAGCCATGGCGGGGGAAAGGATCACCGTGCTGGTGGTGGACGATGCGCCGGAATGCCTGGCGGTGCTGGGCGAATTGTTGCAGCCGCATTATCGGGTGCTGGTGGCCAACAGCGGCGCCGCCGCTTTGCGGCTGGCGGAGGCGGAGCCAAGGCCCGAGCTGATTTTGCTGGATGTGATGATGCCGGAGATGGACGGCCGGCAAGTGTTCACCCGTTTGCGCGCCCAGGCCGCCACTGCCGATATCCCGGTGATCTTCGTCACGGCGATGGGCGATCTGCAGGATGAGCTGCAGGGGCTGGAGGCCGGCGCGGTCGATTACATCACCAAGCCCATCGCGCCGCCGCTGGTGTTGGCGAGAGTGCGCATCCAGCTGGAGCTGAAGCAGGCCAAAGACCGCTTGAGCGATCAAAACCGCTGGTTGGAGCGCGAAGTGGCGCGCCGGATGTCGGAGAACGATCTGACCCAGCGGGTGGCGATACACGCTCTGGCTCGGCTGGCGGAAACCCGCGACAACGAGACCGGCAACCACTTGCTGCGCACCCAGGGCTATGTGGAAAGGCTGGCCCGCTTGCTGCAGGCCTTGCCGGCGTATGCGGGGGAGTTGACCGACCACAAGATAGATTTGATCGCGCGTTCCGCGCCGCTGCACGATATCGGCAAGGTCGGCGTGCCCGACAAGATACTGTGCAAGCCGGGCGCCTTGGATGAGGATGAGTGGTCCATCATGCGCACGCACGCGCGGATAGGGGCGGAGGCGATTGCCCAGGCTGAGCGGGATGTCGGCCATTCGCTGGAGTTTCTCACTTACGCCAAGGAGATCGCGGAGCATCACCATGAGCGCTGGGATGGGGCGGGCTATCCGGATGGCCTGGCCGAGACGGATATTCCCTTGCCTGCGCGGCTGATGGCGCTGGCCGATGTGTTCGACGCGCTGATTTCGCGGCGCTGCTACAAGCCGCCTTTTTCGTTCGAGCATGCGCGCGGATTGATCGCCGAAGGCGGCGGCAGCCAGTTCGATCCCGACATCACCCATTGTTTTCTGGACAACTTCGACGACTTCGTCGCCATCGCCCGACGGCATGCGGACCAGCAGGCGGAGAGGGCCGAGCCGCAGGGGTGATGCTCCGGCCGCCGCGCTTTGGCCGCGCCAGGCCTGGCTTGGTGTCGGCCCGGCCGGCTTTCCGGTATCCTTGCGGTTTCGTTGTCTTTCTGCGCTGAACCGATATGCACATCCACATCCTGGGTATCTGCGGTACCTTCATGGGCGGCATCGCCGCCATCGCCAAACAGGCCGGCCACAAGGTGACCGGCTGCGACGCCAACGTCTACCCGCCGATGAGCACCCAGCTGGAGGCGATGGGCATAGAATTGACCCAGGGTTTCGGCGCGGAGCAGATCGAACTGAACCCGGATGTGTACGTGATCGGCAATGTGGTGACGCGCGGCAAGCCTTTGATGGAAGAAATCCTCAACCGCGGCCTGCCTTACATTTCCGGTCCGCAGTGGCTGGCCGAGAACGTGCTGCACGATAAATGGGTGTTGGCGGTGGCCGGCACCCACGGCAAGACCACCACCAGCTCGATGCTGGCGTGGATACTGGAAGACGCCGGCCTGGCGCCGGGCTTTTTGATCGGCGGCATCCCGGAGAACTTCGGCGTGTCGGCGCGGCTGCCGGGCAAGCCGGCGCTGGACTCGGACAGCGTCAGCCCCTTCTTCGTGATCGAGGCCGACGAGTACGATACCGCCTTCTTCGACAAGCGCTCCAAGTTCGTCCACTACCGGCCGCGCACCGCCATCCTGAATAACCTTGAGTTCGATCACGCCGACATCTTCGCCGATCTGGCCGCCATCGAGACCCAGTTCCACCATTTGGTGCGCACCATTCCCGGCAACGGCCGCATCGTCAGCAACGGCCGCGAGGCCAATCTGGACCGCGTGCTGGAGCGCGGCAGCTGGACGCCGGTGGAGCGCTTCGGCGCGGACGCCGGCTGGCAACTGGGCGAGCTGCACGAGGACGGCGGCTTCGAAGTGCTGCTGGAAGGCAAGCTGCAAGGCACGGTGCGCTGGGCGCTGTTGGGCGAGCATAACCGCCTGAACGCCGTCGCCGCCATCGCCGCCGCGCGGCATGCCGGCGTGGCGGTGAAGGACGCCATCGACGCCTTGTCCCGCTTCGCCAACGTCAAGCGCCGCATGGAAGTGAAGGGCGTGGCGGGCGGTGTCACTGTTTACGACGACTTCGCCCACCATCCCACCGCCATCGCCACCACCCTGGAAGGCCTGCGCCGCAAGGTGGGCCAGGCGCGCATCCTGGCGGTGCTGGAGCCGCGCTCCAATACCATGAAGCTGGGCACCATGAAGGACGCGCTGCCGGGTTCGCTGGCGCTGGCCGACCTGGTGTTCTGCTCGGCCGCCGGCCTCAACTGGAACCCGGCGGAAGCGCTGGAGCCGATGGGCGCCAAGGCGCAAACCTTCACCGATTTCGATGCGCTGCTGAGCGCCATCGCCGCCGAGGCCAAGCCTGGCGACCACGTGCTGGTGATGAGCAACGGCGGCTTCGGCGGCATTCACCAGAAACTGCTGGACAAGCTGGCTTGACGCCGCCATCCGCAGGCCTGCCCGCTCCGCTGCTGCTGGCGCGGCAACTTGCGCCGCTGCTGGAGGGACTGGAGTGGGCGATAGGCGGCAGTTCGCTGCTGTGGCGGCTGGGCTTGGAGCCGGCGCCGCGCGATCTGGATATCGTTGTTTCGCTTGAGTGCGCTGGCGCGGCGGAGACCATCCTGGATGGTTGTTTGCAGCGCCTGCCGCGGCCGGCGCATGCCGACTACGCCAGCGAGGTGTTCGTCCGCTACCGCGCCTCGTCCGGGGTTGAGCTGGACCTGATGGCCGGCATCGCGGCGCGGCGCGAGGGGGCATTGGTGCGCTGGGAGTTTGATCCAGCCAAAAGCTGTCGACAGGATGCGCTGCCTTTCATGCCGGCCGAGGATTGGCTGGATTTATACCGGCTGTTTGATCGGCCGCGCCGGGTCGAGCAGTTGACGAGGTATCTGGCGACTCGGGCTCAGGGCAGCTTGATGATGTAGTTGGCGCCGCCTTCGCGCGCTTTTCCCAAGGCTTGATCCAGGCGGTCCAGCAGCGCGGTGGGGCTGTTTTCGCCCTGGCGCAGCGCGCTCAGGCCGACGCAGGCGGCAGCCTGGTGCTCGGCGCCCTGATAGATGAAGGTGAGCTGGCGCAAGGCTTTGATCAGTCTGCGTCCCAGTTCGTTGGCGCCGGTCATGTCGGTGTTGGGCAGCAGAACGATGAAGCTCCCTTCGGCGCGGCGCGCCACCACATCGCTGTCGCGGGTGCTTTGCAGACACAGGCTGCTGGCCAGGCGGAGCAGGTGATTGTAAGCCGAGCCGTCGTCTTCCTTCGGCACCATCTCCGGCACATTCACCAGCTCCAGCACCAGTCCCGACAATTGCGCGCCATAGCGGCGGGCGCGGGTGGTTTCATTGTGCGCCATGGTCATCAGCCGGTGCATGCCGATCACGCCGGTCAGCTTGTCTTCATTGTCCTGTTGATCGCCGTCCTCCTTCAGCGAGCGGACGATATTGAGCGAACGCTCCACCAACTGCCGCTCGAAATCCAGCAGCTGGCTCATCACCTTGGCCTCGGTGCGGTCCATGAAGCTGAAAACCTGGGTCTCCACGCCGTCCAGCATTACTTTGCGCACGGATAACTGTACATCGAAACTGCGTCCCGTGGCGGTGCGCAGCAGCATGCCGCGGTTGTAGATCATATTGTTGCGTTCCAGCTCCTGGCGGATATTGTTTTCGTCCTCCTTGTCGGCCAGGAACTCGTAGATGGATCGGCCCAATAGTTCATTGTGCGGGCAGGCGAGCAGGATGCCGGCCAGTTGATTGGACGAAAGTATGCGGCCGCTTTCCGGCTCGGTCAGCAGCAGGCTGCCTTGCACGGTGTCGAACAAAGGCTGGAGGATTTGCAAAGCTTCCATTCATCGGCTCCCATGGCGGCTGAGGCGAGGGGTGCTGCTGGGGCCTGGAAAGGCGTCGCGGCATGCTACGTTCTTTTACTTAGTGTATGACGTGTGTCTGGGTATTTCACGCCCGACCGACATTTCAACGGCATAGCCGGATGGGCTGGCGATCAATGCCGCGGCAGGGCTGGACGGCAGGCGCCGCAGCGGTTTGCTATGGTGGAAGCAGCGCGCGGTTTGGGGAGAGGCCATGAACAAATGGCTGCCGTTGGCGGCTTTGCTGGGCGGACTCGCGGCGGGAAGCGCGCAGGCCGAGTCTCTGCGCATCCTGCTGATCCAGCTGCCGGGCGTGATGGAGGGCGTGATGGAGGGCGAAGGCCAGGATTTTCATGGCGGCGGAGTCGATTTGCTGCGAGAACTGTCTCGCCGCGCCGACATCCCTTTTTCATTCGAAGTCTATCCCCAGGCGCGTTCCATGCTGCTGGTGCAGCAGACACCAGACACCTGTATCCCGCTTTCCCGCTTTCTCGGGCCCCGGCTGCAGCTGAAGTGGAGCGCGCCGGTTCTGCCCATCCAGCTGGTTTTGTTTTCCCGCGGCGATGACACTTTGCTGGTGCCGGATCTGGAGCATGCGCGCAAATTGAGGATAGGCGCGATGCGGGGCAGCGCGGTGGCGGCCAGGCTGCACGAGCTGGGTTTGGCGCTGGAGGAAAGCTCCGACTATCAAACCGGTTTGCGCAAGCTGCAGCTGGGGCGTCTGGATTTGTGGGGCATGGTCGATATCGGCGTGTCCACGCTGTCTACCCGCGTCGGCATTCCGCACCCCAGAGCCGCGCTGGTGGTGGATAAGAGCGACATCGCCTTGGCCTGCAACCCGCAAGTCAGCGATAGGGCGATGTCCAAGCTGGACCATGCGATTGAGAGCATGCGGCAGGACGGCAGCATGGGGCGCTTCGACATGAAGTGACAAAGCGCATGTCAAGCAGGGACGGGCTGCGCTAAACTGGCGTTTTGCCTGTTCCGCGAGACTCCGTTGAAATCCCGTCTGACTCTGCTGGCCGGCAGCCTGCTTGTCGCCGCCTGCGCCACGCCGCCCCAGCCCGCTTCCGCCCCGGCTGTCGTTTCCCCTGCTTCCGCGCCCGGCGCCGAGTTGCCGCCGCCCGCGCCGGTCGAACCCGCCTCCGCCCCGGTGGTCGCGCCGCCGCCCGGCAGGCCGGTGAGCAAGCCCATCCAGCCGCCTGCCGTCTTGCAGGAAGGCCAAGGCAGGGCGCTGCTGGAGCGGTTGTTGCCGCAGGGCATACCGGACCGCAAGGGCTGGAGCAATGACATCATGGGCGCCTTCAGCCATTTGAAGATTCCGTACACGCCGCAGTTCTTCTGCGCGGTGCTGGCGGTGGCGGAGCAAGAGTCCGGTTTCAGTCCGGACCCGGTGGTGCCCAATCTGTCCAAGATCGTCTGGGGCGAGATCGATCAGCGCCGCCAGAAATACCTGATTCCGCAATTCGTGGTGGACGCGGCGATGAGCAAGAAATCGCCCGATGGCCGCACATTCAAGCAGCGGGTGGATGCCCTGCGCACCAAGCGCGAGATGAACGCGCTGTATGAGGACATGGTGCGCGAGCTGCCGTTCGGCCAGACCATCTTCGAGCACAAGAACCCGATTCGCGACGGCGGCCCGATGCAGGTCAGCGTGGCCTTCGCCGAAACCCACGTCCGCGCCTGGCCGTATCCTTACAGCTACGCCAGCCTGCGCGACGAGGTGTTCACCCGCCGCGGCAGCGTCTACTTCGGCACCGCCATCCTGTTGCAGTATCCCGCGCCTTACCATGACATGGTCTACCGTTTCGCCGACTTCAACGCCGGCCGCTACGCCAGCCGCAATGCCGCTTTCCAGCAGGCGGTGGCCAAGTTGTCCGGTCGCAAGCTGGCGCTGGACGGCGACATCATGCTGTACAACAACAAGATGAACCGCGATCTGTCCGGCGAAGTCAGCGACACCCAGCGCGCGCTGCAAGCTATCTCCGGCCGCCTGGGCATGAGCGACGCCGAGATGCTGCGCGATCTCAAGCTGGAAAAATTGTCCGGTTTCGCCCAGTCGCCCTTGTACCAAAAAGTGTTCGCGCTGGCCGGCTCCAAAGCGCCGCGCGAAATCATTCCGCAGATTGTGCTGGTCAGCCCCAAGTTCACCCACAAGCTCACCACCGAATGGTTCGCGCGGCGGGTGGATGGCCGCTATCAGCGCTGCCTGGCGCGCGACGGGGCCAATTAGCGGCATCGTTTCCGGACGCCCGGCTATGCTGAATGGGGGAAGCAAGCTGGGGAGGCGTCGTGGCGCGATGGTGGAGCATAACGCTGGCAGCGGCCTGGCTGGGGCTGACACCGCCGGCGCAAGCCGATTCTCTGACGATCTGGATCAGTCCTCGTCCGCCTTTGTCGCTGGTGGACGACGCCGGTACGGTGGCCGGTCCGATCACGGGTCTGCTGGGCCGCATCGGCGCCAGCGCCGGCCAGACCTTGCAATTGAAAGGTTGTCCAGTCGCGCGCTGCTTGATGATGGCGCGGCGTCTGCCGGACAGCTGCGCCTTGTCGGCGCGCGGGCCGGCGCGCGAGACGCAGTTCAAATGGAGCCATGTCATCCTCAACTTGCGGATGGTGTTGCTGGCTCGCGCCGAGGATAAGCGGGCGGTCGCCAGTTTGGCGGATGTCCAGGCTCTGCGGGTGGGAGTGACGCGCGGCACCATGCAGGAAAGCCTGCTCAAGGAGGCGGGCGTGCCGGCGCAGGAAAGCCTGGATGTGGAGACAGGTTTGCGGCAGCTGCAGTTGGAGCGGCTGGACCTGTTCGCCGCCCTGGATCTGGACGTCGCGCAAATGGCCAAGCGCATCGCCATGCCTGCGCCCAAGGTGGCGCTGGTGCTGGCCGACTGGCCCTTGTATTTCGCCTGCAACGCCAACGTCAGCGATGAGGCGATGGCCCGCTTGAATGCTGGCGTGGCGGCGCGGCGCGCGGCCGGGGATTTCGATGGCTTGCGCAGCCGCTAGCGGGCTGGGCCTGCTTGCCGCCTTGCTGTTGCCGGCATCGGCCTGCGCTGGCGACATCGTGTTCGGCGACCGCCCCAGCAGTCTGGGCGATGGCGTGAAAAGCGATTGGAACGGCTGGAGCCTGCAAGGGAAGGGCGCGTTCGGCATCGGAACCGTGATCCGCGCCGACGCGCCTTCGTCTTATCTGATCAATGGCGCAGGCATGGGCAGCCGCAACGATGGCGAGCTCAACTATGGCAAGGGCGACACGGTTTCGCGCAGCGTGGATGCTTATGTTCAGCTGGACGCCAGCCGCGGCGGCTATGGTTTTTTCATCAGCGCCAAGGCTTGGTATGACCAGGCGCTGGCGGCGGAGTCGGCGCCGCATGGCAATGTCGCCAATGGCTACCGTCCTGGCCCATTGAGCGATGCCGGCTTCGTCCCGTCCAGCCGGTTCGGCGGACTGTTGCTGGATGACATGTATTGGTATGGCAGCCTGAGCGTGCTGCAAAGGCCGCTGACCTTCCGGCTGGGCCAGCAGGTGATACCTTGGGCCACGCCGACCACGATAGGCGGCGGCCTGCAGCAGATCAACGCGGTGGACTACCCGGCCATGTTGCGCGCCAGCGCCTCCGCCGAGGCGGCCAATGAGCAGGCGCCGGCCGTCTACGCTTCTTGGCAGATCAGCGCGCTTGGCAGTCTGGACGGCTATTACCAGTTCGCTTTCCGCTCCAATGGCTACCCCGGCTGCGGCACCTTCTATTCCATCAACGATTATCTGCAGCCCGGTTGCGACAAACTGACGCTCAATGGCGCGATCTTGAGCCAGCTGGCGCATAAGCCGGTGCTTACCGGCGATCAGCAGTCCATCGCCAATCCCCTGGATTTCATCGCCCGTACTGACGATGTCCGCCCTGGCTCAGGCCAATATGGACTGGGCTGGCATCGCGATCAGGTGCTGGGCGGCCGGCTGGGCGTGTTCGCCGCCGACTATATCTATCGCAGCCCGCTGCTGCAGGTGGTCAAGACCGGCCCCGGCGCGCTGCTGACCGCGCCGGGGCCCGGCGGCGCGCCAATTCCTGTCGGCATCGCCGGCGAATATCGGGATGACTTTCCAGACCATCGCCATCTGTTCGCGCTCAACTGGCTGCGTCAGACCGACAGCGGCGCCCGCTTGTATGTCGAATACAGCGTGCAGCCTAATCATCCTCTGCCCTGGAACGGAGCGGACATTTTCAACGGCGCCATCGCCGGCGCAGGGCCGCTGGCTTATCTCAGCCATCTGACTGCCGGCGATGTCATACGGGGCTACGACGATTTTCGCGTCAGCCAATGGATAGTCACCGCGCATCAGCCTTTTTCCTGGCCGACAGCCAGCGCGCTGGACGCGCAGATCGGCTTGCGCCAGGTGTTCGGCTTGCCGGATCCCTATGTGATGCGCTACGGCCGACCGGGTTTCGGCACGGCGCCCAGCAGCGCGCAGCCCGTTTGCTCCAGCGACGCCGCCTCTTGCGCGCTGTCCGGTTTTGTCACGCCTACCGCCTGGGGCTGGAAGCTGAAATACCAGGCCAGCGTGCGCGGACGGGAGGGCTGGCCGGCATGGCAGCCTTACCTGGCTTTCGCTTACGACCCGGTCGGCTATTCCGAGGATGGCCAGTATTCGGCAGGCCGCCATACCGCGACGGCCGGCTTGGGCGTGCCGCTGAAAAAGGACTGCGCGCTGGACTTGCGCTATGTCCGCACCGGCGGCGGCGCATACAACCTGCTGCAGGACCGCAGTGTGTTCATGCTGAGCCTGAAAGCCGGTTTCTAGCCCTTCGCCTATATTGATTTGACATCAAGCGGCGACGGCGCAGGCGGCGCGCGTCCATCGCCCTGCGGGATCGATTCGATGAAACGGATCATTCACGGCAAGACGATGGAGCTAGGTCCATTCCGGACGCGCCGCTGCTGTCGGCGCTGGAAGAGGGCGACAGCGTCACCGCGATAGAAGGCAAGGCCGACAAGACGGCCGCGCAAGACGGCTAAGGCCGGCTAAGCAAAAGGGAGGCTCGCGCCTCCCTTTGCTTATGTCACGCCAGCCTGCGGCGGATCAGAAGCCGCCGATCAGAATCCAGCCTATCAAGGCCGGCGCCAGCGCCATGCAGAAGCCGCGCATCGCCGTCATCGCGCGCGGCGGGCAGCTTGCGGACAGCTCCGCGCGCACCACCGGCCATGCCTTCCAGCCGACGAACAGCGCCAGCAGCAGCTCGCCCAGCGGCATCAGCAGCTTGGAGGTGACGAAGTCCAGCAGGTCGAAGAAATTCATGCCGAACAGCTGGTAGTCGCCCCATACGCCCAGCGACAGCGAAGCCGGAATGCCCAGCAAAAAGGTGGCCAGCGCCATGCCGCAGGCGGCGGAGCGGCGCGACAGGCCCAGTTCGTCTATGGCGAAGCTGGTGATCACCTCCAGCAGCGACACCGAGGAGGTCAGCGCGGCCAGCAGCAGCAGGCAGAAGAACATCGCCGCAAACAACTGCCCCATCGGCAGGTGGGCGAACACCGCCGGCATGGTGATGAAGGTGAGGCCCGGGCCGGCGGACGGGTCGAAGCCGAAGGCGAACACCGCCGGCAGCACCATCAATCCGGCCAGGAAGCAGGTGGCCACCGTCAGCAGGATCACCCACAGGGCCGAGCCCACCAGATTGGAGTCGCGGCCGACATAGGAGCCATAGGTGATCATGATGCCCAAGCCCAGCGACAGCGAGAAAAAGGCCAGGCCCAGCGCATCCATCAGCATGGCGCCGCTGAGCTTGGAGAAGTCCGGCGCCAGGAAGTAGGCCATGCCTTCCAGCGCGCCAGGCAAGGTCAGGCCGCGCGCGATCAATAGCAGCATCAGCCCGAACAGCGCCGGCATCAGGAATTTGGACAGTTTTTCTATGCCTTTTTGCACGCCGCCGGCCACGACGCCCAGCGTCATCAGCGCGAAGGCGGCGTGATAGATCAAGGGCTGGGAGGGATGGCTGATGAAGCCGCCGAAGATGTCGCCCAGCTTTTTGGCGTCGGCGGTGAGGATGCCGCCGTCAATCGACTTGCCGATGTAGGCGATGGTCCAGCCGCCCACCACGCTGTAGAAGGACAGGATCAAAAAACACACCAGCACGCCCATATAGCCGATCACCGGCCAGCCGCCGCCGGCAAGCTTGCGGAAAGCGCCGACCGCGCCGGCGTTGGCGGCGCGTCCCAGCGCCATTTCCGACAACATCAGCACCAGGCCCAGCGTCAGGCAGATGCCCAGGTAAACGAATAAAAAGGCGCCGCCGCCATTGGTGGCCGCCACATAGGGAAATTTCCAGATGGCGCCGAGTCCGATGGCGGAGCCGGCGGCCGCGAGAATGAAACCGAGGCGCGAGCCCCATTGAGATCGATTCATGGTGAAAGTCTTTGTCGTCATGCTGTTTTGGAAGGTGCCTGGCCATGGCTGCGCCTTGCCGCGCGGGCAGGCGAAGACAGGGTCATGCGGCCGCCAGCGCAAGGCCGGCGGCGAGGTTTCCCGCTGCCCTTATGGCGGGCAGTCATGGAAGGGGACGGCTGGGCGCGCTTGCGGCCCGCGCGAGCGGCGCCGGGGCTAAAGCGCAACAGCCTGGGAGAGGACGCCGTTTGTTGGACGGCACTACCGCGGCATCAGGGTTGGCAACGCCAGGCGGTCCTCGATTTGTATTTTGGATACGCTTCAAAATGTAACAATGAATGCGAATAGTTTCTACTGTTTTTGGCATAAAGCTGCAAATTACCCTGTGAGCATGCCAGGCGCTGCCTCCTGACGGTTTCGCGCTGCCGCTTCTTGGAGCGGTCGCCTATATTGATTTCACATCAACCGGCGACGGCGCAGGCGGCGTGCGTCCATCGCCCTCTGCGGGGATCGATCCGATGAAACTGATCATTAACGGCAAGGCGGCGGAACTGAGGTCCGCTCCGGACACGCCGCTACTGTGGGCGCTGCGGGATGAGCTGGGCCTGACCGGAACCAAGTTCGGCTGCGGGGCGGCGCTGTGCGGCGCCTGTACCGTGCTGCGCAATGGCCAGCCCATCCGCACCTGCGTGACGCCGCTGGCGGCCCTGGAGGAAGGCGACCGCGTCACCACGATAGAAGGCAACGCCGACAAGGTGGCGCAGGCGGTGAAGCAAGCCTGGCAGGCAATCGATGTGGTGCAGTGCGGCTATTGCCAGAGCGGCCAGTTGCTGGCCGCCACCGCTTTGCTCAGCGGCAATACCAAACCTTCCGATCAGGACATAGACAATGCGATGAGCGGCAATCTGTGCCGTTGCGGCACCTATCCGCGCATCCGCGCCGCCATTCATGAAGCCGCCAGATTGCTGAAGGAGCCGCAAGCATGAATATTCGTCAGCTTTCCCGCCGCGAATTCCTCAAAGCCGGCGGCGCGCTGTGCCTGGGTTTCACCTTGCCGACAGGCGGCAGAATGGCGCAGGCCGCTACGCCCGCGGCAGCGGCTCCCGTGCCCAATGCTTTTGTCCGCATCGAGCGCGACGGCAGCGTCGTCATCGTCAGCAACAAGTCCGAGATGGGGCAGGGCATCTATACATCGCTGGCGCTGCTGATCGCCGAGGAGCTGGAGTGTGATTGGAGCCGGGTGAAGGTGGTGTCCGCGCCGGTGGCGCCGGTGTACGCCCACACGGTTTTCCATCTGCAAATCACCGGCGGCAGCACCAGCACTTTGTCCAGTTACGACCAGTACCGAAAGGTGGGCGCGGCCGCGCGCCAGATGCTGATCGCCGCCGCCGCCGCGCGTTGGGGCGTGCCGATGTCGCAATGCCGGGCTGAAAACAGCCGGGTGTACAACAGCGCCAACTCCGCCAGCCTGGGCTATGGCGAGCTGTCCGAGGCCGCCGCCAAGCAGCCGGTGCCGGATGCGGTGGAGTTGAAGCCGCGCCATCGCTGGAAGCTGATGGGCAGCCGCGTACATAGGCTGGACGGGCCGGAAAAGCTGGACGGCAGCGCGCAGTTCGCGCTGGATGTGCGCCTGCCGGGCCAATTGACGGCGCTGATCAAGCGCTGCCCGAGCTATGGCGGCAAGCCGTTGAGCTTTCAGGCGGATGCGGCATTGGCGGTGCCAGGCGTCAAGGCGGTGGTGGCGATCAGCAACGGCGTGGCGGTGGTCGCCGAAGGATTTTGGCCGGCCAAGAAGGGGCGCGATCTGCTGGAGGTGAAATGGGATGCAGGCCCCAATGCCGCTTTGGATTCGGCTAAGTTGAACGAGGAGTATCGGCGGCTGGCGAGCCAGGAGGGGCAGGTTTACCAGCGGGTGGGCGAGGCCGATGCCGCCTGGCGCGGCGCGGCCAAGAAGCTGGATGTCCGCTACGAGCTGCCCTATCTGGCGCACGCGCCGATGGAGCCGCTCAACTGCGTGGTGTGGCTGAAGCCGGATGGCTGCGAAATCTGGAGCGGCACCCAGTCGCAAACCATGGACGCGGCGATGGCGGCCGGCATGCTGGGCTTGAAGATGGAGCAGGTGACGCTGCATACCACCTTGCTGGGCGGCGGTTTCGGCCGGCGGGCGATACCGGGCGGCGGCGACTGGCTGCGCGAGGCAGTGGAGGTGGCGCGCGCCCATGGCAAGGGCGTGCCGGTGCATCTGATGTGGACGCGGGACGACGATCTGGCCGGCGCCTATTACCGGCCGATGTGGCACGACCGGGTGCGCGGCGGCGTCGATGCCGCCGGGCGGCCGGTGGCCTGGCTGCAAACCGGCGTCGGGCAGTCTATCGCGGTCGGCACGCCATTCGAGAAAATGATGATCAAGGATGGCATAGATGGCTTGTCCATCGAGGGTACGGCCGACATGCCTTATGCCATTCCGGCCCGGCTGCTGGACCTGCATACGCCGAAAACGCCCTTGCCGGTGTTGTGGTGGCGCTCGGTCGGCCACTCGCACAGCGCCTTTTCCACCGAGAGTTTCATCGACGAGCTGGCCAGGCTGGCGCGCAAAGACCCGCTGGCTTATCGATTGTCGCTGCTGCCGCCCGGTTCGCGGGAGAGCGGGGTGTTGAAAGAAGCCGCCCGCATGGCGGGCTGGGGCCGCAAGTTGCCCAAGGGCCATGGCTTGGGCATCGCCGTGCACGCTTCTTTTGGCTCGTACGTCGCCCATGCGATGGAAGTGGCGGTGAAGGGCAAGAGCCTGACGGTGCAAAAAGTGTGGTGCGCGGTGGATTGCGGCGTGACGGTGAATCCGGATCAGGTGGCGGCGCAGATGCAGGGCAGCATTCTGTTTGGCCTGTCCGCCGCCTTGTTCGGCGAGATTACTTTCAAAAACGGCGAAGTGGAGCAGAAGAATTTCGATGGCTATCAGCTGTTGAGGATGTCTCAATCGCCGCTTATCGAAGTTTCCATTCTTCAGAGCGAGGAAGCGCCTGGCGGCACCGGCGAGCCGGCTGTGCCGCCGGTCGCGCCGGCCTTGGCCAATGCCATCCATGCCGCCAGCGGCAAGCGGCTGCGCATCCTGCCCTTGAGCCGCAGCGGTTACCAGCTGGCATAGGAGCCCGCGATGCGAGGCAATGACGAAGAGGTGCTGGCGCAGGCGGTGCAGTGGCTGAAGCAGGGCCGCCGGGCTGCCTTGGTGACGGTGCTGGGCACTTACGGCGCCAGCCCCAGGCCGCCGGGTTCGATGGCGCTGATCCGCGACGACGGCGCGATTTTCGGCTCGGTGTCGGGCGGCTGCGTCGAGGATGATCTGCGGTGGGAAATCGCCGCCGGCGGTTTTTTCGACGCAGGGCCCGCTGTACGAGTGCGCAGCTTCGGCGCCAGCGTGGAGGAGCGCCAGCGTTACCGCTTGCCTTGCGGCAACAGCCTGCGGGTGGCGGTGGAAGCCTGTCCGGATGCCGCCTTGCTGGAGGCTTTGCTGCAGGCGCTGCAGTCGCAGCGCTGCCTGTGGCGGCAGGTCAGGTATCGGGATGGAGAAAACCGGCTGGTCGAGCGCGAAATGGCGGGAAGCTTTGCCGAGGATGAAGATGGCTTTGCCGCGCTGCATGGGCCGAACTGGCGTCTGCTGATCATAGGCGGCTCCGAATTGGGGCGTTATCTGGCGCAAATCGCGCTGACGCTGAATTTCGCGGTGACCGTATGCGAGCCGCGCGAAGAATATCGGCAGGATTGGCCCATGGCGGCGCAGTTGTCTGTGGAAATGCCTGACGATCTGGTGCTGGGTTTCCGCTGCGATGGCCGTACTGCGGTGGTGGCGGTGACGCATGATCCCAAGCTGGATGATCTGGCCTTGATGGAGGCGTTGAAGTTGCCTTGCCTGTATGTGGGCGCGCTGGGCTCGGCCACGACCACGCTGAAGCGCAAGGCCAGGCTGGAGGAGCATTTCGGCCTGACGCCGGCGCAACTGGGGCATTTGCATGGCCCGGTGGGGCTGGACATAGGCTCGCGCACGCCGGCGGAGATAGCGGTGTCCATCGCCGCCGATCTGGTGGCTTGCCGCAGCCGGCTGCTTCGGGCGCAATCCGAAGACCGCCAAAGCGAGGCGTGCCGGACATGATCGTGGGCGTGGTGTTGGCGGCGGGCCAGGCCCTGCGGTTCGGCTCAGACAAGCGGCAGGCCAGGCTGCCGGATGGGCGAACCTTGCTGGAGGCCAGCCTGGCGTCTTTCATCGGCCAAGTTCAGGAGTTGGCGCTGGTGCTGCCGGCGGATGATCTTTATGGATTGGCGCAATGCCGCACGCTGGGGGTGCGGCCGCTGGCTTGCCGTTTGAACCCGGCCGGCATGGGGCATTCCTTGGCTTACGGCGCGGCTTGGGCGATGTCGCTGGCGGGTTGCCAGGGCATGGTGCTGGGCTTGGCGGACATGCCGGCCGTTCAGCCGCATACCGTAAGCCAAGTGGCGGCGGCCCTGTGCCATGGCAAACCCGTGCTTCCCTGCCATCAAGGCGCGCCGGGGCACCCGCGCGGCTTGCCTGCAGCCAGTTTCGCCAAACTGCTGGATCTGGCTGGCGACGTCGGCGCGCGCGAGGCGGTTGACTGGAGCCAAGCATTGAGGCTGGAGGTCGATGACGCCGGCGTATTGCTGGACATCGATACGCAGGAAGACCTCAAGCGCTTGCATGGCGCGGCGGCAGCCGATTAGGGATGGCTCGCTGCGTTTTCTATAGTGAAGTGTTATCGCGTATGAGGGAGCGCCGATGCGAACGCGCCTCACGGTTGCCCACAAACTGGCGCTGCTGATCGCGCCGCTGGTGCTGGCGCTTTTTTTCGTCGCCCTCGGCTATGCCTATTCTCAACAGCAATTGCTGAGAGAGCTGCGGCGGGACCAGTCGCTGACTGAAAACATGACCATGGTGGGCGAGCTGATTCAGCAATTGCAATCGGAGCGCGGCCGCAGCTATGGCTATCTGATGCAGCGCCAGCCCTTGCCGGCAGAGCTTCGGCAGGCAAGAAGCGCCGCTGACCTGGTGCTGGAAAAGCTGCATGGGCAAAACCGCGATAGTCTGTCGCCCATATTGTTGGCCTATCTCGACAATATGGTGCCCAAACCGGAGCGGCTGCGGCTGCTGCGTAGCGATGTCGATAGCCGGCGCTCCTTGCCGGATCCGGCTTTCAATCGCTATTCGGAGATGATTGAGCAGCTCTCCGGCATTGTCGCTTTATTCCATGCGCCGACTCAGCAGGTGCAGGCGCTGGTGTTGCAATGGTCTGCGGTGAATTGCCAAAAAGAGTACACCGGCCGCACGCGGGGGCTGGTTTCCGGCGTGCTTGCGTCAGGCAGCTTCACGATCACCAATTTCCGCTTGGCGAGCGGCATGGTGTCGCAGGAGGAGCTGTGCCGAAGCCAGTTCAGACAATATGGCGGCGACGAGACGCTGTTGCAGGGCGCGATGGAAAAAAGCCGGCAATTTGAAGCCATGCGCGACGGCATTCTGGCGCGAGGCACAGGCGCGATGCAGAGCGCGACCCCGGAAGAATGGTTTCCAACCGCGAGTTTGCGCTCCAATGCTCTGCTTGAGGTGCAAAAGGCGTTGCTGGAGCAAATCCGGCGGCTGGTCGACGAGCAGGCGCAAAGCGCGAAACTGCATGGGTTCCTGGTGATCGTTGGGCTGCTGTTGCTCTTGTTTCCCATTGGTTTGGCGGCGCTGGTGGGCCGCAATATCGTGCATACGCTGGGAGCCGAGCCGGATGAGGTGGCGCAAGGGATGCGCGAGCTGTCAGCGGGGCGCTTGGATTTTTTTCTGCCTCTGAAGAGCGGAGATACGCAAAGCCTGGCCGCGCATATTCGGCAAATGGGCGAGCGGCTGTCGGGAGTGATCATGCAGGTCAAGGAAGACGCGGACGCGGTGGCCAACGCCTCCACCGAGCTCAACTCCGCCTCCATGGGCTTATCACTTGGTGCGGCGAGGGCTTCGGGCGATGTGGAAGGGACCAGCGTCTCGGTGGATGAGATCGCCCGCAAAATGTTTCAGATGGCCGGCGATGCCAACCATGCCGGCCAGATCGCCGACACCGCCAGCAGCCAGGCTACCGAAGGGCATAGCGTGGTGAGGCAGACCATCGCAGCTATGCATGATATCGCCAAGCGTACCGACATCATTGACGACATTTCCTACCAAACCAATCTTTTGGCGTTGAACGCTGCGATAGAGGCCGCAAGAGCAGGGGAGCACGGCAAAGGCTTTGCGGTGGTGGCGGACGAGGTGCGCAAGCTAGCCAAGCGCAGCCAGGCGGCAGCCAAGGAGATAGGCCAAGTCGCGATCCATAGCGTGAAATTGGCGGAAAGCGCCGGCCAGCAATTGAGCGATATCGTTGATTCCAGCCGCAAAACGCTGGATCTGGTTAAGGGCATCTCCTGTGAGGCGACTGAGCAGGCGCAGCGAGTCGGCGGCATCAATCAGGCAATGCAGCGGCTTAACCAGCTATCGCAGGATAACGCAGCGGCCAGCGAGCAGTTGTCTGCCGCGGCTCAGGAAGTGGCTTTAAGGGCGGATAGTCTGCGGCAACAAATGCAGTACTTCCAAGAACATCAGGATGGGGGCGAAAGCCAAAACGCAAAATTTTAGAGAGGCTAAAAAAGCCGTGATCCTGTGTGGTTTTCATACTACTTGTATCGTCTGCACCGGCGGGCAGCCTCCGTCGCACTTCGAAATAGCGGTTTTATTGCTGACTGTGAACAACAAGGAAATAAAAATCGGGTTCCAGGATTTTAAAGAGTAGATGGCTGAGGAGGATATTTACCCCGCGACAAGATAAAAACAGGCGCTGCGAAAAAGCATCGAAGGGCCTAGGAGCGATCGGTCTCCCTTCATCTCGTAGCTTGAAAAACGATACCCACCTGAGCTATACCGTATACATCGAACGAGCTTGACAGCATATCACCGCTTATGCTGCATAGCAAAACAAAGTTTGCATCCCCTTTTTTTTAGTCTATATCTATATCGTACCATGAAGAGTTCCTTTGTTTTCTAAGAAGATATAGTTTCAAATTTTAGTAGATCTTACCTCAAGGGGGCTGGATTGCGATTCGGCTTGGAATGGGTGGGTAAGAACTAGTGTGAAGTTTGATTTCTAATAATAAAGGCTCCAAGCATGCGCACTATTGATTATTCTTTGGAAGGGGTCCTAACTCTGATTGCAAGAGTTGGTGTGCAACTTCAATTCATATGGTTCCAGACAAGCTCTGGCCAGTCTCTTCAGTCTTCCAATACTTCCTGTTTTTCGAATGCTACTTCTGGGAATTTAAATTCTCTGATTTGTTTTCGATGTCTTGTTGCCAGAGTTTTCCAAAGCAGTCACTTTTATTTTCATCTGTAGCTCATAAAGCCAAGGTCATTAATTTCTTTTTGGCTGATTCGTTTTTAATTAGATCGTTTAAATGCATGGCAAGGGAAGTTTTACCTTTTAAGAGTGGCATTTTATTGATTCGTGTTGCGGTGGTTATGCATGAACTTGAAAGGCTCCTGATATGTCATCTTTTGAGAAGTTTGCGGAACTAGCCATCGATAAGAGGCCAAATAGGCCGCAGCTAGGAGCTGCAGTGAGTGTCGCAGTGCTTTTGTTTGTTGATCAGCTTATCATCGCGGCCTGTTTGTATTTTGGATTTTATTATAATCAAGGTGTGGGTGGGCGGTGGCAGCTCTATTTTGACCTGGTTGGAATGTCTGCACTGAGCATCTCTTTGATTAAATTGTTTAGCAATGATTACTTAAGCGGCAGAAGTGCATTCCGTTCCTTTCTCTTTGATTGTGTATATGTTTTAGGTGGTGCTGTTTTGAATGCGGTCTTTATTTTCATAAGCAATCCGAAGTGGAGCTTATTGTTGCAGGCGACTTTGCTTGGTTGGTTAATGGTTTTTCTTACTCTGCCAGCTATTCAATATGTAGTCAGGATGGTTTTGTCGAAGTTCAAATTTTGGAATGAATACGTTGCAGTTGTTTATCTTCAGCGGGATGGCGAGGAATATTTTAGATACGACTCTTCAAGTTGGCTCGGGCGGCATGTTGCTATCAATCTGTTTGTTACTGATACTGTAGAGCCTGGTAAGGCAAAAGCTGAAGATAATGTTTTTGTTGATGATAAGGTTGCTGAGATTTTTATAAAATGGCAAGACATACTGCCAGTGCTAAATAATATAGGTTGTAAAAGTGTAGCATTGGCATACCATGAAAAAGATTCCGTTAATTTATCAGGATTGATTGACGACATACTTTTAAATTTCAACATGTTGATGTTGCTGCCTAGTTATGGGCAAAAGGATAGTAATGAAGATCAGGGTGAGTTGAGAACAATACGAGTCATAAAAAGCAATGTTAATAGTTTGTCATATAGAATCATTAAGAGATGTCTGGATTTGGTCGGTGCTACGATTTTGATGTTGTTGCTGTCGCCAATTATGTTATGTCTTGCTTTTATTGTCGGTCGCGATGGAGGGAAACCAATTTTTGGGCATGAAAGAGTGGGGCGTGATGGAAAAAAATTTAAATGCTATAAATTCAGAACAATGGTGCTGAATTCAAGTGAAGTATTGCAGAATTTACTTGAGTCAAATCCTGATGCCAGAGCGGAATGGGATAGGGAGTTTAAGCTGAGAAATGATCCAAGAGTGACAAAGATAGGTAATTTTCTCCGAAAAAGCAGCTTTGATGAATTACCGCAGCTATGGAATATTATTAAAGGTGAAATGAGCTTGGTTGGACCAAGACCTATTGTTGTGAAAGAACTTGACAAGTATGGAGAAGATGTCAAGTTTTACTTGGCAATGAGACCTGGTTTAACTGGTCTGTGGCAAGTTTCCGGCAGGAACAACCTGACATATGCACAAAGGGTTGCAATGGATGTGGATTACGCAAAGGCATGGAGTATTTTTAAAGATGTGATTATCTTATTTAAGACAGTTTACGTGGTTTTACGGCGTGATGGAGCATATTAGCTAGATTTTAAAGAGCTAAAAAGCATTCCAGCGCTGACTGGGATTGATTAAAACGGTTCTTTTAAGCTATGCGGCATTTCAATTATTTGGGGGTGTCATATGATTATCACGCGTACGCCTTTCAGGGTATCTTTTTTTGGTGGCGGGACTGATTACCCTGCTTGGTTTCATGAGCATGGCGGAGCGGTTCTTGCTACTACAATTGACAAATATTGCTATATCAGTTGTCGTCACCTGCCTCCATTTTTCGATCATAAACATAGAATTGTTTACTCGCGAATTGAAAATGTTCGTGATGTAGAAGATATCGAGCATCCAGCGGTTCGTGCCGCACTCAATTGGACACAATATCAGCATGGCTTGGAAATTCATCATGATGGCGATTTACCAGCCCGTGCGGGACTTGGATCTAGCTCATCATTTACTGTTGGCCTCTTGCATGCGCTTTCAGCTTTAGAAGGAAAGTATTCCTCAAAAGAAGACCTGGCAAAAAAAGCTATATATCTTGAGCAAGAGGTGATTGGTGAAAATGTTGGCTCGCAAGATCAAGTTTCCGCAGCATACGGTGGCTTCAACTATATAGAATTTAAGAAAAATGGTGAATTCTCAGTCTCGCCATTGATTCTTAAAGAGAGCAGAATTAATGAGTTGCAAAGCCATTTAATGTTGTTCTTCACTGGACTGTCTAGGGTCGCGTCAGAGATTGCCAAATCGCAGATAGAAAAAATAAAAAGTCATGAGAATGAGCTTTTCAGGATGAGAGAGATGGTAGAGGAGGCAACGAAAATTCTACACTCGGATATGCCGATCAATGAATTTGGCAAGTTGTTGCACCAAAACTGGCTTTATAAAAGGAGCCTGTCCGATAAAATATCGACACCTGAAATTGATCTAATATATGAGGAAGCCATTGAGGCAGGGGCCCTGGGAGGGAAGTTATTAGGAGCAGGAGGGGGGGGGTTTGTATTGTTATTTGCTCCACCTGAGAAGCAGATGCATATCAAGGAAAGATTGAGAAATTTAGTGCACGTTCCATTTAAGTTTGAAAGTTCAGGTAGTCGAGTTGTTTTATATCAACCAAATGGCTTGCTCTAATATTATGAATAAAAATTCTTCAATCTATATTGCTGGGCACGGTGGTCTGATTGGTTCGGCTTTATTAAGAAAACTTTCTACAGAAGGGTTTGAAAACATATTAGTTAGAGCGCGATCTGAGCTTGATCTGCTGAACTATCATTGTGTGATGGATTTTTTTTGCAAAAATAAACCAGAGTATGTGGTATTAGCTGCAGGGAAAGTTGGTGGGATTGAATCCAATCAAAATTACCCAGCAGATTTCATTGTTGAGAATATACAGATTCAACTGAATATCTTGTCTGCAGCCAGGGAAAATAATGTAAGAAAATTGATATTTTTTGGTTCTTCCTGCATGTATCCTCGGGACTGCAAGCAGCCAATGAGTGAGAACGACTTATTGACTGGAAAGCCTGAGGGAACAAGTTTACCTTATGCCATAGCAAAGTTGGCAGGCATTCATACTTGCCTTGCTTACAATAAACAGGATGGCAATCAGAGATTCGTCCCTGTCATTCCAAATAGTGTATACGGTCCTAATGATAATTTTGATGCACGGGCTGGTCATGTGCTCTCTGCTTTAATATCCAAATTCCATAAGGCAAAACTAGAAGAACATCCCAAAGTTGTTCTTTGGGGAACCGGCTCTGCTCGTCGAGAGTTTGTCCATGCAGATGATGTAGCGGATGCATGCATGCATTTACTATTCAATGATATTTCATCATTGGAACTACCCGTTAATCTTGGCAGTGGCTATGATGTTTCAATTAAGGATTTGGCTTTGCGTATCGCAAAGCTTTCTGGCTTTAATGGGGATATCCATTGGGATCTGGCTAAGCCAGATGGCTCGCCTCAAAAGTTATTAAATAGCGCTAGAATAAATGCGATTGGTTGGTTTCCAAAAGTCAGTTTGGATGATGGACTGCTAAGTACCTATGAATGGTATGTTAGAGAAATAGGCCGTTCTCTGACAGAAAATGAAGGGGAGTCTACATGAGTAAAATATCAATCAGTGGAGACGATCTCAAGGAGAAAAGTAATTGGGTGTGGAGAGAGACGTTACGTATTCATCGTCATTCGCCAGAAACTAGAATTGCTTCCTCATTATCTTCCATTGATATCTTTGTAGCGCTTTATTATGGTGGTGTACTGGATTTTTTCCCGAGCACGCCATTTGATGAAAATCGAGATCGATGCATCATAAGTAAAGGGCATGGTTCAATATGTATGTACCCGATACTGGCAGATCTTGCGTACTTTCCATTAAGTGAACTTGAGCATGTGTGTGAGGCTGGCAGCTTTCTAGGGGGCATTCCAGACCCTGTCATCCCTGGATATGAAACTATTAATGGGTCTTTGGGACATGGACTAGGAGTCGCTACTGGAGTAGCGATAGCACTAAAGCGGAAGAAAAGCGTTAAACAAACTTTTGTGGTCTGTGGTGATGGAGAGCTTCATGAAGGAGCGAATTGGGAAGCTATCATGTTTGCTTCGCACCATAAATTAGATAATTTAAATCTGATTATTGATAATAATAAAATAAGCATGCTCGGTTATACCGACACTATTATTTCCCATCAGGATTTGGCGGCAAAATTTACTTCATTTGGTTGGGATGTGGATGTGGTTGATGGACATGATGTTTGTCAACTTCAGCTTAGCCTGCTGGCGCTCAAGTCACGCAAAAATGGAAAGCCAAAGCTTTTGATCGCAAATACGAAAAAAGGCCATGGCGTACCAGGTTTAGAAAATACAGCACTCTGCCATATCATGAATCCTAAGCCGGAAGTAATAGACAGTCTTTTGGAAGGGGGACGGTAATGATTACGCACTCAATTCCGATGCGAGATGCCTTGCTTGAAAAAATATATCAGTCCATGAAAACTGATTCAAAAATTTTCTTTTTAAGTGCCGATTTTGGATCTCCAGTTTTAGATAAGATTCGCTTGGATTTTGCTGATAGATTTATAAACGTAGGGATTGCAGAGCAGAATCTTATTAATATAGCAGCTGGTTTGGCTATTGAAGGGAATAAGGTTTTTGCATATGCGATAGCACCTTTTTTAACCATGAGATGCTATGAGCAGATTCGAGTGAATTTAGCTTTACTATCCCAAGTTAGAGACATGAATGTCAGTTTGATAGGCGTTGGCGCAGGTTATAGCTATGTTGTGTCAGGACCAACGCATCAGTGTTACGAAGATATTTCAATCATGCGCGCGCTGCCTTCAATTTCTGTTTACTCACCGGCAGACCACATTAGTACTGGATGTCTTTTTGATCGCTTAGTCAGTAAGAAAGGTATCAAGTATATAAGACTTGATGCCCAAACATTGCCTGTTATATACGAGAATCCTATCTTAAATGTCGAGGCGGGTTTTAATGTGCATAGGAAGGGCGATGAGATCTGTTTGCTTGCTACAGGCTATATGGTTCATGTTGCTATGAAGTTGGCAAATCGTTTGAAAAACAAGGGTGTCGATGTTGGCGTTGTAGACATCTTTGACATAAGTCACTCGTGCAATAACTTTCTGTATGAGGAAATTTCAAAATATCGTGGGATAGTCACAATGGAAGAAGGTTTTAAAGGAAGAGGGGGGATGGATTCCATGATTCTGGATTATATTTCAAATTCAGATCTTGAAATTAGAGTGAAGAATATTGGTGTTCGAGGAGGGTATAGCTTTGATTTAGGTAGCCGTTCTGAATTGCATGAGAAAGTCGGAATTGGGGAGGAGGCCTCATTGAAAACCATTTTGGAATTTCATGGGAGTATCACGAACTACTGCATAAATAATGGATGACAAGCCTAGTTTTTAGGTTCTATCACTTATAATTTTTCTAATTATGAATATTTGCCCTATAAAAAGGAGTCGTCCATGAAATATCCTTTGATGCGGAATAATATTTTACGTGAAGATCTGGATGTTTTAATTGAGTACTTAAAGCAGGATGATCCTATTCTAACCAATGGGCAAAAGGTGAGGGAGTTTGAAGGCGAGTGGTCGAAATGGCTAGGTGTAAAATATAGCGTCTTCGTCAATTCTGGCGCATCTGCCAACCTATTATCAATGGCGATTTTAAAAATCCGATATCCAGAAGGTGGTGAAGTTATCGTTCCTCCCTTTACATGGATTTCTGACATCGCCTCTGTAATTCAGAATGGATTTACACCGGTTTTTGTTGATATTGATCCAAGATCCTTAGCTTTGGATACGGATTCTGTAATAAAGAAAATTAATAATAGAACACGAGCAGTTTTTTTGACGCATGCTCAAGGATTCAATGGATTAACAGATGAGTTATTGAGTGAGTTAGATAGGAGAAAAGTACATCTGATTGAAGATGTGTGTGAATCACATGGTGCTTGCCATAAGGGTAGAAAAGTTGGCTCATTCGGCTGGATGTCGAATTTTTCATTCTACTATGCTCATCATATGAGTACGATTGAAGGTGGGATGATATGTACGAATGATGAGGAAGTTTATCAACAGTTAAGAATGCTTCGTTCTCATGGCATGGTGCGTGAATCAAATGATAATAGTTTAAAATCCTACTACAAAGAAAGCAATCCAGACTTAAACCCAGAATTCATTTTTGCATATCCGGCTTATAATGTAAGAAATACTGAGCTTGGAGGGATTATGGGCCTATCTCAGCTGAAAAGATTAGATGCAAATATTAAAAAGAGAACTGATAATTTCTTGCATTTTATAGAAAATCTTAATGGAAATATTTTCCAAAAAGATTTTGTAGTAGAGGGGTCTAGTAATTATGCGTTCAATATTGTATTGAACGAGGCCAATTTAGAATTGGCTTACAATTTAATGACCGCTATGCGCTATGCTGGGATTGAGTTTAGAAGAGGGAGCGCAGGTGGTGGAAATCAACTTCGTCAGCCTTATCTAAAAGGAATTTTCCCACAGGATTATTGCAAACAATTCCCTAATACAGATCATATTCATTTCTATGGATTCTATGTAGGAAACTATCCAGGGTTGACTTATCCTGAAATTGATGAAATTTGCTCGGTTTTGAATTCAATCTGAAATATTGATATGAATATAACAACTGCAATCATACTCGCCGGTGGATTGGGGACAAGGTTACGAAGTGTAGTCTCTGATCGGCCAAAACCTATGGCTCAGGTTGCTGCGAAACCATTTTTAGAGCATTTAATAGATTATTGGATTTCGCAAGGTATTCGCCACATTATCCTATCCGTTGGGTATATGCAGCATATTATTGTTGATCACTTTGGATATGAGTATAAAAAAGCAAAAATTGAATACTCTATAGAAAGTAATCCATTGGGAACTGGTGGTGCACTTATTAAAGCATCTCAACTTATAAATCCCGGAGAGCCGTTTATTTTATTAAATGGAGATACTTTTTTCCCCATTTCTTTAAAAGAATTGGCTGAGTATTCGGCTCGCATCAAGGCGGGTGTGTGCTTGTCCCTATTTTCGTCTAATGATCATGTTCGCTACTTAGGCGTTTCGCTTTCTGACGAAGATATTATTGTTAGCTTTTCGAATGATCATTCTGAGCCTGTTTTACGAAATGAGCAGAAGTGGGTAAATGGTGGAGTATATTTTTTTCAGTATGAATCCTTGAATGGTTTTATAAATAACTCCAATGAGAAGTGCTCATTGGAGAGCGAGCTGTTTCCGAAGATGCTTAAGGCAGGTGTTCCATTTTATGGGAAAAAGTGTTCAGAAACATTCATAGATATAGGTGTTCCATCAGACTATTATATGGCCCATGAGATATTAAATAGGAGGGGGTATGAATGCCAGTGATAGATTAAGAAAGAACATTTTTAGCTCTATAGAGGCCAAGAAGGCTTTGCTCGAGTGCGATAACGCAATTCAGACTTTTAATTCAGCTGTTGAAAAAGTCATTAACTGCTATAAAAAAGGTGGAAGACTATACATTGCAGGAAATGGAGGATCCGCTGCTGATGCGCAGCACCTAGCGGCCGAGTTTGTAAGTAAGCTTGCCAAAGATAGAGCTCCGTTGCCTGCAGAAGCATTAACCGTTGATAGTTCAATATTGACAGCGGTCGGTAATGATTATGGCTATGAGTATGTATTTTCTAGACAGCTGGAAGCTAAAGCCAGTAGTAGAGATGTTTTTCTGGGCATTACAACATCAGGTCAATCACACAATATATTAAAAGCGATAGAGGCATGCAAAAGACTAAATGTTGAGAGCATCGTTTTTTGTGGAAAAGATGGTGGCCTTGTAAAAGGATTGACTGATAACTGCATAGTTGTGCCTGGCAGCATGACAAGTACAATTCAGGAAATACATATCGTACTTGCACACACATTATGTGAGTGCGTTGAGGCAGCATTGTTCGAGTAAACAATTTATTCAAGGGGTTTGCTATGTACAATATTCTAGTCACTGGTGGCGCAGGATACATTGGCTCAATTTTGACTCCAGATCTATTAAATCTGGGCAATAGAGTGACTGTATTAGATAATTTTATGTATAGACAAACCAGCTTGAATCATGTTTGTTATCACCCTAATTTCAAAGCTGTAAAGGGAGATATCAGAAATAAAGAGATCATCTTGCCGCTGCTGAAAGAAGCTGACATTATTATCCCTTTGGCGGCCCTTGTGGGCGCACCACTTTGTAACCAAGATCCTGTTGGATCCTCTTCAATCAATCATGATGCCATTACGATGATGTTGAAGTTACTCTCGCAAGAGCAGAGAGTGCTGATGCCGACAACGAACAGTGCTTATGGAACAGGTGACGAAAATAATTATTGTACTGAAGAGTCGCCATTGCGGCCTATTTCACAATATGCTAAGAAAAAAGTCGAGGTCGAAAAAGAACTGATGGAGAGTGGAAATGCGATTAGCTTTCGACTAGCGACGGTATTTGGAATGTCACCTAGAATGAGAGTTGATTTGCTAGTCAATGATTTTGTTCATCGTGCTGTTTACGATAAGTTCGTTGTTCTATTTGAAGGTTCATTTAAGAGAAATTATATTCATGTTCGCGATGTGTCTCGCGCATTTCAACATGGAATAGAGAACTTCGATAGAATGTGCAATCAAATTTACAATGTTGGTTTGTCTGATGCTAATGTATCCAAAAAAGAGCTGTGTCAGAGGATTCAAGCGCATGTGCCAGATTTCTTATACTTTGATGCGCCAGTTGGAAAGGATCCAGATCAACGAAATTATATTGTTTCAAATGAGAAAATCGAGGCTACAGGATTTCATCCACAAGTATCACTTGATGATGGAATTTCGGAATTAGTCAAAGGATATGCAATGTTTAGAAATTCTATCCATGGGAATATTTAGAGTTAATTGAAGCTATGATCGTATTTAGATTACTCCGGAAATGATTCTAGCGTGTTAGAGGAATGACTTGAGACTGGGTTCATGGCCGGAGTAATATTTTATTTTACAGTACAACTAGTGTTCACCGTCTCGTGTTGATATGTAAATACAGCATCTATTCCGTTTTCATCTATTGCAATATGGATTTTAGGTAAGATTTTATAACCTGAAAAATTTATACGTGGCCCATGATGAAAAAATTCGGCGCTCTTTTTATTGTTCAGGGTATTAATTATGTTTCACCTTTAATCTTGATTCCAGTCTTAACTCATCGATTGGGTGTGGCTGCTTGGGGAAAGATATCCATACTAATTTCCCTGACCGTATTTTCATTAGTTTTTATTGAGTATGCATTCCATCTTTCTGGTGTAAGGGCTGTCGCACAGTGTAAAAACGATGAGGAGGAGCTGAATGGGCTATTCGTCAATGTAGTAGGGGCTAAATTTATTTTGGGGCTCATGTTTTCTACATTATCATGTATTCTATATTTCTATTTCCTCTCTTCCTATATCAATGAAATAGAATTTCTCAGTTGGCTTCTTTCCACGATCGCTCAGTCTCAAACGGGTGCCTGGTATTTTCAGGGGCAGCAGCGCAGTGTCCTTGGTTTTGGAATGGAAGCTGCATCGAGACTCATATCAACAGTATTGGCTATTATCGTTGTCCATGTCCCCTCTGACATATGGAAATATTTCATTTCAATCGCGATAGGTTGGGCACCTGGTATTCTCTTCTCCATGTTTAGAGCGCATTTCTTTAAAAGTCTCTCTTTTTTTTCTATCCGGGACGTATATAAACTGCTCGTTTCTGGATTCAATGCTTTTTTACTGAATGCTTGGGGGGCATTTTTTGTCAGCATGCCAACCATTGTTTTGAGTAAGGTTGTATCTTTAGAGGTTGTTGGATATTTCTCTTTGGCAGACAAAATAGTTAGGGCCATGTATGGGATTTATGTTCCATTTCATACTTATTTATTTCCTAAGATAGCTCGGCTTGCTATCGAGAATAAAGATGCTGCCGCTTTATATGTGGCAAGAGGGTTGAAGGTTTGCATTGTGAGTGGGATTCTGGTTTCGCTTTCAATATTTCTTCTCGCAGACAATATTATTGTCTTTTGTTTCGGAGTGGATTTTTTTCCGGCATCTTCGGTTTTGAAAATGTACTCGTTGATGCCAACCATCTTAGTGATTAACTCAATATTGGTTGTCCAGTGGATGGTTAATTTAAGTGTGGAAAGAATTTATAATAAATGGAATGTGATATTTGGTTTTTTGAAGCTTTTTCTCGTTGCCTGGCTTGGGGTGAGGTTTGGGGCGGAAGGCGCAGTTATTGCTATTTCTAGTTCGGATGCAGCCTGTCTTTTGGCTAGTTATTTTAGTTTAAAGAAGATAGGGTTAACTCCATTTGTTTGTGAGCTAAAAAATGTCTAAATCCTTCATGTTGCGTTTTTTTCTCATGATTTTACCACTGCAATTTATTATTCTGTTGCCATTGGGGGATAAGGGGTCGGGTATTAGGTTGTATCATGTGGTTGGAATGGTGGCTTTCTGCTTGTTTGTGCTGTTTCGATTTTACGCGGGTAGGTTTCTAATTTTTAGAACAGTAAAGCTGGATGTCTTATTTTATTTTTCTGGCATTGTTTTGGTGGAGTTTTTTAACTCAAGCTCGAGGGACTACTTTCAGTTAGTGCTGCCTGTGTTTGCATTCCTAAGCTACCTGATTGGTGCCGTGGCGCTTTTTGATATTTCAGAACGCAAGTTGAATGAAACTTTAAAGAATGCGGCCCTTGTATTTTTTTTAATTGTCTTTTTGAAAAATATTTTTTTCTTGCCAGAACTTTTGTCAACTTTTAATCAAGGGCAGGAGGCATTGATTGGCATACCTTGGATAACTGCTGGTGGGCCGAACATAGAATCAACAGTTTTGGTTATGATGCTAAGTTTATTCATTGGGTCTCGGCGAATGTGGTGGCTTTCTGGTTTGGTTTTTTTAAGTTGTATTCTTTACCAATCCAGAACTTCAACTCTATTGTTTTTGTTTATTTGTGCTTTGCACGTTTCTATTAAATATAAAGGTATTTTCCGACTTTCCATTTTCTTGGCGGGTTTTGCTGCATTTATTTCGGTTGTTGCTGCTTCAGGTATTTCAAATAGATTTGAAAATGTTTCGGATGAATTTGATGAGTCTACGGTTGGGCGTTATTTTTTATGGACTTCAGCTGTGGATCTTATTCAAGATAATTATCTTGGTTATGGCTTGGGTGAGGGTGTCCAGAAGATTGAATCAGAGGCAGATAGGGAGTTGGCGGAAAATAATTTTCATAACATTTATTTGCAATCTGCGGTAGATTCCGGTGTGATTTTCTCAGCACTGTTGTTGTTGATTGCTGCTAGAAGAATATATGCTTCGATAAAAAGTGGATCTACAGTTTCCCCATATGATCTGATTGTATGTATGTATTTTATCAGTGGATTTGTGCAGTTTACAGGCTATGATGCTATTGGTTGGCTTTTTATTGGGATCGCCGACTCGATGAGGTCTAGTACATTCCAATCTAAAATAATAACGTCTCCCCTGCCGCGGCTGACTTAAGCTTGTTTATTTTATGTTTTTGCTTGGGATGTAATTTCATTTGTAATGAATTTATTTAAGATGGCATAGGGGATGCGATGGCGCCAATTTCAGTAATAATGAGCACTTACTCTGGAGTTAAAGAGGAATGGCTGAAGCTGTCCCTGCAAAGTTTGGTAGGCCAAACACTATTGCCGGCACAGATCGTACTGGTCATTGATGGTGAGGTTTCTGCTGGCCAAATTTCCATCATTGAAAAGGTTAGCAGGGAACATGAAAATATTGAATTTACGGTTTTGCGCCAAATTCCTCAAAAAGGCTTGGCGGCAGCCTTAAATTATGGACTTGAGAAGGCGAAATATTCTATTGTCGCAAGAATGGATAGCGATGATATATGTGAGTTAAATAGATTTGAACTGCAGTATGCCTACCTTGATGAGCATCCTGATGTCGACGTAGTGTGCTCATGGCATGCTGAGTTCGAAACTGAGGGCAAGATATTATCGTTAAAGCAAACGCCAGAAAAGCATGAAAAAATTAAAAGCTCTCTTAACTATAGAAATGTAATCTCGCATCCAACCATGATGTTGCGTAAAGACTCAATCCTCCGTGTTGGCGGATATGATGAAAGTGTTGGTTTGCTCGAAGACTATGATTTGCATTTAAGGTTACTTAATGCGGGTGCTCGTTATTACTGTATGTCGGTCCCGCTGGTGAATGTGAGGGTTTCCATATCGCAAAAAAATAGGCGGGGTGGAGTTATGTACTTGATACGGGAAATAAAATTCAGAACTAAATCCATGGCTCTCAGGCGCCTTAGTTTTTCAGGCTGGGTTGTTGGAATTTTTTTGTATCCTATTTTCAGACTAAGTCCGCCGTGGTTGAAAGGGGCGCTTTATTCTTTTGTTAGGAGCGGCAAGTAAAATTTAGTGGAGATTCGATATGTCTAATTCTATCGCCGGTGGCTCACGTACAACCACAGTATCAAAACCAAGAGTTTCTGTATTAACCTTTGTCCGCAATGCTGTTAATACTTTGCCTTTGACTATTGCATGTGTGGATGCGCAAACTAGCAAGGATAATATAGAGTATATCGTTGTGGATGGTGAGTCTACCGATGGGACGGTAGAGGTTATCAAGAGCTTGGATAGTAAAATAAGTAAATGGATTTCTGAAAAGGATCGTGGCATTGTTGATGCCCAGAATAAAGCAATAAAATTAGCAGTAGGGGATTATGTTTTTTGTCTGAATGCTGACGATTGGGTTGACCCAGATTTCATAGAGAAAGCACTGCAGGCAATCGGGTGCGGCGAGGTCGACATTGTATATGGTGATGTTGTTGTTCATGCCGAAGATGGTAAGGAGCTGCATCGCTTAGCTGGAAGTGAACGTTTCTTTTCAACTCTCGGATCAAAATATCAAATGCCCTGCGTTAATTTCCCGACAATGGTGATCAAGAGATCGCTTTTTGATAGGGTTGGTTTTTTTGATGAAAGCTTCAAAGTGGCGCCAGATTTTGAATGGCTGCTTCGGGCTAATAAAAATATATTTGATATTAAGATTTTATATCTAAAGGGTTTGGTTACCCATTTCCGCTTGGGGGGTAATTCAGATCTGCATTATTTTGATGGATTAAAAGAGGCTAAACGCGCCTCTTTGCTACATGGTGGAGGGACCTTTCTTGCAAATTGTTATATGTTTAAGCGAGTTCTTATGCATTGTTTTAAGTCTATTGTTTTTAAGAGTTTTCCACCTGCTGTCGTGCAGCATTGCTTGAATTTTTTCAGGCGCTATTTAGTCTAGGAGGATGCTTTTTGATACAAGATCGGTTTTGCTTGACCTCCTCCGTTCCAAAGCGCTAGCTCGCCAGATGACTGATCGGCTTGGAGAGGAGGCGGGTGCGTGTCGAAGGCGTTTGGGTGTGGCAAATATTGCCGTTCCTGACGACTGTTTATGTCGATGGGCTTGTTGCCGGCGCGCGGCGCGCGGCGCGTGATTGGGCTTGAGGAGAGTCTGGCGGTTAGGGAGCATCGCGAAGCACGCGCCAAGTTTCGGGGGCGTGAACTTCGCGATGCGTCTTGGCGCGGGCTCAGCGCACCTCGCGCAAGTCTTCGCGCGCGATTTTCAGCTTGACCGCGGTGCCGCTGGCCAGCAGGTCGGCGGCGTTGCGGTTAAGCCTGTCCACTTGCAGCGTGGCGCCGCCGGTTTCCACCTGGTAACGGATGATGTTGCCCAGGAGCTGGTGCTGGCGGATCACCGCCGGCAGCGCGTCGTCCGCCGTCTGCTCATGGGCCAGCAACTGGATGGATTCCGGACGGATGGCCAGGTGGCCGCTGATTTCCAGCCCCAGCAGCGCGCGGCTTTCCTGGGCCGTCAGCAGATTGTAGTTGCCCATGAAGCGGGCGACGAACTCGGTGGCCGGCTGGGTGTAGATGGTCTCCGCCGCGCCTTCCTGCTCCACCTTGCCCTGGTTCATCACGAAGATGCGGTCCGACATGGTCAGCGCTTCCTCTTGATCGTGGGTCACGAAAATAGTGGTCAGGCCCAGGCGACGCTGGATGTCGCGGATCTGCTCGCGCAGATTTTTGCGGATGCGGGCGTCCAGCGCCGACAGGGGTTCGTCCAGCAGCAGCAATCGCGGCTCCACCACCAGGGCGCGCGCCAGAGCCACGCGTTGGCGTTGGCCGCCGGACAGTTGGTGCGGGAAGTGCTTCTCGCGGCCGTTCAGTTCCACCAGCGCGATCACTTCGCCCACCTTGCGGCGGATTTCGTCGGCGCTGCGCTTCTGCATCTTCAGGCCGAAGGCGATGTTGTCCGCCACGTTCATATTGGGGAACAGCGCGTAGCTCTGGAACACCATGCCGATGCCGCGCTTCTGCGGCGACTGGTGGGTGATGTCGTCGCCGGCCAGGCGGATGGCGCCGCCGCTGGGCGTTTCGAAACCGGCGATCATGCGCAGCACCGTGGTTTTGCCGCAGCCGGACGGGCCCAGAAAAGTGATGAATTCGCCGGCTTCCACCTGCATGTTGAAATCGTGCACCACGGCTTGCTGGCCGAAGCGCTTGTTCAGATGATCGATTTGCAGAAATGCCATGATTGCTTCCGTTTCAATGTTCGTCGGCGCCGAGAGCGGCGCGGTTGCGGCTGACAACCTGCATCAAGCCCATCGCGGCCCAGGTGACCAGGAAGGCGATGATGGCCAGCGCGGCCGGCTCGTAGGCGCGGTTGGCGCCGATCAGCTGCAAGTAGGGACCGAAGGCCGGGCGAGCCAGCAGGCTGGCCAGCGTGAACTCGCCGATCACGATGGCGAAGGTCAGGAAGGCGCCGGACAGGATGGCGGTTTTCAGATTGGGGAAGATCACCAGCCTGAGGATGTCGAACCAGCCGCTGCCCAGGCTTTGCGCCGCCTCGGTCAGCGAGCGCACGTCGATGGCGGACAGGCCGGTATCGACCGAGCGGTACAGATAGGGCAGGGCCAAGGTCACGTAGCCGAAGACCAGCAGCAGGTCGGTGCTGCGTTCGCTGCCGGTGAAGGGCAGCCAGCCGCCGCTGCCGTACAGCCGCAGATAGCCGAATACCAGCACGATGGCGGGGATCACCAGCGGCAACAGGGTGATGAACTCGATCAGCGGACGCAGCCGCGGCAGTTTCAGCTGCACCCAGAAGGCGGTGGGCACCACCAGCACAATGCCGACCAGGATGGTCAACAGCGCCAGCAGCGCGGAGTAGCCGAAGCTGGCCTGGAAGCCGGGGTCGGACAGCACCACCTTGTAGGCCTCAAAGCTGTAGCCCTCGCGCTTCATCTTCAGGCTGAACTCGAAAGTGGCGATCAAGGGCAACAGGAAGTAGCCGCTGCCCAGCAGGATGGCGAGCCAGGCGCCGAAGCGGGATGAGGTCTTGGTTTTCATGCGGCCTCCCTCAGGCTGCGCTTGCGCAGCCAGATATAACCGGCGTTGGCGCTGCCGGTGATCAGCACCATGCCCAGCGCCAGCGCGTAGCCCAGGTTCTGGTCGTGCAGCACGTCGCCGTGGATTTGCGCGTACAGCAGGATGGTGACGATATTGAGCGAGCTGCCGGTCAGCGCGTAAGCGGTGGCTACCGCGCCGAAGGCATTGGCGAACAGCAGCAGCGCCGAGCCAACCAGGCTGGGCCACAGCACCGGCAGCGCGATATGGCGCCAGTAGGCGAAGCCGGAGCCGCCCAGGCTCTCGCAAGCCTCGCGCCATTCCTCTTTCAAGCCTTCCACGGCAGGGGCAATGATCAACACCATCAGCGGCACCTGGAAGTACAAATAGGTGAGAGTGAGGCCAGCGAAGCTGAGGATGGAAAAGCCGCTGGCGTAGAGATCGACATCCAGGTATTTGCGCAGCAGCATGGTCACCAGGCCCATCCGTCCCAGCGTGGACAGGAAGGCGAAGGCCAGCGGGATGCCGGCGAAGTTGGACGCCACGCCGGAAAAGGTGGTCAGCGTCGGGCGGATCCAGGCCGGCAGGCCGCCGCGTATCGCCGCCAGCGCCAGCAGCAGGCCCAGCAGCGTGCCCAGAATGGCCGAGGCGGCGCTGATCTCAAGGCTGATCTTGTAGGCGCTGAGAATGCTGTCGTCGAACAGGCGGACGATGTTGTTCAGGGTGAAATGGCCTTGCGCGTCCTGAAAGGCGCCTATCATCAGCATGCCGGTGGGCAGAATCAGGAACAGCAGGGCGAACAGCAAGAAGGGCGCGACGCCCAGCCACGACAACAGCGAGGCGCGGATGGCGCCGGGAGGGTTGGCGGTGCGGGGGGCGGGTGTCGGCATGGTGTCTGAGGATGCGGACATCGATGTTTCTCGTGGGTGGTAAAAGGGCCGCCCATGGCGGCCCTGGGTGAGACAGGATGCGGGTGTTACTTCACATTGCTGCCGACTACGCTGTCCCACTGCTTGGTGATGCCGGCCTTGTAGGCCTCTTGCTGCTCGATGGTCGGGAATACGGCCTTCTTGTAAGCGGCGGCGTCCGGCAGCTTGTTGATCAGTTCGGCCGGAATCTTGTTCTTGGCGGTCAGATCATTGAAGCGGATCGGGTGGCAGTAGCCCTTCAACCAGGCCACTTGGCCTTCGTCGGAGAACAGGTATTCCATCCACAGCTTGGCGGCGCTCGGGTGCGGCGCGTAGGCGCTGATGGCCTGGGCGTAAACGCCGGCCACTACGCCGGACTTCGGCACGATCACGTCGACCTTGGGGTTGCCCTTCAGCGTGTCGCGGTCGGCCAGGGCGTTGTAGTCCCAGCGCACGATGATGGGGGTGGTGCCCTGGGCCAGCGAGGCGGCCTTGCCGATCACCGGCACGAAGTTGCCGTTCTTGTTCAGTTGCGAGAAGAACTTCAGGCCGGCGTCGGCGGCTTTGTTCACATCGCCCTTGGCGTGGGACAGGCCGGCGGCGAATACGCCCTGGATGGCCTGGTTGGCGGCGCGCGGGTCGCCGGCCAGGGCCACGGCGTTTTTGTATTCCGGCTTCAACAGGTCGGACCAGTCGGTCGGCGCCTTGCTGATCAGGTCTTTATTGACCTGGAAGGTCAGCACGCCGTAGTAGTCGCCGTACCAGTAGCCATCCTTGTCCTTGACGTTGTCCGGAATGGTTTTCCAGCTGGATACCTTGTACGGCTGCAGCAGGCCGGCGGCCTTGGCTTGCGGGCCGAAGGACAGGCCGACGTCGATCACGTCCGGCGCTTGCGGGCCCTTGTTATTCTTGTTGGCCTTGATGGCCTCCAGTTCGTCGGCGGAGCCGGCGTCCGGATTCAGTTCATTCACCTTGATGCCGTACTTGGCCTTGAAGCCGGCGATCACATTGCCGTAGCCGCACCAGTCATGCGGCAGGGCGATGGTGTTCAGCTCGCCTTCTTTCTTGGCGGCGGCGATCAGCGCGTCCAGATTGGCGGCCATAGCGGCGTTGCCGATCACGGCCAAGGCGCCGGCGACGGCGATGTAGCCCAGTTTGTTCTTCATCATTGCTCCCCTTCCGGCCAGTGGCCTTATCTATCGAAAAACTGATGCGATGGTATGAGGGATTGATGACAAAACGACGTCATTAATATGACAAAACGGTTTCAGTCGACGATGTCTGCCAGCGTGGGCGAAAAAAAACCGCCAAGCCCGAAGGCAGTGGCGGCTCATGAGAGGAACTTGATCAGGCGTGCAGCGCGAAATCCATTTCTTTCTCGGTGCGGTTGGGGAAGCGGCTGGCCAGGAAGGGCGCGATGTCCAGCGGCAGCGGCTCGCCGCGCACCAGGCCGTTCAGCAGCACTCCGGTGATGGCCGAGGTGAGGATGCCGGTGCGGAAGTGGCCGCAGGCGTTCAGATAGCCTTCGACGCCGTCTTCCGGCCCCAGGATCGGCAGCTCGTCCGGGGTGCCGGGGCGCAGTCCGGCCCAGCAGCGCTTGATGTTGACGTTGGCGAGCTCCGGCACGCAGCGCACCGCGCCCTGCACCAGGCCGTTGATTTCCGGATAGGTG
The DNA here is from genome assembly GCF_024207115.1 of Chromobacterium sp. IIBBL 290-4. Lineage (NCBI taxonomy): Bacteria > Pseudomonadati > Pseudomonadota > Betaproteobacteria > Neisseriales > Chromobacteriaceae > Chromobacterium > Chromobacterium sp. IIBBL 290-4. The sequence continues at coordinate 3,208,844 of NZ_CP100128.1, forward strand.
ATGGTGGTGTCGTAGCCCTTGTCCTCGGTGGTGCTGCCGATCAGGATCTCGCCGTTGTCCTTCTGCGCGATGTAGCAGTCGCTGGTGGTGATGCAGCCGCGCAAGAGCTTGGGCATTTTCTCGGACAGCACGATCTGGCCCTTGACCGGCTTGACCGGAATGGTGCGGCCGGTGGCCCAGCGCGACAGTTCGGCGGCCCAAGAGCCGCCGGCGTTAATCAGCGTGTGGCACGAGAAGTCGCCGGCCTCGGCGGTGCGCACGCCGGTCACGCGGCTGCCCTGGCGGGTGACGCCGGTGACGTTGACATTGAAATAGACGTCCACGCCGTTTTGCCGCGCCGCCTCGGTATAGGCGTCGGTCAGGCGGAAGGGGCTGACCTGGTGGTCGCACAGGAATTCCAGCGCGCCTTGGGCCCGATGGCTGACGAAAGGCTCGTCCTCCCGCAGCTGCTCTCGGTCCAGCCAGCGCACTTCGCTGGCCAGGTGCGGAATCTGCGCGGCGATGTGTTCGGCGTACAGCTGGTCTTCCTCGTCGTAGATGATGTATTTGAGCCCGGTGCGCTCGAACTTGAAATCCATGCCGTGCTTGTCCATCAGCTCCTGATGCAACTGGGGGTAGAGCGCGTTGGAGGCCAGCGCGAAGTCGAAGAAGCTTTGCGGCAGGATGTGCGGCGTGGCGGCGTCTACCGCCACGGCTGCGCCGGCGGCCTCGCGCTTGCGATTGGCCGAGTTCATGCGGAAAAAAATCACGCCGCAGCCCAGGCCGACCGATTCGCCTATCGCCCACAGGCCGCCGGCCGAGGCGCGAGAGGCGTTGCCGGGGCGCTTGCTGTCTATCAGCGCGATTTTCAAGTCGCGGCGCTTGGACAATTGGTAGGCGCAGGAGGCGCCGATCACGCCGCCGCCGGCGATCACGATGTCGTATGGCTTGCTCATGTCAAATCTCCTCAGTCTGTTGGGCGTCGAGGGCGGAGAAGGCCGAGAACGGCAGCGGGTCCAGCGGAAAGCGCGGGCGTATCCAGCCCACATCGTGCTTGCCGGTGTGTTCGCGCAGCCGGTCGCTGCAATAGCCGACGCACATCTTGCCCTGGCAATCGCCCATGCTGACGCGGGTGCGCATCTTCAGGCTGATCAGGTCGTTGACGCCTTGCCCCAGCGCGGTGTCGATATCCTGGCGGGTGACGTGCTCGCAGCGGCAGATCACCGTGTCGGTGCGTGGGAGGGCGAGCTGGCCCATGCCGCGGCGGGTGAAGCGGTTGATGCCAGCGCGGAAGCGCAGCACGGCAGCCAAGTCTTTGCTGAGCTCATCGCGGCGGCGCAGGGCCGCGGCGTCATCCAGCACGTTCAGCTGCCGCAGCATGGAGAGCGCGGCGATGCGTCCGGTCAGCATGGCGGCTTCTCCGCCTTTCAAGCCGCCGACATCGCCGGCCAGATGGATGCGATCGAGGCTGCCGCGCTGCCAGTCGTCGATATCGGGCTTGAGGCAGCCGTCTTCATCGTAGCCGTGGGCCAGGCCCATTTGCTGAGTCAGCTGGGTGCGGGGCAGGAAGCCGTAGCCGCTCGCCAGCGTTTGCGCCGGCAAGCGCTGGGCGCGGCTGTGATCGGCCGTCCAGTCCGCGTTGTAAGGCGCGACGGTGACGGCGCGCAGCTCATCGTCGCCATGGCCTTCGATCACGCCCCATCCAAAGTGGAAAGGCACGCCATGGCGTTTCAGGTAGGCGAGCATGCTGAGCCCGTCGAGAAACAGCTGCGGCTGATTCAGCAGGGCGACCGCCTCTTTCGCCAGCCGGCTGAAGGCGCTGGCCTCGTATACGCCTACCACTTCCACGCCGGCTTTGCGCAATTGGCAGGCAACCAGCGGCAACAAGGGGCCGGTGCCGGCCAACACCGTGCGCCCCAAGGGTTTGACCACGCCGCTCTTGATCTGCAGTTGCAAACCGCCCAGCATGATCACGCCGGGCAACGTCCAGCCGGGAAACGGCACGCTGCGCTCATGGCAGCCGACCGAGAGCAGCAAATGGGAATAAGGGATGCGCTGCGTGCGCTCCTGCGGCGTCAGCGCGAACAACTGCTCGGCATTCCCGCCGATGACGCGGGTGTTCAACCGGATGTCCACGCGCGCGGCTATCGCGTCGAACGCGCCATGCAAGGCTCGCATATTGGCGCAGTAGCGCTCGCCCAGATAATCCAGTTCCACGCCGTCGCGCAGGGGGCCCCGATACACCACGCCGCCCAGGCGCGAGGCTTCTTCCAGCAACAGGCTGTCCACGCCGTGGCTGGCCAGTTCGATGGCGGCGGACAGGCCGGCGGGGCCGCCGCCGACGATCACGGGTTTGCGTTCCATTACAGGCCCTCCGTCTGCAGGCGGTTGCAGTCCGTTTCCACCCGCATGCCGGGCTCTACGATGGTTTGGCAGGCCCGAAGCTTATGGCGGCCATTGATCCTGACCTGGCAGCAATGGCATATCCCCATGCCGCAATAGGAGCCTGCGGTTTGCAGATTGTCGTTGCGGCTGAGCCGGCGCAGGCCTGCCGCGCTGAGAACGCTGAGCACGGTTTCTCCTGCGGCCGCGGCAATGGGGGCGTCGTTGACGTAGATGGTCAGGGCGGGCGCGATAAGCGGTTGAATGTCGTATTGTCTGGTCAGGGACATGTGATGCCTTGTTTTGAGTGCTACTTGGTTAATTGATGAATGGCTCCGAAGCGCCTGATAAAAGGTGCGACTATATGAGTCATTATTATTTGTATTGGTTATATTTTTTTCATTTTTTATATCTTTATCATGACGATTTCGGTTCTTGTTTAACCAAAGTCAAACTATCTATTCCGCAGGCTGCGCCCCTGTCCTGAGAGGCAGGGAGGCGGGTTTCTTAATAAAAATTCACGTTTACCGTCTGAATAAAATTGTTTTTTAAAAAACAGCGTTTTTTCCGGTCTTGCCCGCTACATTTCCTTACATGCAGAAACCTAAATGCTGCTGACGCCTGGAGGCGGCACTGCCATCCTGTCGATAAGCCTGATTGTTTGGGCGCGAATTAAATACGGCTGGCATGAGGCCGCCGGAACGGATGGGGAGATCCGAGATGAATCGACACGCAAGCGCGGCGGCATGGGCTGGAATGGCTTTGCTGGCGCTGGGCTTGGGCGGCTGCGTGGTGACGCCGCCGCGCGCGCAGGTGGTCTATCAACCTGCCACGGTACGACTGGAAATGCCGCGCGACTGGCGGCCGGCCGACCATCCTTACTATCTGCACGCGATGAGCGATTTGCGGCAGGCCAGGAATTATCTGGCTCGTCCCGACTACCCGCAGATAGCGGACGATGAGCGCCGCGCCGTGGCGGAGATCGACGCCGCGCTGGGGGAAATGAAGAAAGCGGCCATCGAGGACGGCAAGGACCCTTGGCGCTATGAGCAGCCGGATGCCCGCATGAACCCGGCGGACCGCTTCCACAAGGCGATGGAGCTGCTTGACGCGGCCCGCCGCGACGCCAGCCATCAGGAAGACGACCCTTGGGTGCGCGATTTGCAGCATCGCATCCTCCATCACATCGACAATGCCCATCGCGCCACGCAGCAAGCGATTGGCGACGCTTTGCGCTGACCCTCGCAGGATAGACAGGAGAACACCATGAAGTTATCGAACATTCTGATGATGTTGACGCTGGCCGCGGCCGGCAATGCCGTGCTGAGCGCTCCGGCGCTGGCCGATGGCTGGCGCGATGGCGATGCCTGGACCTGGCAGCAGCACCAATGGCACCCGGAGGATCATCCTTACTACTTGCATGCGATGACCGACCTGCGCGCGGCGCGCGATCTGCTGGCCCGCCCCGACTACCCGCGCGTGATGGATGACGAGCGCCATGCGGTGGACGAAATCAACAAGGCGCTGCGCAAGATGCGCGACGCCGCCATCGACGATGGCAAGGACGTATATGAACGGACCCCGCCGGATGCCAGCTGGCGCCCCGAGAATCGCTTCCAGCAAGCCAAGGATCTGTTGAACAAGGCCCGCCAGGATGCGACCCATCGCGAAGACGACCCGTATCTGCGTTCCTTGCAGCGCGACATCGTCCATCATATCGACGAGGCGCACCGCGCCATCGACCAGGCGGTGAACGACGCGCTGCGTTAATCCTTTTGGCCCGCCGCGTGTGACGCCTGCGGCCGCATGCGCTACCATCGAACGCTGAATACAAGCCCGATGGAGTAAGCAATGAGCCGCATTCTGGTGCTCTACACCGGTGGTACCATAGGCATGGACCACACCCCCGAGGGCCTGGCGCCGGCGCCGGGCCTGCTGCCGCGTCTGCTGCAACGTTTCGAGCGCCCCGGGCTGGCGTTTGATGTCATCGAATTCGAACAGCTGATCGACTCCTCCGCGGTGACTCCCCGCCAGTGGAACCAGATCATCGACGCGCTGGTTTCCCGCTATCCAGACTACGACGGCTTCGTCGTCATCCACGGCACCGACACCATGGCTTATACAGCCAGCGTGTTGTCCTTCGCCCTGCAAGGCCTGTCCAAGCCGGTGGTGCTGACCGGCGCGCAGCTGCCGCTGGTGCACCCGCGCTCCGACGGCTGGGCCAATCTGGCCGACGCGCTGGAAGCGGCCTGCCAGCCGGATTTGAACGAGGTCGCCATTGCTTTCGACCGGCTGCTGCTGCGCGGCAACCGCGCCCGCAAACTGGACGCCGAGCGTTTCGACGGTTTCAACAGCCCCAATGCCGAGCCGCTGGCGCAATTTGCCATCCATGCGCACTGGCGCCGCGAGCGCTGGCTCAAGCCGGAAGGCGAGTGGCGGCCGACCCGCATCAATGAAAATCTCAAACTGGCCGCGCTGATGCTGACGCCGGGTCATGGCAGCGCGTTGGCAGGCATGGCCTTGCAAGCAGGGGGCCTGGACGGCGCCATTTTGCTGGCCTATGGCAGCGGCAACGCGCCGGCGGATCCGGTTTTGCTATCGGGCATCGAAGCGATGAAGGCGCGCGGCTGCCCGGTGCTGACTTTGACCCAGGTGATGAAGGGCGCGGTGGAAGTGGGCGCCTACGCCGCCAGCCAGCCGCTGGCGCGCGCGGGCGCATGGCCGGGCGGCGACCTGACGCCGGAAGCGGCCTTGGGCAAGCTGCAGGTTCTGTTGTCCGGCAGCGTTGCCGGCGAGGCGCTGCGCGAGGCGATGAGCCGCGCCCTGCGCGGGGAAATGACGGTCTGACAGCGCTTGGCTGGAAGCAAGGGCTGCCTAAAAAATAGGCGGCCCTTTTTCATGCTTGCGCATCAGTCACTTGGCGCGCTTTTCCACAGCGCGTCCACATGGTTCTGTACTTGTCGTGTGGGCAAAGGCAGGGTGGCTGAGCGAGGCCTTGAGGCGGGAATGGCGAGGTTGCTGTCTAAAAAATAGGCAGCCAGTCGCGCGCTATGCAAAATCAGCCACTTGAGCGGCTTATCCACATTCGGCGCACAGAATTGTGTACCGCGATTGGGGATGGCATGGCGACTCGGCTGACTAAAAAATAAGCAGTCTAGTGAAACCCTTATAGATCAATCGATTGACAGGCCTATCCACAATGCGCCCACATGGCTCTGCACTGGCGATGGGGACAAAAATCGAAATCGCTTAAAAAATAATCAGCCAGAGGAAAGCCTAATGCGATCAGGCGCTGGACACGCTTGTCCACAGCCCGTTCACAGCGCTGTCCCCGTCGCTTGTGAAAAACCGGGAAAGCGGCCGCGGCGGAGGTATAATGGCAGGCTTGGCGTGAATTGTGGCATGGCATGAATCAACAGACGATATTGCCGCTTCGGGTGGCGATAGTCGGTCCCGAATCCAGCGGCAAAAGCACCTTGGCGGAAGATTGGGAGCGTTTGCTGCGTTCGCAAGGGCGCCGGGCAGTGTGGGTGAGGGAATATTCCCGCGAATATTATGCCAGCCGGCCCTATGTCTCCACGCCGGCAGACATCGAAGCCATCGCCGCCGGCCAGTTGCGTGCGGAAGAAGAGGCCGCCAAGGAGGCCGACATTCTGCTATGCGACACCACGGCGTTGACCTGCAAGATCTGGGCCGAGGTGGCGCATGGGGAGGCCAGCGCCACGCTGTTGTCGCTGTATCGGCCCCAGGCTTACGCGCTGACAGTGCTGGCGCGGCCGGATATTCCGTGGGAGCCGGACCCATTGCGCAGCCATCCCACGCAAAGGGACTGGCTGCTGGATTTGCATCGGGCGGCGCTGCGCGAGGCGGGCGTCGCGGCCATTGAGCTGACGGGTTCGCGGGCGGAGCGTCTGCAGGCGGCGCAAGAGGCGCTTTTCCCTATATTGCCTGCCTAAAAAATAATCAGCTGCAAAAGGACGTGGCAAAACAGCGGTTTGCCGCGCTTGTCCACAGCGGCTCCACAGTATTGTCCGTTGGCTAAGTGGATAGACCGACGGGGTTGATTAAAAAATAATCAATCATGAAAAATGTAAATAGATGAAGGGTTTGGCGGTCTTGTCCACAGGCCGCTCACAAGCCTGTCCCGAACGAGTGTGCAAAACATGAAAGAAACCTACCAACTGTCCGGCGAGTACATCGCCTTGTGCGATTTGCTCAAAGCCTGCAACGTCTGCCATTCCGGCGGCGCGGCCAAGCATTTCATCGCAGAAGGCAATGTGTCGGTGAACGGCCAGCTTGAGCTGCGCAAGACCTGCAAGATCCGCGCCGGCCAGACCGTCAGCGGCGAAGGCTTCACCATCTTGGTCGAGGCGGCCTGAAATGAATGATCCGGCAGAGCGCATGCCAGAGCCGCCGTTCGAGGTGAGCGACGACATGTGCTGCGGCAGCGGCTGCGAGCCGTGCATCCTGGATATCCATCAGCAGGAGCTGCGGGCATACCGCGTTCGGCTGGCGGAGTGGGAGGCGCGGCAGGCGGCCGGGCAAGCCGGAGGAGACGACCATGGCCGGCATTGACCTGCATTTTCATTCCCGCGCCTCGGACGGCGCGCTGACGCCGACCGAAGTGATAGACCGCGCCGCGGCGCGCGAGGCCAAGCCGGAGCTGCTGGCGCTGACCGACCACGATTGCACCGCCGGCCAGGAAGAGGCCGCCGCCGCGGCTTCGCGCCACGGCATTGCGTTCCTGAACGGCGTGGAGGTGTCCGTCACCTGGGGCCGGCATACGGTTCACATCCTCGGGCTGGGCATCGATCCGGAGCACGCCGCGCTGGCCGACGGCCTGAGACGGATACGCGAGGGCCGGCTGGAGCGCGCGCGGCAGATGGGCGATTCATTGGCCAAGATAGGCATTGAGGGCTGTTTCGAAGGAGCGATGCGCTGGTGCGACAATCCCGAGATGATCAGCCGCACCCATTTCGCCCGCCACCTGGTGGACAGCGGCGCGGTGAAAGATGTGCGCGCCGTGTTTCGCAAATACATGACGCCGGGCAAGCCAGGCTATGTGGCGCATGAATGGGCCGGCCTGGAAGACGCGGTGGGCTGGATTGTGTCATCCGGCGGCATGGCCGTCATCGCGCATCCGGGCCGTTACGATATGGGCCGCACCTTGATCGAGCGGCTGATCCTGGACTTCAAGGCGGCGGGCGGCCAAGGCATAGAGGTGGCCAGCGGCAGCCATAGCCTGGACGATATGCACAAATTCGCCCTGCATGCGGACCGGCACGAGCTCTTCGCCAGCAGCGGCAGCGATTTCCACGCGCCGGGCGAGGGCGGCCGCGACGTAGGCTACACCGAAAGCCTGCCGCCGATTTGCCGGCCGATCTGGCAAGCGCTGGAGGCAAGAATACTCAGGCCGCAGGCCTGACCACAATAAGGACAAGAACATGGCGCAGTTTTTCATGATCCATCCCGATAATCCGCAGGCCAGGCTGATCCGCGAGGCGGTGAAGATCCTGCGCGAGGGCGGCGTGATCGTGTACCCCACCGATTCCTGTTATGCGCTGGGCTGCGCCTTGGGCGACAAGGCGGCGCTGGAGCGCATCCTGGACATCCGCGGCGTGGATCTGAAGCAGCGGATGATGACGCTGGTGTGCCATGACTTGTCCGAACTGGCCAATTACGCCAAGGTGGACAATAGCCAGTTCCGCCTGCTGAAATCCGCCACGCCGGGCAGCTACACCTTCATCCTGCAGGCGACGCGCGAAGTGCCGCGCCGCACGCTGCACCCCAAGCGCTCCACCATAGGCCTGCGGGTGCCGGATCACAAAGTGGCGCTGGCCTTGTTGGAAGAGCTGGGCGAACCCATATTGTCCTGTACGCTGATGTTGCCGGGCGATGCCGAGCCGCTGTCCGATCCTTATGAAATCCGCGAGCGGCTGGAGCATCTGGTTGAGGCGGTGATAGACGGCGGTTGGTGCGGCACCGAGCCGACCACGGTGATAGACATGACCGACGGCGTGGAGTTGATCCGCGCGGGCAAGGGCCCGCTGGCGCCGTTCGGCCTTTGATTCGATGATATTGTTTAGGAAACCATGCAGCAGCTTTCTTTGATCCAGCAACTGGCGGTATCGATACTGCCGATTCTGTTCGCCATCACCATCCCGGCCGGCGCGCAGGCTTTCATGGCCGACCGTCTGGGCGATCGCACCGCCTATATGACCGGCCGCCGCACTTTCAGCCCCCTCGCCCATATCGATCCCATCGGCTCCATCGTGCTGCCGCTGATAGGCGTGGCCATGGGCGGCTTCATCATCGGCTGGCCCAAGTCGCTGCAGTTCAACGCCGGCGCCATGCGCAATCCGCGCACGGCCTTGGCCAAGGTGGCGGCGGTGACGCCGCTGGCCAATCTGGCGATGGCGCTGCTGTGGGCGGGCATGGTGCTCGCGTCCAGCCATCTGTCCGACTACTTCAGCGAACCGCTGCAGCTGATGGCGCTGATAGGCGTCAAGGTCAATGTGGCCTTGATGATCTTCACGCTGATTCCGCTGCCGCCGTTGCCGGGCGGCATCATCGTGCAAGCGCTGCTGCCGGCGCGCATGGCCTGGCAGTTTTCCAAGGTGGAACCGTACAGTTTCTGGATTCTGCTGCTGTTGATGTTCAGCGGCGTTCTGGGCAAGGTGTTGCTGCCCTTGGTGCAGGCCATTGTGGTGTTGATTATCGGCGCGGTGCTGTAACGCATGGTCCGCCATGGGCGGACGCATTGCCAAAACGGCGCCGGCCTGCCATCGTTTGTCATCGGAATGCTAGGAGCGGGATGATGGTGGATATGGATCTCTTGGTGCGGCAAGTCACGGTCTATGCGCTGCCGGTATTGCTGGCGATCACCGTGCACGAAGCCGCCCACGCCTACGCGGCGCGGCTGTTCGGCGACAATACCGCCTATCTGCAGGGGCGGATGACGCTGAATCCGCTCAAGCACATCGATCCCATAGGCACGATCTTGCTGCCGCTGGTCTGTTTATGGGCCGGCGGCTTTGTGTTTGGCTGGGCCAAGCCGGTGCCGGTGAATTTCGGCGGCCTGCGCAAGCCGCGCCAGCATATGCGCTGGGTGGCCGCGGCGGGGCCGTTGGCCAATTTCGCCATGATGATAGCCTGGACGCTGTTGTTGAAGCTGGCGCTGGCCGGCACTGGCGGCGGCTATGGCGAGCCGCTGGCGCTGATGAGCAAGGCCGGCATCGCGATCAATCTGTCGCTGATGCTGTTGAATCTGCTGCCTATCCTGCCTTTGGACGGCGGCCGCATCCTGTACAGCCTGCTGCCGGCCGGCATGGCCTGGCGTTACGCCGCCACCGAGAACTACGGCATGGTGATTCTGATGGTGCTGATCGTCAGCGGCCTGCTCGGAACCATTCTGCAACCGTTTTATGTATTGATGTATCATCTGCTGCAATTGTTTTTCTAGAACCCAGCGCGGGCCAGACCGCCGGACAGACCGGCGGTTTTTCATTTCCCGCAGCCCATTCGAGAGCGTAATTCTATGTCCGCCAACCGCATCCTTTCCGGCATGCGCCCAACCGGCAGCCTGCACCTTGGCCATTACCACGGCGTGATCAAAAACTGGGTGGAGATGCAGCACAGCCATGAGTGTTTCTTCATGGTGGCCGATTGGCACGCGCTGACCACCAATTTCGACGACGTCTCCATCATCGGCAAGTCCATCAACGAAATGGTGATCGACTGGCTGGCTTCGGGCGTCGATCCGGAAAAGTCCACCATCTTTGTGCAATCCAAGGTGCCGCAGCATGCCGAGCTGCATCTGGCGCTGTCCATGGTGACGCCGCTGGGCTGGCTGGAGCGCGTGCCCACCTATAAAGACCAGATGGAAAAGCTGAGCCATAAGGACCTGACCACTTACGGCTTCCTCGGCTACCCGCTGCTGCAGGCGGCGGACATCCTGGTGTACAAGGCCGGCCTGGTGCCGGTGGGCGAAGACCAGGTGCCGCACATCGAATTGACCCGCGAAGTGGCGCGCCGCTTCAACCATATGTTCGGCCGCGAACCCAATTTCGAAGAGCTGGCCAAGGCGGCGGTGAAGAAAATCGGCAAGGCCGGCAAGTTGTTCGAGCAGCTGCGCAACCGCTATCTGCAAGATGGCGAAGTGGAAGCGCTGATGCAGGCGCGCGATATCCTGGCCGCCAGCCAGAACCTGGGCAATGCCGATCGCGAGCGCCTGTACGGCTGGCTGGAGAACAAGGGCAAGATCATTCTGCCCGAGTGCGAGGCCAAGCTGACCGCCGCCTCCAAGATGCCGGGCCTGGATGGCCAGAAGATGTCCAAGTCTTACGGCAACACCATCACCATGCGCGAAGCGCCGGAAACGGTGAGCAAGAAGATCCGCGGCATGCCCACCGACCCGGCCCGCGTGCGTCGCACCGACCCGGGCACGCCGGCCAAGTGCCCGGTATGGCAGCTGCACGAGGTGTACAGCAGCGATGAGACCAAGGAATGGGTGAAGGCGGGCTGTACCACCGCCGGCATCGGCTGTCTGGACTGCAAGCAGCCGGTGATCGACGCCGTGGTGCGAGAGCAGCAGCCGATGTTCGAGCGCGCCGAGAAATACCTGGCCAATCCCAAGCTGGTCACCGAAATCCTGGCCGACGGCAACGCCCGCGCCGAAAAGGTGGCGCGCGAAACCATGAACGACGTCCGCGCGGCGATGGGCTTGGGATATTGATCCGGAACGATGTCGGATGTGAAAACCGGCTGCAAATCGCAGCCGGTTTTTTTATATGCGCCGCGGTGTTTTGGCCATGGCTTGGCATCAGAGCGCGGTAGTTTTGAGCATTTCAGCTCGCGTTTGTGTTTCGCGCCGGCCTGCAGTCGATACAACTGCCGAGGTGTCTGTCAACTCTCCCGCAGCAACTCCGACACCTCTTTCACGACCACTACCACATCGCGCGCGCCGCTGCGGATTTCGTGGATGGCGCCGCGGGCTTGGTCGGCGAGTTGCAGGCTGTTGCCGGCTAGCGCCTGCATCTGATTCATCGCCTCGATTGCGGAGAGGGAATCGTTTTGTATGCTCTGGACGATGCCGGAGATTTCGCCGGTTGATTGGCTGGTGCGCTCCGCCAGCTTTCTGACCTCGTCCGCCACCACCGCGAAGCCGCGGCCGGTTTCGCCGGCGCGCGCCGCCTCGATGGCGGCGTTCAGCGCCAATAGATTGGTTTGATCTGCGATCTCGCTGATGGTGTTGACGATGCTGCCGATCTGCTTGGAGCTGTCGCCCAGTTTGGCCAGAATGCCGGAGGAGGCCTCCACGCTGCCGGCGACACGGTTGATCTCGCTGGCTGCCTGCTCCAACACTTCGCTGCCCTGGATGGACAGCTGCTCGGTGTTTTCCGAAGCTTGTACAGCGCTTTGCGCATTCTCTGCCTGTTGGCGCAGGCGTAGTTTTTGCGCGCTGATGTCATTTGCAAATTTGACTACTCGCACTGGCCGGCCATTAGGGTCTAGCACGGGGTTGTAGGTGGCTTGCAGCCAGACGGTGTCGCCATTTTTGCGTAAGCGGTGAAATTGCCCTTCAAGAAAGCGGCCTTGTCCAAGTTGCTGCCACAAGTGGCCATACTCAGTGCTATTGGCATAAGCTGCATCGCAAAGCATGCGATGATGTTTGCCGATTACATCGCCTCGTTGGTAGCCGAAAGCATGCAGGAAGTTTTCATTGACGTCGAGAATGTTGCCGTTCAGGTCGAACTCAATGCGCGCCATGGAGAAATCGATTGCGTGCCGCAAGGCCTTGCTGTCTTGCTCGGCATGCACTTGTGCCGTGATGTCGGTGGCGACCTTGATGACACCACTCACACGCCCGTCTGGGCCATGGATAGGTGAGTAGCTGGCTTCCAGCCAAACCTCCTCGCCGTTTTTGCGTATGCGTTGAATGTGGCCGGATTGGGGCTCTCCGCGGCCTAGTCTTTGCCAGAATGTTTGATAGTCGGAACTGTTACGGAACTCAGAAGTGCAGAATATCCGGTGGTGTTGTCCTGCCAGTTCGTCTTCTCGGTACCCCATCGCTTTCAGAAAGTGCGCATTGGCGTGCTTGATGTCGCCGCTGGCGCTGAACTCGATGACTGCCATGGCGCTTTCTATCGCAGCTAGCCGAGCTTGTGCTTGGGCTAGCCCCAGGCGAGTGGCGTCGAGTTCACGAGTGAGATGGCGGTTAAAGAATGACATGTGGCGCTCCTGGTAAAACGGAAGGGGATTGTCCCTTTATGAGGCAAATCGTACAAGGCTATGCTCGAAGTCTGAGTGGATCTGCTAGAGATCAGTATTGGTCATGAAATATAAAAACGCCCGGAAAATCCGGGCGTTATCTCTTCTGCTTGAGGCTTGTCAATCGAACTTGTACTGCGCCCCGACGATGAAGGCGCGGCCGGTCGGGTCGTATTGGCTGGAGTCGAAATACACGCCGCCATGAGCATCCCAGGGCGGGCGTTTGTTGGTCAGGTTTTCAATCGTCGCGGTCAGCGTCAGGCGTTTGAAGCCCTTGTAGCTGGCGCTGAGATTGAAGGTGTCCGATCCCTTGACGCTGGTCTGGTCGCTGTCGTCGTCGCGGGTAGCCTGGGTGTAGCCATTGGTGTGGAACCAGGTCAGCGTGCTGCTCCAGTCGCGAGCGTCCCAGTTGGCCGAGGTCTGGCCTTTCCAGCGCGGCAGCGCGCCGTGGATATTGCTGCCGGCGCCTTCCACTTCCGGGCCGTCCTTCTGCAGCGGTTTGCTGAACGACAGCAGGCGGCTCCACTGGCCGGCCAGCGTCAGCTTGCCGGCGGCGAATTTCCAGCTTTGCGACAGATCCAGATCAAAGCCCGAGGTGCTTTGCGCGTTCAGATTGATGAACTTTTGCGTCAGAGATTGCAGGCGGCCCTGGCTGTCGCGGCTGACTTGGCCGGGATAGGCTTGAGGGTTGCGGATGACGGTCGAGGGGTCCTCCAGGCCGATCACGTCTTTTTGGCGGATGCGGTAGTAGTCGACGCCTATGCTGGTGCTGGCGGTGGGGGAGAAGACAAAGCCCAGGTTCAGGTTGTCGGAGCGTTCCGGCTTGATGGCGGGATTGGCGACCACCAGGTGGGTGAACGATACCGTCTGTCCCGGCGTGATCGGGTCGAACGGGTCTTTGGCGCTGCTGTAGCTCACCGCCGTGCTCTGGGTGATTTCCGGCAAGGACGGCGCGCGGAAACCCTTGGAGACCGAGCCGCGCAAGGTCAGGCTTTCCAGCGGTTGGTAACGCAGGCCCAGTTTGGGCGAGAAGGCGTTGCCGAAGTCGCTGTAGTGGTCGGCGCGGACGGCGGTGTTCAGCGACAGGTTTTTCAGCAGCGGCGCATTGAGTTCGGTGTAGGCGGCCTGGATCAGGTGCGAGCCATTGATCAAGTCCAGGGCCGGGCGCAGCTCGGTGCCGCTCAGCACCTGCGGCGAGGTGCCGGCGTTCATCACTTCGCGCCGCAGCTGGTAGCCGGCGGCGAAACCCAGCGGGCCGGCCGGCAGCTGCGCCAGCTCGGTGCTGGCGGTGGCGTCCAGGCTCATCACGCGATAGAAGGCCGGGCGCAGGGTGTTGATGCGCAGGCTGTCTTTCACAGCCTCGCTGTTCTTGGACGGGTCGGTGAAACTGTAGCCGCCGTTCTGCAGCAGGGCTTCATAGGCATAGCGATTGACGAAGTTGTAGGCATACTCGCGCAGCCGGCTGTCGGAATACAGGCCGGAGACATCCCAGTCCCACTTGTCGCCGCTGCCTTTTACGCCGGTCAACAGGCGGCGGAAGGCGGTGGTGTCGGTTTTGTCGCGCTCGCCCTGGCCGAACAACACCGTGTTGAACGGCGTCGGCGCGGCGTTGGGATTGTCGGGATGGCCGACCGGCAGCGTGGTGCTGATCGGCGCCAGCCGCTGGTTGGCGGCGTCCCAGGCGCGCAAGGAGTTGGTCAGCGATAGCGGGCCGGCGAAAATGGCGCTGGCGTGGCTGGCGCCGTACAGGAATTCGGCATAGGCCTCGCTGGTGGCGTTGAGGCGATAGCTGCCATGCAAGGCGGCGTGATAGCGCTCGATCGCCGGCATCAGGGTGGAGTACTGCGCCGGGTTGTAGGCCCAGACTCGGCCTGTTTTCCCGGGATTCAGCGCGGCGTAGTCGGTGTCTTGCAGCGGACCTATCGCCTTGGGGAAGCGATTGGTGGGATCGGAGCCGTAATAGTTGGTGACGCTCCTCTCCAGATTGCCGCCGGGCAGACCGTGGAAATCATTGTCTTTCAGCCAGGAGACGTCGGTCTGGTCCAGCCGGTCGCGCTTTTGCGAGTCGAAAGCGAACCAGACGTTGTATCCATCCTTGTCCAGATCGCCGTGGCCGGCCAATAGATTGAATTTCTGCTGATTCTGCCCGGTGCTGCTGTCGCGGCTGAACTCCACGCCGGCTTCCGCGCCCTGGTAGTCGGGATACAGAATGATGTTGACCACGCCGGCGATGGCGTCCGAGCCGTAAATGGCGGAAGCGCCGTCTTTCAGGATTTCTATGCGCTTGACCGCCTTCAGCGGCAGCGCGTTGAGGTCGACGAAGGTTTCCTGCAATTCCTGAGCGGTGGCGTAGTTGGATACGCGCTTGCCGTTGACCAGCACCAGCGTATTGCGCTGGCCCAGGCCGCGCAGCGAAACGCCGGCGGTGCCGGCCGAAAAACTGCCGGTGACCTGTTCGTTGAAACTGTTGCCGCTGTTCACCGCCAGCGAGCGCAGCACGTCCGGCAAATCCGCCTTGCCGCTCTTGGCGATGTCGGCGGCGGTGATCACTTGCACCGGGTTGGATTTGGCTTTGGAGCTGGCGCGGATATTGCTGCCGGTGATGGTGACGCGCTCCAGCGAATTGTCGAGATTGTCGGTGTTGTCGGCGGCCAGGGCGGCGATAGGCAAAGCGGCGCCCAGCCCGGCTAGCAGCAGGGTGTGTTTGATCATCACGGAACTTTCTAATGGTTATCGGCTAAGGCGTGATCCGGCCTGGCGGTCTCTAAGTGAGCCAGGCAGGAGGCGACAGCGTGGTCTGTTTAGGCGGATTGCTCTTTGCATGCTGTATACAAAATACATAACAAGGTGAGCAAAATGTACCTATGCGAACGGATTATGTGAAATGAAAGATTTTTCTGAGCTAATTCGATCTGGCGATTTTCAAAATCGAAAAGCATCGGGCGGGGCGGGCCGCGCGGAACGCGCAGCGCCGCGGGGAGAGGCTCAGTGTCCGGGACGCAGCGCTTCCATTTGCTGGCGCTGGGTTTCCATGCAGCTTTTCAAGGCTTGCGGGTTTTGCGCGCCCTGAATGCAGCTGATGGAGTTTTGCAGGATCTGGATGTGTTGATTGTGCAGCTGCAGCAGTTTGGCTTTCATTTCGGCGAAACGGGCTTCGCCTTGCTGGCGGCCATGCGGGGCGGAGGCTTGCGGCGCGGCGCCGGCCCATAGCGGGGCCAGCAGCAGCAAGCAGTAAATCCTTTTCATCGTGGGCTCCTGGTTGGGGATGCCCCTTTGGTATACATCAGCCCCGCCTTGGCCGCTCACTCCAGCGCCATCACCTGGCCTTCCGCCTCCACTTTGCTGCTGATGATCTTGCCGCTGGACTGGTTGCGCACCTTGATGGTTTCTCCTTGCTGGCCATTGGCCATCGCCTCGCCGGCGGCGCTGACTTCAATGCCGCTCTGGCGCGCGATGATGCGCACTTCGTCGCCGCGCTTCACCAGCAGCGGCGCTTGCAGCTGTTTTTTGCGCAGGGTTTGGCCTTGCTTGATGGCGGCGCGCGGGCTCAAGCCCGCGGGCGGCGCGCCGTGGCCGAACAGATCGGCGGCGTCGCTGACGGGGCGCTGCGCCCAGGCGATGTCGTCCGCGGACAGCGTTTCACCCGATTGCAGATCGCGGTTGGCGACAGCGACGCGCGCCGAAACCGTCGCGCGCGCGATGAAGCTGCCGCGCCAGCCGTTAGATGGGCATACGGCGTCGATGCGCATGCGGCTGAAACCGCGGCTGTCCATCGCCTCGGTCTGCCAGCCCGCGCAATTGGGAAGGTTGGCGGGGGCGATCATCTGCAGTTGAACGACGGGCTGGTCCAGCCCGGCCGCGCGCAGCTTGTCCTGAATGATTTGCTCCGCTTGCTTGCGCGCCGATTGCTCGGCGGAGAGGGGGGCGGCGGCCTGCGACGATGCGGAAAGCAGGGTCAGGACCAAGGATAAAACTGAAAGTGTGAATTTTGCCATGCCAGTGCGCTTGGTAATTATTGCCTATACGGTGCCGGGTTCGCTTATTAGTATCGCTTTCCAATGAATTGGGCATTTCCAATAAAAGCTTGTGCATGGTAGTGAAGCGATAGGGACTAGGCAATGGGCATGCATCTTGACAAGGCCCTGAGCATCCACCCGGAAGCCTTGCGGCTGCGGGCGGAGCGAACCCGGATTTTGGCGTCCAACATCGCCAATGAAAACACCCCGGGTTATCAGGCGCGAGACATCGATTTCAAGGCGGCGCTGGCATCGGCGGCCGCCGATTCGCCGTTGGCGCTCGACGACGGCGGCGGCGATCTGCTGTACCGCCTGCCCAATCACCCCTCCCGCGACGGCAATACCGTGGAGATCGGGGTGGAGCAGGGCGAGTTTTCGCAAAACGTTTCCGAATTCCAGACCAGCCTCACCTTCATCAATATGAAGCTGCACGGCCTGGCCAAAGTCATCGCGGGGCAATAAGCCATGTCATTCCGGGATATTTCGCGCATCGCCGGCTCGGCGATGACGGCGCAGACCGTGCGCCTCAATACCGTGGCCAGCAATCTGGCCAACGCCGACACCTCGGCCGGCAGCGAACAGACGGCGTTTCACGGCCGCAAGCCGGTGTTCTCCAGCCAGATGATGGGCGAGGGCATGGGCGTGCAGGTGCTGGATGTGGTGCAGAACCAGGAGCCGGTGCGCAAGGCGCACGAGCCGGGCAATCCGCAGGCCGACGCCGACGGCAATGTGTTCTACAGCAATGTCAACGCGGTGGAAGAAATGACCGACATGCTGTCGGCCAGCCGCGCCTTTCAGACCAATGTCGAGGTGCTGTCGCGCGTCAAAACCATGCAGCAGGACTTGCTGAAGCTGGGAGACAACGCATGAGCGTGGCACAAGCGCAGGCCCGGTCGTTCAGCGCCCAATCGCAAAATCAAAACGCTGCGGACGCGCCTGTGGCCGCCGCCGCCGCCGCGGATAAGAAGGACGCGCCCAGCGACATGTTCATGACGCTGCTGCTGGCGCAGATCCGCAATCAGAACCCGCTCGATCCCGCCGACCCGGCCCAGTTTGTGACCCAGCTGGCGCAGATGAGCCAGATGCAGAACGGCCAGGAAATGCTCAAGCAGCTGCAAAGCCAGGGCAATCTGCTGCGCGAGCTGCAAGGCGCGTCGCTGGGCGCGCAGGTGGGCAAGCCGGTGCTGGTGCAAACCGACCGCATCCGCAGCGACGGCCAGGGCGAGCTGTCCGGCCGCGTCACCCTGGCGGGCGAAGAGAAAGCGACCACGCTGACGCTGATCGACGCCGCGGGGCAGCGCACCCGCATCGATCTGGGCAAGCGCGCCTCGGGCGGCAGCGACTTCAAGATCAAGCTGGCCGACTACCATCTCGCCGCCGGCGATTACCAGCTCGAATTCAGCACCGATTCCGGCCAAAAAGGCTTGCTGGAGCTGAAGGCCGCGGTCAGCGGCATTCGCCTGCCGGTGCAGGGCGGCGAGCCGGTGCTGAGCCTGGCCGGTTTGGGGGACTTCCCCGCTTCCTCGATTTCCGCGCTGCTGCAAGCAGCTTAATGATTCCGTACGGAGAGCTTTGATGAGTTTCGAAATCGCCTTGTCCGGCATTAACGCGGTCAACAGCCAATTGGGCAGCATAAGCGACAATATCGCCAACTCCGGCACCCACGGCTTCAAGTCCGGCCGGGTGACCTTCGCTTCCGCCTATGCCGGCAGCCAGGCCATGGGCGTCAGCGCCAATGCCAATAGCCAGAGCATGGGCCGCAGCGGCGGCGTGGTGAATACCGGCCGCGCGCTGGACGCCGCCATCGACGGCAAGGGCTTTTTCGCCACTCGCAGCCCGGCCGGCATGATCAGCTATACCCGCGTCGGCATTTTCAATACCGACAAAGACGGCTATCTGGTGAACGACCACGACGGCCGCGTGCTCGGTTACGCCCGCAATGAAAACGGCGCTTTGGGCGCCTTGGGCGATATCCAGATTCCAACCGGCAACATCCCGGCCAAGCCGACCGACCAGCTGCAATACACCGGCAATATGTCGGCCGGCTGGACAACCCAGACCGCGGCTTTCGACAAGAATCTGGCCCAGACTTTCAATCACTCCAACGTCTCCACGGTGTTCGACTCGCTGGGCAACAAACACAGCCTGACGCAGTATTTCTGCAAGAGCGCGGACAGCACGGTGACGGTGCATTACACGCTGGACGGCAACAGTCTGGCGACGACGACCGACCTCAAGTTCGACGCCAATGGCAAGCTGACCCAGCCGGCCGCGGCGGTCAATCTGGATTTGGGCACGCCCGGCGGCGCTTCGCCGTTGAAGCTGGCGCTGGACTATGCAGGCACCACCCAGTTCGCCGGCGAGGCCAGCACCAGCCGCAACGCCGGCAACGGCTATCCGCCCGGCGTGCGCACCGGCGTCAGCCTGGGCGAGAAGGGCGAAGTCATCGTCAGCTACAGCAATGACCAAAAACAAGTGGTGGCGCAGCTCGCCATCGCCAACTTCGCCAATGAGAACGGCCTGTCGGCGATGTCGCAGACCAGCTGGCAGGAAACCGGCGAGTCCGGCACGCCGTTGTTTTCGGTGGCCGGCAGCAGCATGGCCGGCAAGCTGGTGACATCGTCCCTGGAGCAATCCAACGTCGACATGACTTCGGAGCTGGTCAACCTGATGACGGCGCAGCGCAACTATCAGGCCAACACCAAGGTCATTTCCGCCGAAAACCAGGCGATGCAAGCCTTGATGCAGGCGGTGTAAGGCGATGGACGCGCTGATCTATACCGCGATGAGCGGCGCCGACCGTCTGCTCAAATCGCAGCAGATTCACGCCAACAACCTGGCCAATGCCGAAACCGGCGGCTTCCGCGCCGACATCGACGCCGCCGTCAGCCAGCAGGTGCCGGGCTACGGCTACGACGCGCGCTTGCTGAGCAAGAACGCGCCGACGGTGCTGGACACCCGCAACGGCACCGTGGTGGAAACCGGCCGCGAGCTGGATGTCGCGCTGCAGGGCGACGGTTTTCTCGCCATCGCCGCGCCGGACGGTTCCGAGGCCTATACCCGCTCCGGCGCCATGACCGTGGCCGCCGACGGCACGCTGACGGTCAACAACCACCCGGTGCTGGGCGACGGCGGCCCCATCCGCCTGCCCGAGGGCTATCTCAAAGTGGCGCTGGCGGCCGACGGCATGGTGTCGGTGCTCAATCCCGGCGATGTCGAAATGCAGCAGGTGGACAAGCTCAAGCTGGTGAAGCCCGACGCGCGCGAACTGGCCAAGAGCCCCGAGGGGCTGATCGTGGCCCGCCAGGGCGGCAGCCTGGCGGCCGACGACAGCGTGCGGGTGCAAAGCGGCCATCTGGAGCGCAGCAATGTCTCTGCGGTGGAGGAGATGGTGTCGGTGATGGCGCTCAACCGCAATTTTGAAATGCAGATGAAACTGTTCAACGCCGCCAGCGATATGAACGAGGCGGGCAACCGCCTGGTGCGCGGCTGATAGGGGAATTCGATGAATCCGGCTCTGTGGATCAGCAAAACCGGCATTCAGGCGCAAGACGCGCGCCTGACGGCCATCGCCAACAACCTGGCCAACGTCAACACCACCGGCTTCAAGCGCGACCGCATGGTGTTCGAGGACTTGTTCTACCAAGTGGACAAGCAGCCAGGCAGCAAGGTGGACGACAATAATGTTTCGCCGTCCGGCGTGCAGCTGGGCAACGGCACCCGGCTGGTGGGCAGCCAGAAGGTGTTCACCGAGGGCAATCTCACCACTACCGGCCAGTCGCTGGACCTGGCCATTGTCGGCCAGGGCTTTCTGCAAGTGAAAATGAGCAACGGCGAAACCGGTTACACCCGCGCCGGCCAGTTGCAGCCGGGCCCCAACGGCCAGCTGGTCAACGCCCAGGGCCTGCCGCTGGAGCCGGAAATCACCATTCCGCCCACTGCGACCAAGGTCTCCATCAGCGAAACCGGCGTGGTGTCGGTGACCGAGAGCGGCGGCGGCGCGCCCACCACTATCGGGCAGATCACCTTGGCCAACTTCATCAACCCCACCGGCTTGCTGGCGCTGGGCGACAACCTGTTCCAGGAAACCGCCGCCAGCGGCAACCCCACTACCGGCAATCCGGGCAGCGACGCGCTGGGCAAGCTCAAGCAGGGCAGCCTGGAAGGCTCCAATGTGCAGGTGGTGGAAGAAATGGTGGACATGATCGCGGCGCAGCGCACTTACGAGATGAACACCAAGGTGCTGACCGCGGCCGACAATATGCTGCAGCAGCTGGGCCAGTCGGTGCGATGAGCGCGGCCAAGCTTCTTCCTGCGCTGGCTTTGTTGGCGGCGGGCTGCGCCCAGATCCAGCCCCCTGCGCCGGAGCCGGACCCGCTGCCGGAACTGATGCAGCAGCAAAGCCAGGCGCCGCGCGGCGGCGGCGTGTTCACGCCGGCCGGCGTGCAGGCGCTGACTTCGGACAGCCGCGCCTTCCGTCCCGGCGATATTTTGACGGTGACGCTGGAAGAAACCACCCAGGCCAGCAAGCAGGCCGGCACCAGCTTCGGCAAGAAGGCCGGTGCCAAAGTGGCCCCGTCGCTGATCGGCAACACCACTTTCAATGCCCAGCTGGGCATAGACGCCAATCGCGACTTCAACGGCTCATCCACCTCCACCCAGCAAAACGCGCTGGCCGGCTCGCTGACCGTGGTGGTGCATCGGGTGCTGGCTAACGGCCTGCTGCAAGTGAAGGGCGAGAAGCAGCTGGCGATCAATCAGGGCGAGGAAATGCTCAAGCTCACCGGCTATGTGCGGGTGGAAGACATCGACACCGACAATCGCGTGTCCTCGCAGCGCATCGCCAACGCGCGCATCGGCTACACCGGCAGCGGCGCGCTGGCCGACGCCAATGCCCCCGGCTGGCTGATGCGCTTTTTCAGCAGTCCATGGATGCCGTTCTAGGGTTCGCAATGAGATTCAACTCGATTCAACGCTTGATCGCCGCCGCCTGCCTGGCGGTTTTGTCGTTTGCGGCCGCCGCCCAGCCGCTGCGCCAGCTGGTCAATGTGGAAGGCATACGCGACAACCAATTGATAGGCTACGGCATTGTGGTGGGTCTGGATGGCACCGGCGACAACTCGCAGGTGAAATTTTCCGGCCAGTCCGTCGCCAATATGCTCAAGCAGTTCGGCCTGAAGATGCCGGAGAAGACCGACACCCGCGTCAAGAATGTGGCGGCGGTGATGGTCAGCGCCAGCCTGCCGCCTGGCTACAGCCGCGGCCAGACCATAGACGTGACGGTGTCGTCGCTGGGCGACGCCAAAAGCCTGCGCGGCGGCACGCTACTGCTCACCCAGCTGAAAGCGGCCAACGGCGAAGTGTACGCGTTGGCCCAGGGCAGCGTGGTGGTGGGCGGCGTCTCGGCTCAGGGCAAGAGCGGCTCCAGCGTCACCATCAACACGCCGACGGCCGGGCGCATTCCCAACGGCGGCAGCATAGAGCGCGAAATTCCCAGCGATTTCGAGCAGGGCGACAGCATACGCCTCAGCCTGCGGCGGCCCAGTTTCGAAACCGCCACCAATGTGGTGGGCGCCATCAACCGCAGCTACGGCAAGATCGCCAGCACCCGCAACGCCACCACCATCGAGGTGAGGGCGCCGCTGGACCCGACCGAGCGGGTGGCCTTTGTCGCCCGGCTGGAAAAGCTCAATGTCAGCGTCGGGCCGGAAATTCCGCGCGTGGTGTTCAATTCGCGCACCGGCACCGTGGTGATCAGCGAAGGCGTCACCGTGCGCCCGGCGGCCGTTTCGCACGGCAGCTTGCGAGTGGTGATTTCCGAAACCTCGCAGGTCAGCCAGCCGGGGCCGTTCAGCAATGGCGATACCAAGGTGGTGCCTAACTCGAATGTGGATGTGCAGCAGGGCAAGGGCCAGATGTTCAAGTGGCCGGCCGGCGCCAGCCTGCGCGCCATCATCGACGCGGTGAACCGCACCGGCGCGTCGCCGGACGACGTGATGGCCATCTTGCAGGCGTTGGATCAGGCCGGGGCCATCGATGGCGAGTTGATTGTTATTTAAATGGTCAGGCAACCCTGTCTTATTTGAAGCTACTGACTCAGGTTTGCGGGGGATTCTAGTGAATTTTTGAGTCCGCTAGGCGGACGATATTTGAGTGCCGGGCCCGCCCGGCCGGCGGGTCAAGGGGCTGAGCGGCCAGCCCCATCGCTGAGCGAATCGAAGATTCGCACGCAGGGATGAACCCAGGCCGCCCCGCCGCGCTGCGAAACCCCGTCGCCAAAGCCATTCCCAAGGAGCCGCCGGAACTAGCGGCGCGCAAAGGTCGCGCCGCGTCGAACAACCGGCGTCTTAAAACCTTGGGATGGCTTTGGAGACGGCTTGCGCTGATGGGGATATGGCTCGTCGATATCACTCTATTTATTTATGGCCTGTTTTCATATTTTGGATTTCAAGACTTTGACAAAGGAACTTCGGTGCTGAACAACGACTTGCAGTCCCGCAACGATAGCCCGGCTTTCGAGGGCGCGGTGGCGCCGGCCAGCGCCGAATACCGCCAGAAGGCCCAGAAGGCGGCTGAGATGTTCGAGGCCCAGTTCATCCGCGAGATGTTCAAGCAGATGCGCAAAACCACGCGCGAAGTGGCGGGCGAGGACAGCGTGTTCGCCAAGTCGGTCAACGGCGACATGCTCGACCTGGCCGACGGCGCGCTGGCCGACCAGCTGGCCTCGCGGCAGACCTTCGGCATCGCGCGGGTGATCCTGAACCAGCTGCTGCCGCGCGATGGCAATATTCCCGTTAAGACGCTGGACGCCGCCGTCGCCCAAGTAGAGCAGGGGCGCGCCGCCGGACAAGGCTTGTCGGCTTTCTCCGCCCCGATGTTTCCCTTGAATAAGTGATGACCGCCCGCCATGCGCATGATCAATAACGCGCTGACCGGAACGCAGGCCGCCCAGGTCGCGCTCAACACGGCCAGCCAGAATATCGCCAACCTGAAAACGCCGGGCTATTCGCGCCAGGGCGTGGTGTTCGCCACCCAATTGCCGGGAACCGGCGATCCCAACAGCGCCGGCTATGGCGTCAACGTGGCCGAGGTGCGCCGCTTCAGCGACGACTACAAGAACCTGCTGCAATGGCAGGCCGGGTCGCAACTGGGCGAGCAGTCGGCGGCGCGTCCGTATTTCAGCCAGCTGGAACAGGTGATGGGCAGCCAGGGCTCCAGCTTGTCGGTGGGTTTCGACAAGTTCTTCGCCGCGCTCAACGCTGCCAGCCTGGATTCCAACACCATGCGCGACCAGGTGGTGCGCGAGGCCGGCGCGCTGGCGCAGCGCTTCAACAATCTGCATGGCGTGCTCACCTCGCAGCTGGCGGCCATCGCCGAGCAGCGCAACGCCACGCTGACGCAGATGAACAGCGCGGCGGCCAATCTCGGCAAGCTCAATGAGAAGCTGATCGCCGCCCGCGCCCAGGGCATCAATACTTCCGGCCTTGAGGACGAGCGCGACCGCCAGATCGACCAACTGGCCTCCTTGGTCGAGGTGCGCGTCGTGGCGCAGCCGGATGGCGGCAAGAATGTGACGCTGACCAACGGCCTGCCGCTGGTGGCGGGCGACAGCGTGGCCACGCTGTCGAGCGAAACGCAGCCGGACGGCAGCCAGCAGCTGAAGCTGGCCTTCGGCACCGAAAAGTACACCATGCAAGGCGGCCAGCTGGGCGGCCAGCTGGGCGGGCTCAACCAGTTCGAAACCGATATGCTGCGCCCGGTCATCGATCAAGTGCGGACGCTGGCCGGCGAGCTGGCGAACAAGGTCAATACGCAGCTGGCCAAGGGCTTCGATATGAAGGGCCAGCCGGGCAAGCCTTTGTTCGTGTTCGACGCCGGCGCGGCGCACGGCCTGCTGCAGACCACGGGCCTGCAGGCGGCCGATCTGGGATTTTCAGGCGACAAGGACAAGCCGGGCAATAACGACAATCTGCAGCAATTGATCGCTCTCAAGCAGCAGACGCTGCCGCTGGCCGGCATCGGCCAGGTGACGCTGGGCGACGCGTATTCGCAGATGATCGGCCACCTGGCCATCGCCAGCCAGCAAAACAAATCCGCGCTGGACACCTCCGGCGTGATCCGCGCCGAAGCGGAAAAAAACTGGCAGAGCAGCGCCGGCGTCAATCGCGACGAAGAGGCGGTGAACCTGATCGAATTCCAGAAAATGTTCCAGGCCAATATGAAAGTGATTTCGGTGGCCAACCAGCTGTTTGAAAGCACGTTGGCCATCCTGTAAGGACAAGCATGCGCATCTCCAGCAATCAGTATCAGTCCGTGGTTCTGCTCGCCATGCAGAACAGCAGCGCCGGCATGTCCGAGCTGCTGCAGAAAATGTCCAGCGGCAAGAGCATGCTGGCGCCGTCGGAAAACCCGATCGCCAGCGTGCGCCTGCTGCGCCTGCAACGCGAAGAGGCGTCCTTGGCGCAGTACCGCGACAATATCGGCGCGCTCAAGTCGCAGCTGAGCAAAAACGAAACCCTGCTCGACGGCGTCAGCGCCAATCTGCGCGATGCGCGCGACCTGCTGGTGGCCGCGGCCAACCAGCCGCCGGCCGAGGACATCAAGGCCATGGCCGCGCCGCTGATCAGCCTGCGCGACAGCATTCTGTACGCGGCCAACACCCAGGACAGCGAAGGCCGCTATCTGTTTTCCGGCAGCGCGGTGAACAGCCAGTCCATTGTTTACGACGCCAAGCAGCCGGAAGGCAGCCGCTACCGTTTCAACGGCAATCAGGATAAGCAGCTGATGACAGTGGGCGAAGGCGTGACCCAGGCATCCAATGTGACCGTGGAGGCGCTGGCCCCGCTGCTCAATCAGCTGGACAAGGCCATCGCGGCCATGCAGGACCCCAAGCTGGACAGCAAGGATCCCGCCGTCGGCGCGACCTTCCGCGGCGTGATGGACGGCGTGGACGCGGCGCTGAGCAATGTCAGCGGCACCATTTCCGAGCTGGGCGGCGCGCAGAACGTGCTGAAGACGCTGGACGGCAATCATGACAGCGTCAGCCTGGCCAATCAGCAGAGCATGCTGGAATTGGGCAGCCTGGATTACGGCACCGCCTTCATGGACATGAACACCATGTCCATGGCGCTGCAGGCCAGCCAGAAAGCCTATGGCAAGGTCAGCCAGCTGACCTTGTTCGATGTGATCTGAGGCTGAGATGGCGAGCACTTTGGGGTCGATCAACCCATCCAGCCGGGAGCGCGGCTGGAGCCGGGACGGCGCGGTCATCGCGCCGGCAAGCGGCCGTTCCGATTCGGCGGCCCGCCCGGCGCTGGCCAGCGCCAGGCCGTCGGCTGGCGGCGCATCGGGCTGGCGTTACAGCACCCAGCTCAACGAACAACTCAGCGCCGCGCAGTGTTCGCGCGGCTTTGTCGACGACATGCTCAGCCAGCTGGAAAGCTTCAAGAGCGCGCTCAGCCAGCAACTGAGCCAGCGCCGTCTGGACGCGGATGGCTTGAGCGCTCAGCGCGACGAACTGGCGCAATCCTGGCAACGCCGGCAGCAAGACAGCCTGGACAGCCTGGATGGCCAGCTGCGGCTGAGCCTGGGGGCGCCGTCGCGGCAGCGCTTCACCGTGCGCGGCCTGGATCTGGACAGCCTGACCCAGGGCGCGCCGGAAACCTTGGTGTTCGCCGATGGCGCGGGCAATCCGCCGGCCGCCGTCAGCGTCGGCGAAGGCGCCGGCCGCGGCGAGATTTTGCGCCGTTTGAACCAGGCTTTGGGCCCGGCCGGCATCCGCTGCGAACTGGATGATCATGGACGGCTGGGCTTCAGTTGCGGCGAACAGGATTGGCCGGCGCTGCAAGCCAGCTTGACCGTGCGCGGCGGCGGCGTGCGTTTCGCCGGCGGCGTGCCGCAACGGCTGCCGCTGGAGGCGGAGGCCCCGGCATTGGACGCGGCGCGCTGGCAGGTCGACGACCATGCCCAGGTGAGGATGACGCTGCAGGACGTGCTGAGGGCGATTGCCCGGCTGCAGCAAACCCGCGGCGCCATCGACCACGCGATAGACGAAGCGCGGCAATCCATCGCGCAATTGTCCAGGGTGGACGAGCCCAGTTGGGCCGACGCCTTCGTCAGCGATTTCAACGCCAGGCTGAATCAGCGCGGCGATTTCGCGCCGCTGCAGCAATTGGTGCCGGCCTTGCTGGGCATCAGCCGCTACCGGGTGCTGGCGCTGCTGTCGCTGCGTTGAGACTCTCCTAGAATGGCCGCCCTTGGGGTGGCCATCGTCTATCTGGATACACACTTCCTTAACATGATTATGTCATCATCGCGCCTTTTGCGAAGGATGCCGCCATGCTGCGCCGCTGCTGGCCTTTAGCCCTGATGTTGTCCGCCTCTTTGGCCCATGCTGAGTTCGCCATTCCCGGCTTCGAGCTGGTGCACACCGCGCCGCAGCATGCCGGCATCGACACGCCGGATCTGCGCGATCCGGCCACGGTATGGAGCGAGCTGTTTGCCTCGGCCAAGCGCGAGATCGTGCTGGAGCAGTTCTATGTGGCGGGGCAAGACGGCAGTAAGCTGGAGCAGGTGATGGACAGCCTGGCGGCGGCGGGACGGCGCGGGGTGAAAATCCGCTTTTTGATGGAGAAGAAAGGCATGTTCGCCAGCGAGCCGGCCACCATCGAAAAACTGAAGCGGACGCCTAATCTGGAATATCGCCAGCTCGACTACAACCAGCTGACCGGCAACGGCATCATCCACGCCAAATTCATCGTGGTGGACGGCCAGACGGCCTATGTCGGCAGCCAGAATTTCGACTGGCGCTCCTTGCAGCACATCCATGAAACTGGCCTGAAAGTGGCGGACGCCGCGATGGCCGGCAAGATGCAGGCCATTTTCGAGCAGGATTGGGCCGCCCAGGCTGCGCTGGCCGCCGGCGCCAAGGCGCCTCCCTTGCGCAAGGCTGAGCAAAAGGCCGATCTGTCGCAGCCCGCCGTGCTGTTGGCCAGCCCCAACGCCTACAACCCCGATGGCGTCGGCGATTCGGAAGAGGCGCTGCCGCGGCTGATGGCCGAGGCCAAGCAAGAGGTGCGGGTGCAATTGCTGGATTATGTGCCGCTGAGCTATGGCAAGCCGCGCAACTACTATCCGCTGTTCGACAACGCCATCCGCTCGGCTCTGGCGCGCGGCGTGAAGGTCAAGCTGATGGTGTCGGACTGGAATCTGGAGGCGCCCGGCGTCGACTACCTGAAAAGCCTGGCCGTGCTGCCCGGCATGGAGCTGCGGGTGGTTACTGTGCCGCGCGACGGCGCCTGCATTCCCTTCGCCCGCGTGATCCACACCAAGACCATGACCATAGACGGCAAGATCGCCTGGGTGGGCACCAGCAATTGGAGCGGCGGATATCTGGACAAATCGCGCAATCTGGAAGTGGTGCTGCGCAATGAAACAATGGCGCAGCGCATCGCCGCGCTGCACGAGCAGACCTGGTCGACGCCCATGGCCGCGCCCATAGACGTGAATCGCCATTATCAAGCGCCGGACAAGAGTTGCCGTCAGCCAAGCTGATTGCCGTTTCTTGACGCTTGTCGCCGCAGCCGCCTCGCGCGGCTGTTTTCATTCCCAGTCTAAAGGCCAGTTTTACTGTGCTTTGCCGCTTGATTACGGTCAATGCTCTTTGCATTTTGGCGAGGGAGTTGGAATATTTTCCAACCAATAGGCGGCTTCCAGCGGGCGGCCGCCAACCCACCACAGGAGAGCGGACATGTGCGGCATAGCAGGATGGGTGAGTTACCAGCGCGACTTGCTTGGCGAGCGCGAACTGGCGGAGCGGATGACGCGGACGATGCGCCGGCGCGGACCTGACGACGAGGGCGTTTGGCTGGACAAGCATGCGGCCCTGGGGCACAGGCGGCTGGCCATCATTGACCTGGAAGGCGGACGCCAGCCTATGCTGGCCGAGGAGGATGGCAGGACGCTGGCCTGTCTGGTTTACACCGGCGAGGTATACAACTTTCTGGAGCTGCGGCGCGAATTGCAGGGGCTGGGCCATGTGTTCCGCACCCGCAGCGACACCGAGGTGGTGCTCAAGGCCTACCTGCAATGGGGCGAAGATCTCACCGTGCGTCTGAACGGCATGTATGCCTTCGCCTTGTGGGATAGCCGGCGCGAACAGTTGTTTCTGATCCGCGACCGGATGGGGGTCAAGCCGCTGTACTACTATCCGACGGCGGATGGGGTGCTGTTCGGCTCCGAACCCAAGGCTATCCTGGCTCACCCTGAAGCCCGCCGCCGGGTGAGCGCGGCGGGGCTGCGCGAGCTGTTCGAAAATGTGAAGACCCCGGAGGCCGCCGTGTTCGACGGCATGTATGAGGTGAGGCCGGGCCAGGTGGTCATGGTGGATAGGTCCGGGGTGCATAAGCGCCGCTATTGGCAGTTGCAGGCGCGCGAGCATACCGACAGTCTGGACACCACCATACGCACCGTGCGCGAGCTGCTGGATGATATCGTCTCCCGGCAGATCATCGCCGATGTGCCGCTCTGCACGCTGTTGTCCGGCGGCTTGGATTCATCGGCGATCACCTCGCTCGCCGCGCGCAAGCTGGCGGTCCAGGGCCTGGGGCCGGTGCGCTCCTTCTCCGTGGACTTCGTCCCGAATGGCGTGGCCTTTGTCGCCGATCATCTGCGCGGTTCGCCTGACGCGCCCTTTGTGCGGGATCTGGCGGCCTTCGCCGGCACCAATCATGAGGAGATTCTTTTGGACAGCGGGGCGATGGCGGATCCGGAACTGCGGAACGCGGTGCTGGAGGCCTTGGACCTGCCGCCCGCCAACTGGGGCGATATGTGGCCCTCGCTGTATAAATTGTTCGAGGCGGTGCGAACGCGCTCCACCGTCGCGCTATCCGGCGAGTCCGCGGACGAGGTATTCGGCGGCTATCGCTGGTTTCATGACGCCGAGGTGGTGGCGAACGACGACTTTCCTTGGCTTCACCGCAGCATCGCCAGTTATTTTGACGGCAAATCGCTATTCGACGCCGCCTGGCTCGCCAAGCTGGAGCTGCCAGCCTTCCGCCGCGACAGCTACGCCGAGGCGCTGGCCGAGTCGCCGCGCCTGGCATCCGATTCCCCCCAGGAGCGGCGCATGCGCGAGATCGGCTATCTGCATCTGACGCGCTTCGTCCAGACGCTGCTGGACCGCAAGGACAGGATGAGCATGGCGGTGGGGCTGGAGGTGCGAGTGCCGTTCTGCGATCACCGCCTGGTGGAGTATGTGTTCAACGCGCCGTGGAGCATGAAGACCTTCGACGGCCGCGAGAAGAGCCTGTTGCGCGCCGCCTGCCGGGACGCCTTGCCGGACTCCATAGCCCAGCGAGTGAAGAGCCCCTATCCGGCGACGCAGGACCCCGCTTACGAGCGCAGCTTGCGGACGGCGCTGCGCGCGGTGCTGGATGACGCCGCCTCGCCGGTATTGCCTTTGCTGGATCTGGGCGCGGCGCGGGCTTTGCTGGACCGCCCCTTCGGCCGCATCAGCGCCGCGCCGGAGCGCGCCGGCCTGGAGATGGCCCTGGGGCTGGACGCCTGGCTGCGGCGTTACAAGGTTGACCTGACGGACTGATGATGGCGCGCGCTCGCGCCGGGCGAAAAGCCAGCGCGGGATGAGCAAGGCGGCGGCGCTCTGATGGAGCTTGCCGCCGCCTGGCTGGCCGGACGCTAGGCTTTACAGCTTGAAGTGGCCGACCAGTTGCTCCAGATCGGCCGCCAGTTCGCGCAGCTGCGTGACCGAGGCGCTGACGTCGCCCACCACCTGGCTGTTGGCTTGGGCCATCGAGCTGATGCGCTCCACGTTCTGCGCGATTTCCACGCT
Organism: Chromobacterium sp. IIBBL 290-4; assembly: GCF_024207115.1. Taxonomy (NCBI): domain Bacteria; kingdom Pseudomonadati; phylum Pseudomonadota; class Betaproteobacteria; order Neisseriales; family Chromobacteriaceae; genus Chromobacterium; species Chromobacterium sp. IIBBL 290-4. The sequence goes on from NZ_CP100128.1 coordinate 3,239,339, forward strand.
GGCGCTGGATTGTTCGCGGGTGGCGGCGGCGATGTCGATGATGCTGGCCGCCAATTGGCTGCTGCGCTCATTGACTTCCAGGATGGCTCGGTTGGCTTGCTCGGCGATGGCGACGCTCTGATCCACCTGGCGGCTGCCGCGCTGCACCTCGCCGACCACTTGTTGGGTTTCGCCGCCGATGGCCTCGACGATGCGGGCGATTTCCACGGTGGCCTCGGTGGTGCGGCCAGCCAGCTTGCGCACTTCGTCGGCCACCACGGCGAAGCCGCGGCCGAGTTCGCCGGCGCGCGCGGCCTCGATGGCGGCGTTCAGCGCCAGCAGATTGGTCTGGTCGGCGATGTCCTTGATCACGCCGACGATGGTGGACACTTCTTCCGAACGCGCGCCCAGTCCGGCCACGCGTTCGGCCAAGGCATGCATATTGTCCATCACCTGGCGGATCTCATCGGTGACCTGGCTGACCATCTGCGCGCCGGAGGCGGTTTGGCGGCCGGTGTCGCCGGCGATCTCGCCCGCTTCCTGCGCGGTGGAGGCGATATGCTGCACGCCCACCGTCACTTCTTCCACGCTGGCCGCGCAGGCGCTGGCGGCGTCCGATTGGCGGGACGAGGCGTCATGCACCTGGCCGGCCGCGCCGCTGAGGCTGGCCGCGGCGGCGGAAACCTGGCGGCTTTGCTCGCGCACATGGATGAACATCTGGCGCAGGCTGTCTATCAGGTGGTTGAAAGCGTGGGCGGTGCGGCCGATTTCGTCGCGGTTGGCGATGGCGATGCGCACGGTCAGGTCGCCGCCGCCTGAGGCCAGCTGTTCCATGGTGTCGGCCAGGCGGTTCAGCGGCTGAGTCAGCGCGCGGGTGACGGCAGTGAGCAGAATCAGGATCAGGACCAAGGCCACCGCGCCGATGCCGATGGCGGCCAGCATGGCTTTGCGCGCCTCGCCGGTGATGGCCGAAGTGGGGATGCTGACGCCCAGCGTCCAGAATTGGCCGCTGTCGCCGACTTTGATGGGATGGAAGAAGTGGGTGAAGCCGCCGTCCTCGTAGACAAAGCTCTCGCCGCCGCGGATGGCGGACAGGCGGGAGGCGAGGGTATCGTCGCTGGCCACCGGCTTGCCCAGCTTGCTGGCATCCGGATTGACGACATAGGTGCCGCCTTCGGACAGGATGCGGATATAGCCGGTTTCGCTGATGCGGATCTGGCCGAAGTCTTTCTGCAATTGGCCTAGCGCCAGGTCGGTGCCGGCCGCGCCCAGCATCTTGCCGGCCGCGTCGCGGATCACGGTCACCAGCGAGGTTTCCAGAATCTTCTTGCCGCTTTGGTCTTCGTCGCTATAGGGCTCGGTCACCGTGTCGCGGCCGCGCTGCTTGGGCTGATAGTAGAAATTGCCCCAGCCCGGCTTTTCATAGTCGGGCTGGAAGGTTTCCGGGTGTTCGCGGAATTGCGGGAAGGTTTTGACCGTGGCGTCCAGCATCAGCGCGTCTTGCACCGGCTGGCCTTGCGCGTCGCGGATCACATAGGGGGTGAAGCGGCCGCTGGGATCGTGGTGGGGCCAGTCCAGCCGGTAGGCGTTGTCGTTGCCGTCGAAGGCGTTGGGTTCCCACAGCATCCATAGAGTAAGCGATTGCGGCGCGCGCGCCAGCATTTCCAGCGCGGTGTCCACCGCCAGCTTGCGGTCTGCGCGGCCGCTTCGTTTTTGCGCCAGCGCCGCGTCCGCCAGGCGGCGGGGCAGGTCGAAAGACAGGTTCAGCATGTTCTCGGCATTGCGCGCGTAGCTGCTGGCTTGCTCGGCGGCGAGTTGGTAGCCGGTCTGCTTGGCCGATTCATAGTTGAGCCGGGCGATCAGCGCGATCATCACGGCGAAAGCCAAGGTAATGGCGCTGGCGGCGACGAGAATGATGCGGGTGCTCAGGCGGCCCCATCGTTGTGGTGCGCTATTCATGCGGTTTCCTGCAAGGCTGGATGAACGTTCGCTCCCGCTAGAGAGGGCGAAGGGAAAGGCGAACGGCAATTATGTTGGCATTTTGACGAATTTGGATTCGATTATAAAGGGAATCCAAATGAGAATGAGGTGAATTTTGCCTTTTGCTGAAGCCGGCGATGGCTGCCGACGGCATGGGCCCGCGCCGCGCAAGCGGACGCCGCGGGCCTGGCGCACGGGGAAGGCTGGAGGCTGCTTATCGGCTGGGGAAGGCTTCCGGGCGGTTGGCCGCGGAGATTTGGCCGAAGGATGGCAGATAGCGTTGCAGTTGACCGAAGTTGAACGGCTTCTCCAGCTTGCCGAATAGCAAGGTTTGCCGGGAGTCGCTGAATTCTTGGCGGAAGGCGGTCATGCCTACCACTGGCGTCAGCCGGTTGTGCGGCGATTGCAGCGCCGCTTCGGCCACTTCATAGCCGCTGGCGCTGCCGACTTGCAAGTCCAGCAGCAGCAGATCGTACTTCTCGGTTTGAACGTGTTCGATCGCATCGGGCACCGTGGCCAGGGTCTCCACTTTGTAGCCCTTGGATTCGAGCAGGGCGTGGTATGACTCCCGGATCTGATCGTCGTCGTCCAGCAGCAGGATGCAAGGCGGGGTGACGGCGTTGGACGCGCCTTCCGCCGTGACCGGTTGCGCCGGCAGCTGCAAGCGGAAACAGGTGCCCACGCCGGCCTCGCTCTCCACCTGGATGCGGCCGCCGAACAAGGTCACCAGTTCATGGACGATGGCCAGTCCTAGCCCGCTGCTGCCGGGGCGGCGGTTCTTGCCTCTGGCAAAGGGGCGAAAGAGCTGGGTCTTGATGTCGTCGGCGATGCCGACGCCGGTGTCTTCTATGGCGATGTGCAGCAGCGGCGATTGATAGCGGATGCTGAGCCGGATGCTGCCGTGGTCGGTATAGCGGATGGCGTTGGTCAGCAGGTTCCAGATGATTTGCCGCAGCCGGCCGCTATCCAGCCACAGGACAGGGAGCTCGCCGCAATTGACGAAGAAGCGCAGGCCTTTGGCTTCGGCGTTGCCGCGGTGCGCTTGCTCCATTTCTTCCGCCAGCGCCTTCATGTCGGTTCGCGAAGGCTCCAATGCCAGCCTATGGTTTTTCAGGGCGGCGACATCCATGATGTCGCGCACCTGGGTCAGCAGGTGGTCGGTGCTGCGTTTCAGGCGAGTGAGGTAATTGTAATGCGCCGTCTCGGGGGGAATGCTGTACTCCAGCAATTCCACGCAGGTCTGGATGCTTTGCAGCGGCGAGCGGATTTCATGGCTGATGGTGGCGAGAAAGGTGTCGCGCGCCAGTTCGGTTTGCACCAGCGCCTCGCGCGCGGCTTGTTCTCTCTCGAACAACTGCTTTTGGCGCTCGGCTTGCCGCTTCAGTTCGCCGAGGCGGTGCAGCACGACCCAGAAGATGGTCAGGAATACCAGCCAGAACACCAGGCCGAGCAGATACATGGTCTGATGCTTTTTCAGCATGGCGATCTGATTCACCAGGTCGCTGTTTTCCTGATGCCGGGCTTCGCCCGCGAACTCCGCCAGCATGGGGCGAAGCTTGGCGAGGTCTTTGGATAATTGCAGCGCGTCCTGCTGGCTCCATTGTCTTGGGGGGCGCTGGAACAGAACGTTCAATTCCTGGCTGAGTTCCGGGAAGCCCGCGAGCTTGGACAGGGCGTTTTGGGAGATAGAGGGGTGCGAGTACATGCGGTACTTGCTGGCCGCGATCGCGTAGCTCTTGTCGACATCCTCCTGCGATATCTGGCCGGCCCGGTAGCGCCAGGCATCCATTTCCAGGCGGTTCAGCGTCAATTGCATCTGCGTCACCATCCAGTAGAGCTCGGATGGCTTGCTGTTGATGGGTCTTTGGATTACCGCGGTATAGAGCGCCCAGGAGATCAGCAGCGTGGCGGCCAGGGAAAAGGCGACGAAAAAGCGCTCCAGGTCGAATAGCCTGCGGCGCATCGCGTTCAGGAATGAGGCGGCGCCCTTAGCCGGGCTCTTCCCTGGGCTCATCGGATTTCTATCCTGAAGACTTGCCAGATCAGCTTGGAAATGAAGACGCCGCTGACCTCGGACTCGCTCATGCTCGGCAAGGGGTACATCAGCCAGAACGGGCCATAGTCTTCCCGGCGCATGGGCTTGCCGTTCCAGCGATTGGCCAGGATGACGTTGTAGCGGTCCAGATCGGATGCGGGAATGGTGACGTTGTAATCGTCCTCCGCGTAAAGCTTGATTTTCTGGCCTTTGGCGCCCGCTTTTGCCAGCACATCGCGCAAGAGCGGCCCCTCGAAGGTGCCTTTGGGCGTCCATTCCGTGGCGGTGGTGATGGCGTGGCGCGGCAACTTGTCCAGATCGGACCAGGTCAGCACATAGCTTTTATTCGATGCGTCGGTGAATTTGACGATATTGCCGGCGACGGTCAGCGTCTCCTGAGGCTCGGCTTGCGCGCGCGGGGCAAGAGACAAAGCCGCGGACAGGACGGCCGTTCCAAGCAGGCTGGCGCCGAGGCGCGGCAGATGTAGACGCTTGAACGAAGGCGCCGTCCAAAGAACGGAACATGAGGAGGCTGAGCGTGCAAATCGTAGTAGGCGAATCATCTGCGTGTGCTGTCTTTGTCTGGCTGGGTCGGCTGAATGCCGATGAAAATGGATTATGTCATGGGTTTTGACAATGACAAACAACAAGGCTGTGAGAAATAACCGGTTCCATCATAAAGGACAGGGTACAAGCGACATGGCCGCAGACCAGCTCGGCATCGTTTGATCGATCGCGCCCTGGACGGCGCGGGTTCTGTCCCCAGGCCTCGTCTCGCCTGGCAACAGCCAGCCGCCGCGTCATGCGACGGCTTTGACTGCGCCGGCAAGAGAGCCCCCATCTGCCGGCAAGGCTTCAGAAGGCCAGCTTGTCTTGCTCTTCCGCGCCCAGCATATCGTCCGGGCTGCCGACGATCAGCGGGTCCGGCCCGCGCGCGACGCGGGCATCCTTGCCGGGATAGTCCAATTGGGACAGGAAGTGGCGGATGCAGCCCAGGCGGGCGCGTTTCTTGTCGTCGGATTTCACCACCGTCCACGGCGCGTCGCCGGTGTGGGTGTGGAAGAACATCGCTTGTTTGGCGGCGGTGTAGTCGTCCCATTTGTCCAGCGACTGGATGTCGATGGGCGACAGCTTCCAGTGCTTGAGCGGATCGTCGCGGCGGGAGATGAAGCGGCGCAGTTGTTCTTCGCGGCTGACCGAGAACCAGAACTTGAACAGCTTGACGCCGCTATTGACCAGCATGCGCTCCAGCTGCGGGGTCTGGCGCATGAATTCCAGGTATTCGTGCGCGTTGCAGAAGCCCATCACCCGCTCCACCCCGGCGCGGTTGTACCAGGAGCGGTCGAAAAAAACGATTTCGCCGGCGCTGGGCAGGTGGGCGATATAGCGCTGGAAATACCATTGGCTGCGTTCCTGCTCGCTGGGTTTCTCCAGCGCCACCACGCGCGCGCCGCGCGGATTGAGGTGTTCCATATAGCGCTTGATGGTGCCGCCCTTGCCGGCGGCGTCGCGGCCTTCGAACAGTATGACGATTTTCTGCCCGGTTTCCTTGACCCAGCTTTGCACTTTCAGCAGCTCGATCTGCAATTCCTGTTTTTGCCGCTCGTAGTCGGCGCGGCGCATCCGGGCGGCGTAAGGATAGCTGCCAGGCAGTTCGGCGCTGTTGCTGTCTTCGTCGCTGCCATGCGGCGCCGTGGCCACTTGCAGCGCCATCGGCTGCTGGCTGGTGTGCTGGATGATTTCCACCGATTCGTCGTGCACGCGCGCCACATTGCGGGCGCGGGCCGATGGGCGGCGCGGCTTGGCCGGCGTGTTGGGGGGCTGGAGTTCGTTGGCGGGGCTGTCTTCCGGGATTTTTTCAGACGTCATCTGCGCACCTATTCCATGCTGGAGTCATGGTTTCATGCTACGCCTGCCGCAAGCGGCTGTCGATGCCGCGCATTTCGCGCCGTCTGCTTGCATTTCGCGCCGGCTGGATGCGTTCTGTCGCATGACGGTGTTGTAATCGGTGTTGGGGTTTACATTCTGTTCATCAATCCTGAGCGAAGGGACACATGATGTGGAGCGTAGAAGCGCATGGCGTAGACAAGCATTATCGGCTGGACCAGGTGACGGTTCCCGCCCTGCTGGAGGTAGAGCTGGCGATTCGCCCGGCCTGCTTTACCGTGCTGGCGGGGCCATCCGGCAGCGGCAAGACCACCTTGTTGAATCTGATCGGCGGCATAGACCGGCCGGATAAGGGCAGCATCGCCATCGCCGGGCAGGACATCACCCAGCTCAAGGATGATGCCTTGAGCGATTTCCGCGCCCGGCATATCGGCTTCATCTTCCAGAATTTCAATCTGCTGCCGGTGCTGTCGGCCTATGAGAACGTCGAGTACCCATTGCTGTTGGCCAAGCTGCCGGCAAGCGAGCGCAAGGGCAGGGTGATGGAGTTGCTGGATGCCGTGGGGCTGGCCGACAAGGCCAGGCAGCGCCCGGGCCAGTTATCCGGCGGCCAGCGCCAACGGGTAGCCATCGCGCGCGCCTTGGCGCATCGGCCGTCGCTGGTGCTGGCCGATGAGCCGACCGCCAATCTGGACAGCCAGACCGGCGGCGCGATCTTGTCCTTGCTGCGCGCCCTGCAGCGCGAATATCAGCTGACGGTGGTGTTTTCCTCGCATGATCCGCAAGTGATCGCCGCCGCCGACGATCATTATCAAGTCCGCGACGGCCGAGTGGCCCGCGCGGCGCATCCCGCGCAAAAGGAGATGGCATGAGCACCGTGAAACTGGCTTGGCGCAATCTGTTGCGCAATCGCCGCCGCACCATCGCCACCTTGGGCACCATGGTGGTGGGCGTGACCGCCTTGCTGTTGTTCGGCGGCTATAACCGCACCGTGGAATATGGCCTGCAGACCAGCATGGTCCGCGCCGACGGCCATCTGGAAATCCAGCAGCGCGATTACTTCAACTACGGCGACGGCAATCCGGCGGCCTACGCCATCCGCGATTACCAGCGAGTCATGCGAACGGTGGCAAATGATCCGGTGCTGAAGCCCATGCTGACCGTGGTCACACCCTCGCTGTCCTTGGGCGGCATCGCCGGCCATTACGCCGCCGGCGCCTCGCGCACCGTGTTCGCCTCCGGCGTGGACGTGGCGGGGCAGAACCAGTTGCGGCAGTGGAATGACTACCACTTCGAGGACAAGAGCAAACCTTCGGCGCTGACCGGCACCAGCCAGGACAGCGTGGTGATAGGCAAGGGCCTTGCCCGAGTGTTGCAACTGTGCGAAAGCGGCAAAGAGGCGGATTGCGCGGGCCGGCCTGCCGCGGCCACCGATAAAAACAAGCCGGACATGCCGGCCGATATTCAGGCCCTGGCCGACGCCGCGCCGAAACCGGTCGCTGATCGCAGCCTGGAACTGCTGGCCGCCAGCGCCGGCGGCGCGCCCAATGTCGCCAAGCTGCAGGTGGCCAAGGTGAAGAGCATGGGCGTCAAGCAGCTGGACGATATGTTCATCAGCATGCATCTGGCAGCGGCGCAAAAGCTGGTGTACGGCGCTGAACCGCCGCGGGTCACCGCTATCTCCTTGCAGCTGCGGCATACCAGCCAGATCCCGGCGGCCAAGGCGCGGTTGAATCAGCTGTTCGCCGCTTCCTTGAAGGATCAGCCGCTGGTGGTGTACGACTTTACCCAACTGCAGCCGCAATACGGCCAGATTACCGGCATGTTCGGCACCATTTTTGGATTTTTGTCGGTGTTGATTGGCTGCGTGGCGCTGTTCACCATCGCCAATACCATGAATATGGTGGTGCTGGAGCGCACGGTGGAAATCGGCACCTTGCGCGCCATGGGTCTGCGCCGCCGCGGCATCCAGCGCATGTTCCTGTGCGAGGGCGTGATGCTGGGCGTGGCCGGCAGCGCGCTGGGCGTGCTCTCCGGCTTGATCTTCGCCTGGCTGATCAATCATGCCGGCCTGACCTGGCTGCCGCCAGGACAAGTGGACCCGTCGCCCATCTATGTCAGCTTGTGGGGCGAGGGGCGCTTGATAGGCAATACCGTGCTGGGCCTGGGGCTGATGGCCGCCGTGTCCGCCTGGTGGCCGGCCCGCCGCGCCGCCCGCGCCGTGATCGTCGATGCCTTGCGCCACGCCTGAGGAGATAAAAATGAAAGCAATGATGACAGCCGCCGCCCTGGCTTTGTTGAGCCAGCTGGCTCAGGCCGCGCCCGATGCGCAGCAGATACTGGCCGCGAGCGACGCGGTGCGCAATCCAGGCAAGCCTTTCGGCGTGATGGTGTCGCTGGTGGGATATAAGGACGGCAAGGAAAATGAGCGCAATTCGCTGGCGGTGTATTCCCGCGCCGACGCCAGCAGCGGCCAGTATCGCAGCCTGATTCGTTTCGTCAGCCCGGCGCGCGACGCCGGCAAGCTGATGCTGAAGAATGGCAACGATTTATGGTTTTACGACCCGGCCAGCAAGGCCAGCGTGCCGATCTCGCCGCAGCAGCGCCTGCTGGGCCAGGCGTCCAATGGCGACGTGATGACGGTGAACCTGGCGCTGGACTATGCGGCCAAGTTGGAGGGCGAAGAGGATATTCAGGACGGCGACCGCCAAACGCGCCGCTGCTACAAGCTGAAGCTGGCGGCGCGCAACGGCAGCGTCACCTACCACGCCATCGAGCTATGGCTGGACGTCAATGGCTACCGCAGCCGCAAGGCCAGGTTTTATTCCGAAAGTGGCAGTCTGCTGAAAACCGCCTACTACCGCGGCTATCAACAGGTATTGGGGCAGGAGCGTCCCACCGAGACCGTGATCATAGACGGGCTCAACCCCAAGTGGGTGACAGTGATGCGCAATAGCGATTTCGCCTGGCGCGAGGTGCCGGAAGCCTGGCTGCAGCGCGATTACCTGCCGCGATTCCGGGCGGAGTAAGCGATGCGAGCGATCTGGGCCTGGCCTTTGCTGTTGCTGGCCGCCGCGGCATGGGCGGATGATGACGCCGCGGCGCTGCAATTGGCCGATCATGCCGATCTCACCGCGGAAAAACCGCGCGATTGGAAGCTGTTGCTCGAGGCCGCGGCGGTGGCGATGCCTTCTCGGCCAGGTTCCCAGCGCTTGTCGGCAGACTACCGTTGGGACGGGCGTCTGAGCGCCGATTGGCGCGGGGTATTCTCCGATCGGCTGGACCAAAGCTTTGCCGATTCGCTCGAGCGCAGCCATGGCGTCAATACGCTGCGCGAAGCGTATCTCAGCCATGAATTCGGCAGCGACAATATAGTGGATGCCGGCCGGATCAACACCCGCTACGGTGTGGGGTTGGGTTACAACCCCACCGATTTTCTGGGCGAGGGCGCGGTGCGCTCGGTGGTGTCGGCCGACCAGGAAAGCTTGCGCGAAAACCGGCTGGGCAATGCCATGCTGCGTTGGCAAAAGCTGTGGGACGCCGCATCGCTGACCGCCATCTGGTCGCCCAAGCTGGCGGATGCGCCCAGCGGCAACGGCTTGAGCCTGGATTGGGGGGCGAGCAATCCAAGAGAAAGGATGCTGCTGGCCTTCAGCTATCGTTTTTCCGAAAGCTGGAACCCGCAGTGGCTGCTGTTCCGCCAGCGGGGCGGCTCGCCGCAGCTGGGTTTCAATCTCAGCCATGTGCTGAGCGATTCCACCGTCGGCTACGTGGAATGGGCGGGCGGAAAAACGGATAGCGATTGGCGGCGCTGGCTGGGCGCGCCGGATGGGAACTGGCGCAACCGCTTGGCCCTGGGCGCGACCTGGACGGGCGAAAACAAGCTCAGCCTGACGCTGGAAGGCGAATATGACGGCGCGGCGCCTGACGCGGCGGATTGGAGCCGGCTCAGGCAAAGTCCGTTCTATGGCCCTTATCGCTATCAAATGATGAGCTCGACGGCGCTGTTGACCCAGCGCGCGGCATTGCTGCGCGCCAGCTGGCAAGACGCTGTGATCGATCATCTGGATGTGACGGCGATGCGCCAGGCCAGCCTGATCGATCACAGCGGCATGAATTGGGCCGAAGTCCGCTATCATCTGGGGCCCAGCGATATCGCGCTGCAATGGCAGCGTTTCGACGGCGCGCCGCTGACGCAGTATGGCGTGGCCAATGGCCGGCAGGTTTGGCAATGGGTATTCGATTACTTCTTGTAGATGAGCGAGACGGCTATGCAAATAGGCAAGTTCGCCGTAGATGGGCGCGGGCTTTTTTTCCTGAATATCGTCAATTTGGCGATCGCGCTGTTCTTCACCGCTCTGTTTGGCTGGTCGGAGCTGAAGAGCAGTCTGCTGATTTCATTTTCAATCGGCTACTGCTGCTGGGGCATGGCGGAGCTGCTGCAGCGCTGGGCAGTGGGGCGGATGGCGATTTACCTGCTGGTCTCGCTGGTCGCCGTGCCCATAGGCTTCAAGCTGGCGGCCTGGCTGGGCGCGACCGATGTCTTGGCGCAAGTGACGCAATCGTGGTCGGCGGATGCAGGCCTGCGCTTGCTGCTGGCCGTGGCCTTGGTCGCCTTGTTCGCCATGTCCTTGTCGCTTTATTACTTCCGCTCCCGCGCCCTGGCCGGCGAACTGGAGGCTACGCAGCGGCGCGAGGCGGAAAGCCGCGAGGCGCAGACGGCGGCGCAGCTGGCGATGCTGCAGGCGCAGATCGAGCCGCATTTTCTGTTCAATACCCTGGCCAATGTGCAAAGCCTGATCGAGATCGATCCGCCGCGCGCGTCTAAAATGCTGTCACACCTGAATACCTATTTGCGCGCCAGCCTGGCGCGCAGCCGCAATGCCCAGGGCACGCTGGGGCAGGAATTGGAGCTGGTGGGCGCCTTGCTGGACATCGCCGCCATCCGTATGGGCGAGCGGCTGCGGGTGGCAGTGGAGGTTGCCGAGGAGCTGAAGCCGCTGCCATTGCCGCCCTTGCTGTTGCAGCCCTTGGTGGAGAACGCGCTCAAGCATGGCCTGGAGCCCTGCGTGGCGGGGGGAGAGCTGAAGATCCACGCGGAACAGCGCGACGGCAGGCTTTGCCTGTCGGTGCGCGACACCGGCGTCGGCATCGGCGCATCCTCGCCCTGCGGCGTAGGCCTCGCCAATATCCGCGATCGGCTGACGGCCTTGTATGGCGGAGCGGCGAGTTTGCGGCTATCGCCCGCCGAGCCGCATGGCGTGCTGGCGGAGTTGGCCTTGCCGATTGCATAATGTCGGGATGGTTGAAACCGGAATTGTCCATGCCTACCGCTCTGATCGCCGATGACGAACCCCTGCTGGCTGCGGCTTTGCAATCCGCGCTGGCGCGGCTGTGGCCGCAACTGGCCATTGCCGCCGTCGCCCATGACGGCGTCAGCGCGCTGGCGGAAATCAATCGCTTGCGGCCGGACTTTGCGTTTCTCGACATCCGCATGCCGGGTCTGGACGGCATGGCGGTGGCGCGCAGCGTGGCCGGCTGCCGCGTGGTGTTTGTCACCGCTTACGATGAATATGCCTTGCAGGCGTTCGACGCGGCGGCGCTGGACTATCTGCTCAAGCCGATAGACGACGTCAGGCTGCTGCGCTGCATCAGCCGCTTGCAGCAGATGGCTCCTTCGCCTATCGCCGCTCCGGCGCCAGCCGCGGAAGCGCCAACGGAGTACCTCAACTGGATCACGGCGGGCTTGGGCAATAACAAGCGACTGATCTCGGTGGACGAGGTGCGCTATTTCAAGGCCAACGACAAATACACCGAGCTGGCTTTGGATGGCGAAACCCAGCTGATCCGCACGCCTTTGAAAGAACTGGCCTCGCGCCTGGACCCGCGTCTGTTCGCGCAAATCCATCGTGGACTGATCGTGCGGCTGTCGGCGGTGCGAGGCATCGAGCAGGACATGTTGGGCCGCAGCTTTGTATTGCTGAAGGATGGCGGCGACAAGCTGCCGCTCAGCCGCAGCTTCGCCGCCCAATTCAAGTCCATGTAGGGCGGAAGCCCCCTCGGGGCGTTCCGCCGACCAACTGGGCAACGACCTCGGCGGAACTCCCGGCTGAAAGCCGGGATTCCGCCCTACGGCCCGGTTGGCAATATGGCGTAGAGTGGGCAGGCCTTGCCCGCGCGCCAGGCAAATCAACTCGGCTCGGCGGAAGCCCGGCTTGGCCGGGCGTTCCGCCAATGATTTACAAGGTTGGACGCTTCATCGCCAGGGCTGCGCCGCCGTCTACCATCTGAATCGTTTGGCGGATAGCGGCACGCCGATTACTTTCTGTGCATAGAAAAAATCTTGGGCAGCTCCGCCTCGCCATCCATATACGCCGCTTTTTCCAGATATCCCACCTGGCCGAGGCTGCGTACCAGCACCTTGCCGCTGTCCGGGTAGTGGCAGACTTCGTTGGGGTCGTTGCGGCCCATGCCCAGGTAGACCAGGTCTTCGTCGAAAGGATTGGCCAGTTGATGGGCGACGCCGCTGCCGGCCGGACAGGACAGGCAATCGCCGGGACCAACCTCGCAGATCTTGTCGCCATAGCGGAACAGGCCGCGGCCGGACAGGATGTAAAATACCTCGTCTTCCAGCGCGTGGCTATGGAAAGGGCAGCCGGCGCGGCCAGGCGGCAGGCGGGTCAGGTTGACGCCCAATCGGCCCTTTTGCTGATCCAGAACCGGCGTCAGCGGCTGATAGCTGCCGCCCCAATGTTGTCCTTCTTGATAGTCCTTGCTCGGCGCGTCATGGATATTCACGACATTGGCGGGGCGGTGTTCCATTGCGTTCTCCCTTGATCAAGCTAAAGGCGGCTCTGTCCGCCATGGGCTAGGCTGATAGCATACCGTGGCCGCAACAGGAAGGCATCCGTAATGAGCGCGTTGGCGTTTCGTCCCCGTCTGCTGGATACGCTGAGACACTACGACCGCAAGCAATTGCGCGCCGACCTGATGGCCGGCGCCACAGTCGGCATCGTCGCCTTGCCTTTGGCCATGGCCTTCGCCATCGCCAGCGGCGTGTCGCCTCAGGCCGGCATCGTCACCGCGGTGATCGCCGGCGCGCTGGCCGCCATGCTGGGCGGCACTCGGCTATGCGTCACCGGGCCGACCGGCGCCTTCATCGTCATTCTCTACGGCATCGTCAGCAAATACGGCGTGGCCAATCTGCTGATCTGCACCTTCATGGCCGGCGCCATGCTGGTGTTGATGGGCGCGCTGCGGCTGGGGCAGGTGATACGCTTTTTTCCGATGCCGCTGATCACCGGCTTCACCAACGGCATCGCGGTGCTGATCTTCCTGACGCAGCTCAAGGACTTTTTCGGCCTGCCCATCGCCAAGATGCCGTCCGGCTTTTTCGCCGTGATGGCGGCGCTGCGCGAGCATTTCTCCGGCTTGCATTGGCCGACGACGCTGTTGTCCTCGGCCTTGTTGGCGCTGATTCTGCTGTGGCCGAAAAAGCTGAACCGGCTGGCGCCGTCTCCATTCGTCGCCCTGATGCTGGCCACGCTGGCCACGGCGCTGTTCGATTTGCCGGTGGCCACCCTGGGCAGCCGTTTCGGCGGCATTCCGCAAGGCTTGCCTATGCCGGCCGGACTGGATCTGAACCCCACGCATCTGTCCGATTTGCTGGCGCCGGCCTTCACCATCGCTTTGTTGGGCGCGATCGAGTCCTTGTTGTGCGCGGTGGTGGTGGACAGCCTTACCGCCGACCGCCACGACGCTAATCAGGAACTGATGGGCCAGGGCATCGCCAATATGGTGGTGCCGTTTTTCGGCGGCATTCCCGCCACCGGGGCGGTGGTGCGTTCGGCCACCAATGTCGGCAACGGCGCGCGCAGCCCGCTGGCGGCCATCTTCCACGCCGCCTTGCTGTTGGCGGTGCTGTTGCTGGCCGCGCCTTTGGCCAACCATGTGCCCCTGGCCGCGCTGGCGGCGATTCTGGTGTCGGTGTCCCTGAAAATGGGCGATTGGGATATCCGCAAGGCGCGGCAGTTTCCCCGTCATGACACGGCGGTGTTGGTCACCACCTTTGTGCTGACGGTGGCTTTCGATTTGACCATCGCGGTGGAGATAGGCTTGCTGATGGCGGCGGTGTTTTTCATCCGCAGCATGGCCAGCCACACCGGCGCGCATCAGCTCAAGCCGGAATACGCTCAGCTGTACGAACGCCACAGCATCGCCGGCAAAAGCGTGCCGGACGGCTGCGCGGCGTTCCGCATCGAGGGCGCGCTGTTTTTCGGCGCGGCGGACTGCATCGACACCATTTTGCAGGAAGCGCCGCGCGCGCGGGTGGTGATTCTGCAGCTGCACCGGCTGGTGATGCTGGACACCACCGGGCTGTTGGCGCTGGAGGCGCTGCGGGCCCGCTTGCGGGAGAATGGCAAGAGCCTGATCCTGTGCGGCGCGGCCGACGAGGTGCTGGACCTGCTGGAAGGCTCGCGGCTGGCCGAGCGGCTGGGCGAGGACAATCTGCAGCCCGACCTGGCCGCCGCCTTGCAGCGCGCCGAGGAGGTGTTGACCGAAGGCGTGGTGTGGGCCTGATGCCGGCTCAGTAGCCCTGGCCGCGCTCCACCTGGCCGGTCATCTCTTCGCCATGCGCTTTGCGGCGCAGATTATCCACGATCTGGCTCACCGCCTCCTGCCGCAGCGTGACGGCGGCGATATGCGGGGTGAGGGCGACCGCGGGATGGCGCCAGAACGGGTGATCGTGCGGCAGCGGCTCCACGCCAAATACGTCCAGCTGGGCGCAGCGGATGTGGCCATTGTTCAGCAGGGCCAGCAGCGCCTGTTCATCCACCAGGTCGCCGCGCCCGGAGTTGATCAGCATCGAGCCCGGCTTCATCAGCGACAGCCGCTCGCCATTGAGCAGACCCTTGGTTTGCGGAGTGGAGGGCAGCACGGAGGCCACCACGTCGCAGCTTTCCAGCAGTTTCTCCAGCCCGGCTTCGCCGTGCAGGCTATGCACGTGGTTGATGTGCTTGGGGCTGCGGCTCCAGCCGCTGACCTGATAGCCGTCATGCGCCAACGCTTTGGCTACCGCCGCGCCTATCTCTCCCAGGCCCAGAATGCCGACATGGACGTCGGCCGGCAGCCTCGGCGCCAGTTTGCGCCATTGGCCGGCGGCTTGTTCGCGGCGATACAGATCCATATTGCGCTGATAGCCCAGCACGCCGTAGCGGATGTATTCGATCATCTGCGCGGTCATGCCGCCGTCCAGCAGGCGGTAGACCGGCAAATGGGGCGGCAGCTCCGGGTGGGACAGCAGCTTGTCCACGCCTGCGCCCAGCATGAAGATGCCCTCCAGCCGCGTCAGCGTCGGCAGCATCCCGTCCGGAATGCCCCAAGCCACCAGATGGCGGACCATGGCGGGGTCGGCGCGCGCGTGGTCGACAAAGGTTTCTTCCGGCATCGCCTGACGGAATAGCTGCAGGTAAGCGTCGATTTCCTTGGGGCTGGGCGTATGAATCAGGATCATGGCTAAGGCTCGCTTCTGGATTATGAGAACAGTATACCGCTAGGACTGTTGCGGCGCTCGCTAGGGGCAAACCGCAAGCGCTTGTTGCGGATTTCGCCCCTTTCTATACCGAGTGCATGTCGTTCCGCATGGGAGGATGTGCGATGAAACAGGATGATCCCGGCGATCTGGCGCGGGGCCGCAGCCTGCGGGAGCTGGCCGACGGGGCGAATGCGCGCGGCGAAGGCTGGTTATTGGCCAGCGATGTCGAAGGGCCGTTGTTTCTCGGCGACTTCATCGCCGAGGCGCTGTCCTCCAAATTGAAGCCGGAGGGCGGTGGGGAGGACGCGACGCCGTCTTACGGGCAGATATTGTATCGCGAGGCCTACCACGCATTCAGCGGCGATACGCTGGGGCTGCGGCGTCCTGCCGGTTTGCGGGAAGGCGCGGCGCCGGAGGGTGGCTACACGCTGGCTCAAGAGGGGACGGACACCATTTTCGCCTTGCCGCTGCTATTGGCCGCGGGCGCCGATTACGCCTATCTGGAGGGGCTGGCCCTGCGCTCCGCGGCCACGCCCGGCGCGGAGGAAATGGCGCGAGGCTTGGCGCGAATGGGCTGGACGCTGGCCGGCATCACCACCGCGCCTCAGCAGCCGTACCGCGAGGTGGCGGCCCGTTGCGGCTGGTTGCAGCCGACGCGGGTGCTCGGTTCGCCATTTCCATTGATCGAGGCCGAGGCCTGCTTGCGCAAGCATGGCCTTTGGGAGCGGGAGATGGCGCTGGCGCAGCGCTATCTGCGGGACGCTTGCCAATTGATAGATCGATTGTCCGAAGTCTGGATGGACGGCGGGACGCGGCGGCGGCATTTTTCCCATGCCGGCAAGATGCTGCTGAGGCAGCGCTTCCAGCGTTTCTACCGCGAGGAGTTGGGCATCTCCTATTTGCCGGGCGAGCGCGCGCGCGGACCCGCGCCGACCATGCTGGGCCGCATTGTCGAGGCATGCGCCATGGTGGGGGACAGGGCCAAGGCGGCGCTCGCCTTGAGTCTGGCGCGGCGGGCGGGAGGCTGGGAACGGCTGGTGGCGATGGGCGACGGCGCCAACGATGCCGTCATGCTGCGTCGGGCGCGCTGGTCCATCGGCGTCAATGGCCCGGATGCGGCCCGGGCCGCTCGCATCGGCCTGGTCACCGACGATATGCGGCATGCCCTGGTGTTGTTCCGCTTGATCGAGAGCGGCGAGGATGACGTCGATGCCGTCATCGCGAAGGCCAGGGCGGCGCTGGGCGGCGCTGCGCTGGTGCATCGCGGCGGCGATGGGTTGGCGCCGGAGTGGGAGGAGCGGCATAGGCAGATGAAACGGAGGCTGCGAGGTGAATTCGTCACCTATTGAGGCGGCGGGCTGGGCGCACCGGGGGCGCAGTCTGTCCGGGGCCGGCTTGGCCATCTTGTCCATGTGCTGCGTGCAGTTCGGCGCGGCCTTGTCGCAAGCTCTCGTCGACAGACTGGGCGTCTTCGGCGCGACGGCATGGCGTCTGGCGATCGCGGCCGTCATGCTGTCGCTATGGCGGCGGCCGAAGCTGTCCCGGCTGCCGCGAGGCGCATGGCTGGTCACCCTGCTGTTGGGCGCGGCGATGGCCGGCATGCTGATGGGGTTCTTCGCGGCGATTCGCACCTTGCCGCAAGGCCTGGCCGCGGCTATCAATTTGCTGGGCCCGCTATGGCTGGCCTGGCGGGCGGACACCCGTCCGCGGCGCGGCCTGTGGCCGCTGTTGGCGTTGCTCGGCATTCTGGCGCTGGCCAGGCATGGCGAGCGCTGGACGGTGGATATGGCTGGCCTGGCTTGGGCGGCCATGGGCGCGGCATGCTGGGCGGCCTACATCATTTTGCTCCGTCGCGCGGGAGAGGTTTGCCAAGGCTGCGACGGCGTGGCGCTGGCGCTTCCCTTTGCCGGCTTGCTGGCCGCGCCGTTTTGTTGGCTGGGCGGAGCGCCTGCGCCGGGCGAGCTGGCGCAGTTGGCAGGCTTGTCATTATTGATGCCGGTTCTGCCGTATCTGCTGGAGCTTGCCGCCTTGCGCAGGCTGAATCCCGCTCCATTTGGCGTGTTGATGAGCCTGGAGCCGGCGGTCGCGGTTCTGGCCGGAGCCGTGCTCTTGGGCCAGGCTCTCGCCCCCTGGCAGCTGGCCGGGCTGGCCATGGTGACGGCGGCCAGCCTGGGGGCGATGGCGGAGACCTAGGCGGCGTAGCGTTCGCCCAGGCGGCGCATCGCGCCGATCAAGGCGAGCTCAGTGCCGGCATCCCGCAGGATCTGTTCTGTCGCCAGCGGCTTGAGCTGCGGATGCTCGCCCACCTGTACCGTATGCCGGGCGGCGGAGAACATGGGCAGATCGTTGCTGTCGTTGCCGAAGCAGACCAGCTGTTCCGGCGAGATGCCATGGCGGCGCAGCGCGGCCATCTTGTCCACGCCGGCGGCGGTGATGTCGACGATCTGCTGGTCGGAGTGATGATGGATGGCGATATCGTCTCTTTCCGCCAGCGCCTGATGCAGGCCGGGGATATCGTTGCAGGTGGTGACCAGCAGTTTGACCGGCAGGCGGATATCGTCGCGAGGCACGCGGCTGGCCCGGTTTTGCGGATCGACCAGGCTCATCAAGGGGTGATCTTCATCGCCGCTGAAGTGGTAGTGCCAAGGCAGGTCCACCAGAAACGAGGCTTGCAGCTTCTCGGTCAGTTCAAACAGGCCGCCCATGGTTTGCCTGGGCAGCGGCTGGATGTCGCACAGCTCGCCCTGTTGGTAGGTCATGGCGCCGTTGGAGCCGACAAACAGCTTGTTGTGAAAGCGCTCATCCAGCAGATGCAGGATGTCGCGGTAGGGACGGGCGGAAGCGAAACCGATTGTGTGGCCTTGGCGTTCCAGCTCGTCCAGTGAATGCTGGATGGCGGGGCTGATGGTGAGGCCATCGAAGCAAAGCGTGCCGTCTATGTCGAAGATGAAGTGCATGGGTGGTCGTGGCGGGCGAGGGTGGTGGAGCCCGTGATTGTAATGGTCAGGACCATATTGGAGGAAGTGGTCGGCGCTTATTCGCTTTTTGCCAGCTCTCGCAGCAGGCGGATCTGCCAGTCGAATTCCGGCGCGAACGCTTCCGGCTCTGATGCCGCGCCATAGCCGCCCTGGCCATAGACGGCGGCGTAGGCGGCGTACTCCGCCGCTTGCAGCGCGCGGCCTGACAGCGCCATGGCCACGGCATGGCTGGCGGAGACCGCCGCGTGTCCGCAGCCGTCCAGCGACGGCGAGCCGGGGTGGGAGCGGGCGAGTTCGGCCGAGCGGAGGGCCAGGACATTCAAGGCCGGGCGCGAGATGTCTCCGGCCAGATAGGCTTTCAGCCCTTCCAGGGCGGCGGCCAGTTCCGGGTTTTCCAGCAGGTGGGCGACGCGCAAGGCGCAGGCCAGGCCGAAGCGCAAACGCAGCGATTCGCGCCGAGGCGAATCCAGCGCCAAGGCGTCGGCCAGCGCGCGTAGTCCGTCATTCATATCGACTTGCCGGCTTCAGGTCAGGCATATCGTGTCGCTCTCCAGCGCGTCTTCCTCGCGCAGCACGCCTTCCAGCGCGGCGAAGCAGGCCGGGTCCAGCGCCTTGCCCAGGCTTTGGCGCATGATGTCCAGCGTTACCGGCACCGGGTTTTCCGGGTGGTAGGGGCGGGCGGCGTGAATGGCGTCGAAAATGTCGGCCACCGTGATGATGCGGGTTTCCAGCGCGATTTCGCTCGCCTTCAAGCCTCGCGGGTAGCCGGCGCCGTCCAGCCTTTCGTGGTGGGCGCCGGCGACGCGGGCGAGTTCCGAGAACGATTCGATCCGCCCCAGAATGGTTTCGGTGTAGGCGGCATGGCGCCTCACCGCTTCCCATTCCTGCTCGGTCAGCTTGCCCGGTTTGTCCAGGATGGTGTTGCTGACGCCCAGCTTGCCCACATCGTGCAGCAGCGCGCCGCGCTTCAGCCAGCGCCGGCGCGGCGCATCCAGCCCCAGCTCCATGCCGATGCGTTCGGCGTAATGGCCCACGCGGTGGCTGTGGCCGGCGGTGAACGGGCTTTTGGAGTCCACCACCTGGCCGAAGCCTTCTGCGATTTCGTCCATATAGTCTTCATCCAGCGGCACCGTGCATTGCGCCGGCTCCAGCTCCAGCACCGCCTGTTCTATATCGTCCGACTCCAGTTTCTGCCAGAAGCCGTCGTCGCGCGCGGCGCTGCGGAAAGCGGCCACCAGTTCCGGGTCGAACCAGCCGCCGCCGCGCGCGACGGCTTCGTCCAGCGCGGCATGGCGTCCGTGGGTGACGTTGAACACGTCTATCACTTGCGCCAGCAGCGCGATGCGCGCGTTCAGCGGGATGGCCTGGCCGCGCAGGCCCAGCGGCCTGCCGGAGCCGTCCCAGTGCTCGTCCAGATACTGGATGCCGCGCGCCACATTGTCGTTGAAGCGCAGCTGGCGGGCGATATCCGCGCCGCGGTGGCAGCGGGTATTGATCAGCTCGTCGGCCATTTCCTTGCCGCGCAGCAGCACGTTGAGAATGGAGGCCGCGCGCTGGCTCCAGCCGGCGGCGTGAGTGCCGGTGTTGGAAAACACGAAGCCCAGCATTTTCGGCAAACCCAGGCCAACCCGCTTGAAGTCCTGTTTGAAGCCGCGGTCGTCGGTGAGATAGAGCTCGCAGATGCGGGCGGCGTTGCTGCTGCAGCCCAGATCCTTCAGCAAGATGGCGTAGTACAGGTCCCATAGCTCCTGCGGCGGCAATCCGATGGCGCGGCCTATATGCATGCCTATCCAGCAACTGCGCACGCAATGACCTTCCGGCTGGCCTTCCGTGATATCCAGCGCGTAGCTGAGGGAGCCTATCAGTTGGGACAGTTTGAGCGTGGCGGCCATGGCGCACCTTCAGGAAGAGAGGGCTATTTCACTATTCCATGCGCTTGCCGGTTTGGCAATTTCCGATTGCGCCATTTTCCTTGCGCAGGCGTGGATTTAAAAGAGCTAAAAATTCCAATTAATCTGCCGATATAGATAAAAATGACAAATAGAGTCCGTGATGAACACAATATCGGCTTTTCCCGCTTCAATCGGCGGCCAACTGCCTTGGCGGCCGCTCGTCGCCGCGGCTTCCTCTTCCAATGCCGGCAAGCCCGCGCCTTTGCTGGATGTCAGCGGCAAGGTGGTCGGCACGCCGGAGTCGCGCTACGGCATGAGCCGGCAGAGCTTGCAACTGCTCAAAGAATACGATGTGCGCAATGTTTCGGGCCGGGATTTGCACGATCTGCTGACCGTGCTGTCCGCTAATCATGACGTCGATCAGGATCTGGCCGCATACATCCGCTCCGATATCGAGAGCAATAGCTGGAAGACGACCGGCGCGCGCAATGTGTTGGCGCAGTACGGCAAATCGCGCGATGACGAAATGGCGGCGGTGAAGGCTGGCGAAATGCCGGCTGGCGTAGAGGATGACCGCTTGCTGCGCTTCGACAAGATCGACAAGATGCTGAGCAAACTGGCCGGCCTCCACGACGCGCTGCAAAAGGACGATCAGGTGGAGACCGCGGCCGAGGGCAGCGCCAAGCAGGCGGCGGACATTCTGCGGCTCAATCAGTGGATGGCGGCGGCGGACAAGGCGCAAACGGCGGGGATGCCTTTGCCGGAGGCGGGCGCGGACACGTATTTCTCCATCATCGGCGTGATGGAGCGTTTAGGCATAGATCTGAATCCTGATAAGCAGGAGCTGTCGCAAACGGAAATGCTGAATAAAGCCAGGCAGGCTTACCAGGCTTGGCAACAACAGCATCCGGGCGAAGCCTTGGCGATGGATTTGAAACCGGAGGCGGAAAAGACAGACCCGCCAGCCGCCGCGCCGCCAGCGCCGGCGCAGCCTCCAGCCGACGCGACGGACGCGCTCAGCCCGGCGCAGCGCCAGCGCCAAGCCATGGATGCGATGAATGTGGAGGCGCAGTACGGCCTCAGCGTCAGCATGCTGCAGTTGATAAAAAGCACCGATATCGAACGGATGCCTATCGATCAGTTCAAGCAATACGCCAATCTGCTGCGCGACAACGGCGTGCTGAGCCAGAACGATGTCGACACGCTGATGCCCTTGACTCAGCGCGGCATGGTGGACCCGACGCGTTATTACCGGCGCGATCTGGCGGCAATCCAGGAGACCCTGCGGCAGGGCCGCAAGCCGCAATACAGCACGGCCAGGGGTCCCAAGGACTTGCCCGATCCGCAAGGACGCATCGCCAACGACCAGCACGCCCAAGCTGTGATAGACAAGTTGAGCCAATTGCATCAGGTTTTGCAGGGCGATGACCGGGTGCAGGAAATGATGGGCAACGGTCTGCAGCAAATGGATGATATGGCGGCGTTCCAGCGCTGGAGCCAAACGGAGCAGAAGGGCGCCAAGACCAGCGAAGCTGCCGAGCCGGAATTTCGCGACAGTCAGGATGTGGACGGCATTTTTCGGGTGTTGAACCGGCTGGGAGTGGAGCTGGCGCCGCTGGAGGGCAATCCCGGCGACAGCGAGCGGCTGGATTCTGCCTGGAAGGATTATCAGGCCTGGCGCAAACAACATCCCAAGGAGCAGCCGACCATTCCTTTGACGGCGAAACGGCTGGATGTCTATGCCTGAGCGGCGAGGCTAGCGCGGCGGCGCCCACCCCGCATGATAATCGTGGCCGACCACGGCGGCGGCGAAGCGGCCCAGATCGACATCCAGCGACTCCGCAGCGGCGCGGCCGCAGCCTTTGACGGCGGCCTGATGAACAAAGCGCGCGAAGGGCGTCCATTCGCGCGCCAGATTTTCCACCAGGATGCGGGCGAGATCATAAGACAGCGTATTGGCTTCGCCCGGCGCCAGAAAGGCGTCGCCCAGCCAGAAGGCCCGCATCCGCTCCGCGGTCCAGAATGCCCGGTGCCGCTCCGGCAGGCCGGTTTCCGCGCGGCTGGCCGCCGGACAGAGCCGCCATTCGGTGTTGACCGCGATGCCTTCGTCCAGCCAGCGCGGCAGTTTCAGATGGGCCAGGGAGGCGTGGGTCAGCTCATGGACGATGATGGGTTCGATATGGGACAGCTCTCCCGCCACCACCACGAAGTGGGGATAGAAACCGTCGATGAACATGCCGCTGCTGGTGGCGAACACGCCTTCATCGGGCAAGTACTGGGCAGTGTAACGATGGTATTGCGCTTCGTTTTCCAGAACCAGCAACAGGGTTTTGTGATCGTTCGGCCATTGCGCCAAGCCGGGCAACAGCTTGCGTATGGCCTTGCGCGCGCGGTCTATGCTGCGCAAGCTGGCTTCTCTTTGCGCTCGGGAAAACGGGGAGAGTAGCAAGCTGTCTTCATTTTCGCTCACATGAAAATCGCCGCCCAGCCAGTCGCGCAGATGCAGCCACCAACCGCGTTGCGCATTCAGCTTGGCGGCGGCCCGCTTGCCTGGCGGCAGCGTTTGCGCCGCGGCGCGCAGTTTGGGGAGGTCCGCCATCAGCATGCCATCCCTTACGGTCAAGAGATCCCGCCAGGCCCAGCGCTGATGGCCGCAATCATATTGAAGCGGCGCAGCGGGCCGCGCCTCCTTGACGCTTGCCGCCTGGTTTGCCCTGCGCGGCGGCCGGGTTTGCAGCCAGACCAGAAGGGCGCCGAGAAAGGGCAGCATCCAGAGCATGAACAGCCAGCCGGCAATCAGAATCTTGCCGGCGCCTGAGCGCAGCAGGCGGCGCGTCCAGTACAGATTAAGCAGCAGACAGGCTGCCGGGAGCAGAAAGCGGATCATGACGCGGTTGGCTTTTCAGGCTGTGGGATAAGAGGCGCGGCGCGCGCGTGAATCTCGCCGCGCTGTTTTTTGAAGACTAAGCTGATTGGCATGCGCACGGCAAGTTGGCTTGTGGCGCAGCAAGCCTCTGCAACCGAATGGCCTGTGATTAGGCGGGCGGAGACCGGCGTTGGCGGAGAATAGGAATCCACTCCATGCGAGTGCGACGACAGGGGAGTGGGCCCAAGATGGCACGCGGCAAGGGACGCCAGGCATCAGCCAGACGCAGCAGCGCAAAGGCGTCAAGCAAGCGATAAGACGGTCTGTTCCTGGCTTGCTTGATGGCGGCGGCAGCTTCGCCTGCAGTCATCCAGACGTACTCCTGCAAGCGATGCCTAAAATCATGACCTCGCTTTCGAGGTGAAAATGACGGCGAACCGGGCATGGGCAAGCAGGTTTCGGCTACTTCAAGCAAAAGCGGCGGGAGGGAGGCGGCATGACGGCAAAAGCGACGATGGATTACCTGACTGAACAGGATTTCGACACGGTAGCGCGGCTGGGTGGAGAAATCTGGCGCAGGCATTTTCTGGGCATGATCACGGCGGAGCAGATCGAATACATGTTGGCCAGCCGCTATGTGCCGGAGAAATTGAGCCTTTATCTTCATGCGCCTGACCGCTGGTTCCGCCTGTTGCGGATGGATGGCGAGCCATCTGGCTATTTCAGTTACGCCCTGGCCAAGCGCCCCGGCGAAATGAAGTTGGAACAGTTGTATCTATTGGAGCGGCTGCGCGGCCAGGGGTGGGGCGGCAAAATGATGGACGAAGCGGAACGCGCCGCCCGCGCGCTGGGATGCGACACCCTGATGTTGACGGTCAACCGCCACAACGCCGCGGCCATCGCCGTGTACCAAAAGCGAGGCTTCGAAGTGCGGGGGGAAGTGGCGGCGGACATCGGCAATGGCTTTGTGATGGATGATTTTGTGATGCAATTGGCGCTCTAAGCCTGCCGGGCAAGGCCTGGATGATTTAGCTCCTCGCATCTTGCCCGCGCCGCTAATCCGTTAATCACGTCCCGCAGAATGTCCGATAGCCCTCCGCCACTTCCGGCGCGGCCGGCAGCGCATAGCGCGCCATGTTTTCCCTTTCGGTGAAGGGCTCGCGCAGCGCTTCCAGCAACTGCAGCGTCGGCCCCATGTAGCCGCTTTCGCTGGCGGCGTCCAGCGCTTCCTCCACCAAATGGTTGCGCGGGATATAGATCGGGTTTTCGCGGCGCATCGCGGCGGCGATGTCGGATGGGCGGCGCGATTTCGGCGCCACCCGGATCAGCCAGCGTTTCAGCCAGGGCTCCAGCGCGGCAGCTTCGGCGAAAAGCGCGGTCAAACGATCCGGCTTGCCTTCAACTACGTCCGCCAGATAGCGCCAGGCGAGCGTGTGGTCCACGCCGAATGCCGCCAGCAGCGTCAGCCAGTCTTGCGCCAGCTGATGGTCTTCCGCGTGCTCGCCGGCCAGACCCAGTTTGCGGCGCGCCTGCGCCAGCCAGTGGTGGCGGTAGCGGGTTTCGAAGTTTTCTATGGCTTGCGTCGCATCCGGCACTGCGCTGGCGGGATCGTCGGGCGCGATCAGGGGCAACAGCGTTTCGGCGAAGCGGGCCAGATTCCATTGAGCGATGGCCGGTTGATTGCCGTAGGCATAGCGGCCCTGATGATCGATGGAGCTGAACACTGTATCCGGATGATGCGCGTCCATGAAGGCGCAGGGCCCGTAGTCTATCGACTCTCCCGACAAGGCCATAT
Organism: Chromobacterium sp. IIBBL 290-4; assembly: GCF_024207115.1. Classification (NCBI taxonomy): domain Bacteria; kingdom Pseudomonadati; phylum Pseudomonadota; class Betaproteobacteria; order Neisseriales; family Chromobacteriaceae; genus Chromobacterium; species Chromobacterium sp. IIBBL 290-4. The sequence goes on from NZ_CP100128.1 coordinate 3,264,286, forward strand.
TGTCGGTGTTCATCACGCCGTGGATGAATCCTGCGTGCATCCAGAGCGCGATCAATTCCGCCTGCCGCTCAGCAACGGCCGCCAACAGGCCGAGATACCGGTTTTCCTGAGCGCCTAGCTCCGGGTAATGGCGGGCAATGGTGTAGTCGGCCAGCTTGCGCAACATGTCCGCGTCATTGCGGATGGCGAAGTATTGGAAAGTGCCTACGCGCAGGTGGCTGGCCGCCACGCGGGTCAGCACCGCGCCCGGCAGCGGGCGATCGCGCTGCACGGTTTCGCCCGTGGCTACCACCGCCAAAGCGCGGGTGCCGGGTATGCCCAAAGCGTGCAGCGCCTCTCCGATGATCAATTCCCTCAGCATGGGCCCGACAGCGGCCTTGCCGTCTCCGCGGCGCGAAAAAGCCGTGCGGCCGCTGCCTTTGAATGCGATGTCGCGGCGCTGGCCATGACCATCGATCACCTCGCCCAGCAACAGCGCCCGGCCATCGCCCAGCGAGGGAGACAAACCGCCGAATTGATGACCCGCATAGGCTTGGGCGATGGGCTGAGCGCCGATCGGCAGCTCTGTGCCGGAGAACAGGCGGGCCAATTCGGCAGGTTTCTCGCCTGCAGTGCCCAGGCCTAACTCATCCGCCAGCTCTGCGTTCCAGTAGAGGAGGTCGGGTTTGGGAGGGGCTTCGGCCTCCCCTTGAGAGTAGGCTTCGGGCAGGTCGCGGACGTAGCTGTTATCGAAGGAGATGGCGAGCATAATAATCTTGAGGTAGATGGGTATCTGAAATGCATGCTACCCGAAATGGAAGAAGGGCAGTAAAAAACCGCCCGAAGGCGGTTTGGCTTAGCGTCTGCCAGTCTTGTTGCCAGCCTTGGCCGGTGATCGGCCGGCTTGGGGCTGGCCGGAGCCTGGCTTGCCGCCTTGTCCGCGTGTCTGGCTGGCGGCGGGTTTGCCGCGCTGGCCTTGCGGCGACTGGCGCGCGCCGGTGGTCTTGCCGCGGTTCATGGGCGCGCCCATCTTGTGGCGCACCGCGGCGGCCTTGTCGCCCGGCGGCGTCGGCGGGATCAGGCAGTGCTTGCTGTGGCCGATCAAGTCGCCGCGTCCCATGTCGAGCAAGGCGTCGTGGATGATTTGCCAGTTGTCCGGATGGTGGTAGCGCAGGAAGGCCTTGTGCAGCTTGCGGCGGTAGCCGTCGCGCACCACGTCCACCTTTTCCGAGCTGCGGCTCAGGCGCTTGAGCGGATTGCGGCGGGTGTGCCACATGGTGGTGGCCATCGCCATCGGCGTCGGGGTGAAGGTCTGCACCTGGTCCAGGCGGAAGTTGTTCTTCTTCAGCCACAGCGCCAGGTTCATCATGTCCTCGTCGCTGGTGCCCGGGTGGGCGGCGATGAAGTAGGGGATCAGGTACTGTTCCTTGCCGGCCTGGCGGCTGAAGCGCTCGAACAGCTCCTTGAACTTGTCATAGGCGCCCATGCCCGGCTTCATCATCTTGGACAGCGGGCCGTCCTCGGTGTGTTCCGGGGCGATCTTCAGATAACCGCCGACATGGTGCTGCACCAGTTCCTTGATGTATTCGGGCGAGCGCACGGCCAGGTCGTAGCGCAGGCCGGACTGGATGTTGATCTTTTTCACGCCAGGCAGCGCGCGCGCCTTGCGGTACAGCTGGATCAGGTGGCTGTGGTCGGTGTTCAGGTTTTCGCAGATGTCCGGGAACACGCAGGACAGCTTTCTACAGGACGACTCGATCTTCGGGTCCTTGCAGCTGAGGCGGTACATGTTCGCGGTCGGGCCGCCCAGGTCGGAGATGTGGCCGGTGAAGCCCGGGGTCTTGTCGCGGATTTCCTCGATCTCGTGCAGGATGGATTCTTCCGAGCGGCTCTGGATGATGCGGCCTTCGTGCTCGGTGATCGAGCAGAAGGTGCAGCCGCCGAAACAGCCGCGCATGATGTTGACCGAGTACTTGATCATCTCCCAGGCCGGGATGTGGGCGTCGCCATAGGCCGGGTGCGGATTGCGGGCGTAGGGCAGGCCGTAGACGAAGTCCATTTCCTCTGTGACCAGCGGAATCGGCGGCGGGGTCAGCCACACGTCGCGCTCGCCGTGCATCTGCACCAGCGCGCGGGCGTTGCCCGGGTTGGATTCCAGGTGCAGGGTGCGGCTGGCGTGGGCGTACAGCACCGGGTCGTGGGCGACGGCTTCGTAGGCCGGGATGCGGATCACGGTCTTGGCGCGTTCGGCGCGGCGCTTGGCCAGGCGCTCTTCGCGCGATTCGATGCGGATCACCTGCGGCTGGCTCGGGTCCATGCCCTTGGTGGCTTCGGCCGCCTGCTCCGGGATTTCCTGGTAGGGGTTCAGGTGCGGGTCGACGCGGCCCGGCACGTCCACCACGCTGGAGTCCATCTCCTGCCATTCGTCGTCCGGACGCCAGCCGTGCGGCACGATGAAGGCGGTGCCGCGGATGTCGCGCATCTCGGACAGCTTCTCGCCCTTGGCCGCGCGGTGGGCGATTTCCACCAGCGCGCGCTCGGCGTTGCCGTACAGCAGGATGTCGGCCTTGGAGTTGACCAGCACCGACGGGCGCACCTTGTCGCTCCAGTAATCGAAGTGGGCGATGCGGCGCAAGCTGGCTTCGATGCTGCCTATCATCACGCCGACGCCGGGGTAGGCCTCGCGGCAGCGCTGCGCGTAGACGGTGACGGCGCGGTCCGGGCGCTTGTTCGGCTCGGCGTTCGGCGTGTAGGCGTCGTCGGAGCGGGCGCGGCGATCGGCGGTGTAGCGGTTGATCATCGAATCCATATTGCCGGCGGTGACGCCGAAGAACAGGTTCGGTTTGCCCAGTTCGCGGAACGCGTCGGCGCTGTGCCAGTCCGGCTGGGCGATGATGCCGACGCGGAAGCCTTGCGCCTCCAGCAGGCGGCCCACCAGCGCCATGCCGAAGCTGGGGTGGTCGATGTAACAGTCGCCCGTGATCAGGATGATGTCACAGGAGTCCCAACCCAGCTGGTCCATTTCGGCGCGGGTCATCGGCAGGAACGGGGCGGTGCCGAAACGGCTGGCCCAGTACTTGCGGTAGGAGTCGATTGGTTTGGCGGCGGCTTGCGGAGTAGTCATGCGTTCACGTCGAATTCAGGCAGCCGGTCATTATGCCGCAGTTTGCGGAAAAAATCTGCATAAATGGTTGTTTTCAATGGCTAATCCCGGAGAGCCTGTAGGGGAATATCAATTTGGTCCTGAATAGGAATGCTGATTGAAATCAAATGGATGGCCGGCCAGGCATGTCGCGCGGCTGTTACAATTCATGACTTTGGTGTAACCTAGAATTTTTGTGCAATGCAATATGAGTAGGCGGCGATAAAGCTGCCGGAAGGGAAGGGTATGGAGCGGATTGTTCGGATAGCTGGCGGCGAGCCGGGATTGGTGGCCAAGCTGGAGTCGGGCGGAGTGCTGCATATTCCGGACTTTGGTTTCCGGCCGAACAAGGAAGAGGCCGCCTTGCTGAATCCCGCTATCGCAGACCCCAAGCGCAAGAACATCAGCCTGGAGCCGAGCAACGGCGATCTGCACGGCGTGGTGGGCGGCATAGAAAAGGAAAGGGCGGTGCGCGGCCTGATCGCGCGCTACCAGTTGGCAGCCAATGATCTGGTCGAGCGGCTGTTGCCGGAATATCGCGGCAAGCTGCGCTCGGCCCCCACCAGCTTGCGGCTGGTGCGAGTGGAAGACCGCAAGACCTCCTGGCGCAAGGACGACAGCCGCCTGCACGTAGACGCCTTCCCGTCCCGTCCCACCTATGGCGAGCGCATCCTGCGCGTGTTCTGCAATATCAACCCAAGCGGCGAGCCGCGGGTATGGCGGGTGGGCGAGCCGTTTGAAGACATGGCCAAGAAGCTGCTGCCGCGCGTGCCGCGCCAGTGGCCGGGCTCGGCGGCCTTGCTGGCCGCGCTGAAAATCACCAAGCGCAAGCGCAGCGAGTACGATCACATCATGCTGCATCTGCATGATGCGATGAAGGCGGATCTGAGCTATCAGCGCGAATGTCCGCAGGAAACCGTGCCGTTCGCGCCGGGCGGCGCCTGGATCTGTTTCTCCGATCACGCCTCGCATGCGGTGATGTCCGGCCAGTTCATGCTGGAGCAGACCTTGTGGCTGCCGGTGGACAAGATGGATGATCCGGGCAAGTCGCCGCTGCGGCAGCTGGAGAGGCTGAGCGGCAGGCCCTTGCTGTAAGGCCTGAAGTATTCCCCTTGCGCGGGGCAGCTTGAATTTGTCGGCCCCGCTCTTTCATGGCAAAGCATTTGTCATTACCATGTCTGTGCAATCATCCTGATGACTTTCCGGACATGGCCGACCCAAAACAGCATTCTTTTTCTTCTGCTTCGGCAGCTTCCCTGGCGGCTTGGCGCGCGCCTGGCCCTATCGCCGGCTCAGCCCTTCATGGCGAGGCGGCGACATTGCTGCCTTTGGACATCTCGCGCCACGGCGCGGCGTTGCATGGATTGTTCGCCGGCGATGGCGAGCACTGGCGCCATCTTCCCTACGGGCCTTTCTCCGACGAGGCCGCTTTCCTGGCTTGGCTCCAGGCGACCGCGGCGCTGGCGGATACCGTGCTATACGCGGTTTTCGCCAAGGACGGCGAGCGTCCCTTGGGCTTTCTCGCTTACCGGCAAATCGTCGCCGCGCACGGCGCCATCGAAATCGGCCACGTCAATTTTTCACGCGGGCTGCGGCGCACCCGGCAAGCCACCGAGGCGGTCTATCTATTGCTGCATGCCGCTTTCGAGGCGGGATATCGCCGCTGCGAGTGGCGCTGCGATGCGCTGAACGAAGCTTCCGCCCGCGCGGCGAAGCGGTTTGGCTTCCAGTTCGAGGGCCGCTTGCGGCAGGCCATGGTGGTGAAGGGGCGCAATCGCGACACCCTGCTGTTCTCAATGCTGGATAGCGAATGGCGCCGGCTCAAGCCGGCCTTTCAAGCTTATCTGGCTGACGATAACTTCAGTCCGGACGGCAGGCAGCTGCGGCCGCTGGGGGAGTATTTGGAGGTGGATCATGTCCTTGCCTGATTCGTTGCAAGCTTCAGTCGCAATGCCGGCGCAAGTATGCTGCGACGAGTGGCTGGCGCGCTGGCTGCCCATGCTACGCGAGGCGTGCGCTCATGGCCCGGTGCTGGAGATAGGCTGCGGAGAGGGCGAGGATTCCGCCACGCTGACCGGCGCGGGGCTGGAATTGATCGCTTTTGATCTATCGGCCGAGGCGGCTGCGGCCGCTTCGCGTCGCGTGCCGGGCGGCCAGTTTCATTGCCAGGATGTGCGGCAGCCGTTCCCCTTGAATGAAAGACAGCCCGGCGCGGTGGTGGCCAGTCTGTCGCTGCATTATTTTCCTTGGGAGGAAACGCTGGGCATTGTCGAGCGCATTCGCCAATGCCTGCCGCCGGGCGGCAAGCTGTTGTGCCGCCTGAACGCCAGCGACGACCATCATTACGGCGCCAGCGGATACCCTGAAATCGCGCCGGATTATTATCTGGTGGATGGCTCGCCCAAGCGTTTCTTCGACGAGCGCTCGGTGCGCGAGTTGTTTGCCAATGGCTGGCGGATATTGTCGCTGTCTCATCATGTGACCGGCAAATACGGCCTGCCCAAGGCGCTTTGGGAGGCGGTGCTGGAGCGCTGATCCGGCGCGGCGTGCGGCCGGGCATGGCCGGTCCGGTCCAGCCTTTGTTTCGCGGTTCCATCTCAATCAGGAGAGCGCAGCCATGTTCATCCGACGTTTATCCTCGGCCGACGCCGAGGTGTTTCAGAACTTGCGTCTGCAGGCGCTGCAGAATAGCCCCAGCGCCTTTGGCGCCTCTTATGAAGACGAGCGCCTGCTGCCGCTGTCCGAGGTCGAGGCAAGATTACTTGAGCGCCCTGGTCGCGCTGTGTTTGGCGGTTTCGATCAAGGCCGGCTTGTCGCCATGGCGGGTTTGGCGCGGGAAGGCGGCCGTAAATCGGCCCACAAGGCGTTTGTGTGGGGCGTGTATGTCGAACCCGAAATGCGCGGCCGGGGTTGGGCGCCGGCCTTGCTGCGGGAATGCTTGGCTTTCGCGCGCGCGACGCCGGGGATTTTGCTGGTGAACCTTTCCGTCAATGCCGACAATCGGCGCGCGCATGATCTTTACGCCACGATGGGCTTTCAACCCTTTGGCCGCGAGCCCGGCGCTTTGTTGATCGACGGCTGCTTGCATGACGAAATCCATATGCAGCTGCGGCTGGGCGAGCCGGCAAATGCTTGATGGCCGCGCTGGCGCAGGCCCGGTGTGGCGGGAGATTGGATAGGGTGGCGCAATGAGGCAGGCCTCTGTCACATCCCTTATCAAAACCTGGGCCAAAATCGGTTACAATGACCGATTCGCTATCCATACCCACAGCCAGAACATGAGCACGGAAAACAACGCGCCGGTTGTCAACAACTTCATCCGAACCATCATCGAACAGGACCTCGCGTCGGGCAAGCACAGCAGCATCGTCACCCGCTTTCCGCCGGAGCCTAACGGATTCGCCCACATTGGCCACGCCAAGGCCATCTGCATCAACTTCGGCCTGGCCGAGGACTACCAGGGTAAGTGCAATCTGCGCATGGACGACACCAATCCGGAGAAAGAGTCGCCGGAATACGTGCAGTCGTTCATCGACGATATCAGCTGGATGGGCTTCAAGTGGGATGGCGAAGTGCGCTTCGCGTCCGACTATTTCGACCGCCTGTACGGCTACGCGGTGGAACTGATCCAGGCCGGCAAGGCCTATGTGGACGACCTGTCCGCCGAAGAAATGCGCCAGTACCGCGGCAGCCTGACCGAGCCGGGCAAGAACAGCCCCTATCGCGATCGCAGCGTTGAAGAAAACCTCGACCTGTTCACTCGCATGAAGAATGGCGAGTTCGCGGATGGCAGCAAGACGCTGCGCCTGAAGATAGACATGGCCTCCGGCAACATCAATCTGCGCGATCCGGCCATTTACCGCATCCGCCGCGTGCATCATCACCGCACCGGCGACAAGTGGTGCATCTACCCGATGTACGACTACACCCATTGCATCTCCGACGCCATCGAGGGCATCACCCACTCGCTGTGCACGCTGGAATTCGAAGACCACCGTCCGCTGTACGACTGGGTGCTGGACAATATCAGCATCGGCTGCCATCCGCGCCAATATGAATCGTCGCGCCTGGAATTGCTGTACACGCTGACTTCCAAGCGCAAGCTGCTGGCGCTGGTGAACGAAGGCGTGGTGACCGGCTGGGACGACCCGCGCATGCCCACCATCGCCGGCATGCGCCGCCGCGGCTACAGCCCGGAAGGCATCAAGCTGTTCGCCCAGCGCATCGGCGTGTCCAAGGGCGAGAACATCATCGACATGAGCGTGCTGGAAGGCGCGGTGCGCGAGACGCTGGAAAACGAATCGCCGCGCGTGATGGCCGTGGTCAATCCGCTGAAGGTGACGCTTACCAATTACGACGCCGCCGTCACCGCCAGCCGCAGCGCGCCTTTCCATCCGCATCATCCGGAGTTCGGCGAGCGCGATGTACCCATCGCCCGCGAGATCTGGATCGAACGCGACGACTTTGCCGAAGTGCCGCCGCCGAAGTGGCAGCGCCTGACCGCCGGCGGCGAAGTGCGCCTGCGCTACTCCTACGTGATCAAGTGCGAAGAAGTGGTGAAGGACGCCAACGGCGAGGTGGTCGAGCTGAAGTGCTCCATCGACCACGACACACTGGGCAAGAACCCGGAAGGCCGCAAGGTCAAGGGCGTGATCCACTGGCTGTCGGCCGAGCACGCCATCTCGGTGGATGTGCGCTGGTACGAGCGCCTGTTCACCGAACAGCGTCCGGACGCGGTGCGCGGCGAGGACGGCGAATACGTCGACTTCCGCCAGTTCCTGAGCCCGGATTCGCTGAAGCTGGTGCCGGCCTATGTGGAGGCCTCGGTGCTGCAGGCCGCGCCGGAATCGCGCTTCCAGTTCGAGCGCCTGGGTTATTTCGTCACCGACCGCTATGAACACCAGCCTGGCGTCAAGGCCGTGTTCAACCGCACGGTAGGCTTGAAAGACAGCTGGAAATAAGCATTTGTTGTAGCGCCGATGGCGAACCTCCGGGTTCGCCATTTTTGCGTGTGGAGCGGTTTCCGCGCGCAAGCCGGCCTGGCGAGCCGGACTATAAGGAGAAAAAAATGCACATTACGCTCAAGTCCGTTTCACAGGCCCTGCTGATGGCGGGCATGCTCAGCGCCTGCGCCACCCAGCCAGGCAAGGGCGCCTATCTCAGCGACAAGACCTACAAGATCACCATCTTGCACACCAACGACCACCACGGCCGCTTCTGGCCGAACAGCGACGGCGAGTATGGCCTCGCCGCCCAGAAAACGGTGGTGGACAAGGTGCGAGCCGAGGTGAAGGCAGAAGGCGGTTATTCGCTGCTGCTGTCCGGGGGCGACGTCAACACCGGCGTGCCGGAATCCGACCTGCAAGACGCCGAGCCGGACTTCCGCGGCATGGACCGCATCGGCTACGACGCGATGGCGGTGGGCAACCACGAGTTCGACAAGCCGGTGCCGGTGCTGATGAAGCAGCGGCAGTGGATCAGCTTCCCGATGCTGTCGGCCAATATCTATCAGGATGGCCGCCGGATGTTCGATCCCTACACCATTTTCAATCTGGGCGGCGTCAAAGTGGCGGTGCTGGGCTTGACTACCGACGACACCGCCAAGATGGTGAACCCGGCGCAGATCAAGGGCATTGAGTTCAGGAGCCCGATCGCCGAGGCCGGCAAGCTGGTGCCGGAATTGCGCGACAAAGCCGACATCGTCATCGCCGCCACCCATATGGGCCATTACACCGACGGCAATCATGGCGTGAACGCTCCGGGCGACGTGGAAATGGCGCGCGCGGTCAAGGGCCTGGATCTGATCGTCGGCGGCCACAGCCAGAACCCGGTGTGCATGAAGGCTGAAAACGTCCGCGACGACGCCTATGTGCCGGGCGCGCCGTGCGCGCCGGATCGCCAGAACGGCGCCTGGATCGTGCAGGCGCACGAGTGGGGTAAATATGTCGGCCGCGCCGATTTCGAATTCAATAACGGCAAGCTCAAGCTGGTGAAATACCAGCTGATTCCGGTGAACCTGAAAAAGACGGTGAAAACCGCCGACGGCAAAACCGAGAAAGTGCCGTACACCGAGCTGATTCCGGAAGACGGCAAGCTCAGAAGCTTCCTCAAGGGCTACCAGGACCGCGGCCAGGCCGAGCTGGGCGTCAAGGTGGGCGAGCTGTCGGCCAAGCTGGAAGGCGACCGTTCGGTGGTGCGCAGCCAGCCCACCGGGCTGGGCGTGTTCGTCGGCGAGGCGATGATGGCCAAGGCCAAGGCTGACTTCGCGGTGATCAACTCCGGCGGCATCCGCGATTCCTTGCCGGCCGGCGTGTTGAGCTACAAGGATGTGCTCAAGGTCTTTCCCTTCGGCAGCACCCTGGTTTATGTGGACATGAAGGGCGACGAGGCGCTGGATTACCTCAAAGCCGCCGCCAGGATGACGCCGGGCGCCGGCGCTTTCGCCCAGTTCGCCGGTGTGAAGCTGCGCATCGAAAAAGGCGAATTGAAGGAAGCGCTGGTGGGCGGAAAGGCCATCAATCCGGCCAAGACCTACCGGGTGGCGATCAACAGCTTCATGGCGGCGGGCGGCGACGGCTACCCGAAAATGAATCAGCATCCGGGCTTCGTCAACACCGGCTTCGTCGATGCCGAAATGTTGAAGGACTACGTGGCCAAGCAGTCTCCGGTCAAAGCTGAACGCTTTGCGCCGGGCGACGCGGTGAGCCGCATGTAAGCCATGATCCAGCAAGATGGGCCGCGCGATGGCGCGGCTTTTTTGTTGATGGGAATGTATGTAGTCAAACTACTACATCGCGGCCGGTTTGCCGCCTGTCAAGGAAGCCTGATTTGGCGCAGCCTGCCTGCTTGAGCGGCTTTGGCGGGCGGTGGTATGGTGGTGGTGTTAGCAGCGTCGGCATGCTGTCGGCCTTGGCGCTGCCCGGACAGTCCACACTATCAGGTTGCGATCATGACCAAGCCAAGAGCCGTATATCTGCAATCCGGCGGACCCACCGCCGTTCTGAACGCCTCCGCCCAGGGCGCCATCGAGACGGCGCGCCGCCTCGGACTCTCTCTCTACGCCGCCTACGACGGCCTGGCCGGCCTGCTGGATGGCAGGCTGTGCGATACCGACGCGGTATCCGACACCGCCATCGCCCAGCTCGCTTTCATGCCGGGCGGCAGCTTCGGCGTCAGCCGTCGCATGATAGGCACGTATGAAGAAGCGCCGGAAGACTGGCTGCGCCTGCGCGACGTGCTGGCCAAGCACGACATCCACTATCTGCTGATCAACGGCGGCAATGGCTCCTTGGGCTGCGCCGAGCGGCTGGTCGATTTTGAAAAGCACACCGGCTACAAGCTGGGCGTGATCGGCATTCCCAAAACCATAGACAACGACCTGGTCGGCACCGACAACAGCCCCGGTTACGGCTCTTCCGCCAAGTTCCTGGCCAGCGCCATGCGCGAAGTGGGCCTGGACATGACCAGCATGGGCTGGGGCCGCGTGTTCATCATGGAAACCATGGGCCGCCACACCGGCTGGCTGGCCGCAGCCTGCGCCGCCGCCTCGCGCAATCCGCACGAAGCGCCGCACCTGTTGCTGCTGCCGGAGGTGCCGTTCGATCAAGACCGCTTCCTGGCGGCGCTGGACGCCAGCCTGGCCAAGTACGGCCAGTGCGCCATCGCCGTGGCCGAGGGCATCACCGGCAAGGACGGCCGCTTCGTGGCCGAAGCCAAGAAGTCGGAAACCTACGGCCACGAGCAATTGGGCGGGGCGGGGCACTGGCTGGCCAAGCTGATTCTGAACGAGCGCGGCATTTCCGCGCACGTGGCCCAGGTGGACTATCTGCAGCGCGCCGGCGGCCATCTGGCCTCCGCCACCGATGTGCGCCAGGCCTATGTGATGGGCGAGAAGGCGGTGGAGTGGCTGCTGGCCGGCAAGTCCGGCTTGATGGCCGGCATTCAGCGTTTGAACGACCATCCCTACTGTTGGAACGTGGCCGAGGTGCCGCTGTCCGCAGTCGGCGACAAGGAAAAACGGCTGCCGCCTGAATTCATCAGCGCCGACGGCTTCGGCGTCACCCAGGCCTTCCTCGATTATGTGAAGCCGCTGATGGAAGGCGAGCGCATCCCGCCGTTCAAGGATGGCCTGCCGGACTACCGTCCCATAGACTGGCCGCGCATCTGAGCGTGGGCCGAATGCGCTGGAATCTGAACCGCCGCCTGCCGGCGGTTTTTTCATCCAAACGCCGCTTACGACAGTTTGCTCCGCTCTGTTACAATCCTTCCCTTTCGATTGACCAACCATAGGTTTTTTTGACCATGCTGAGCCTGTACAACACCCTGACCCGCCAGAAGGAAGCGTTCAAACCCATCGAACCCGGCAAGGTGCGCATGTACGTCTGCGGCATGACCGTCTACGACCTCTGCCACATCGGCCATGCCCGCATGCTGGCCGCTTTCGATGTGATCTACCGCTGGCTGAAGACCTCCGGTTACGACGTGACCTATGTCCGCAATATCACCGACATCGAAGACAAGATCATCAACCGCGCCTTGGAGCGCGGCATCACGCCGGATCAATTGGTCGAGTCGACCATCGCCGACATGCATCAGGACGCCGCCGCGCTGGGCCTGCTGCCGCCGACGCACGAGCCGCGCGCCACCCACCACGTGGGCGGCATGATAGAACTGATCGAAAAACTGATCGCCAACGGCAAGGCCTATCCGGCCGCCAACGGCGACGTTTACTACGCGGTGCGCGAGTTTGAAGGCTACGGCAAGCTGTCCGGCCGCACCCTGGACAAGCTGCGCGCCGGCGAGCGCGTGGAAGTGGACCCGAACAAGCGCGATCCGCTGGACTTCGTGCTGTGGAAAGCCGCCAAGCCGGGCGAGCCGTCCTGGGACAGCCCGTGGGGCAAGGGCCGTCCGGGCTGGCATATCGAGTGCTCGGTGATGAGCTGCCACCATCTGGGCGAACATTTCGACATCCACGGCGGCGGCGAGGATTTGCAGTTCCCGCACCACGAGAACGAGATCGCCCAGTCCGAGGGCGCGCACGGCCACCAGTACGTCAACTACTGGCTGCACAATGGCTTCATCAATGTCGATGGCGAAAAAATGTCCAAGAGCCTGGGCAACTTCTTCACCATCCGCGATGTGCTTGAGCATTTCGATGGCGAAGTGATCCGCTTCTTCATCGTGCGCAGCCATTACCGCAGCCCGGTGAATTACACCGACAGCATCCTGAACGACGCCAAGCAAGGCCTGACCCGTCTGTACACGGCGCTGCGCGGCATCGAGTTGCCGGCATCCAATGGCATTGATTGGAACAATGCTTACGCCGCGCGCTTCAAGGCGGCGATGGACGACGACTTCGGCACGTCCGAAGCGGTGGCGGTGCTGTTCGAGCTGGCCGGCGAAGTGAACAAGAGCCGCGATGCGCAGCTGGCGCGCCTGCTGAAGGATCTGGCCGGCGTGCTGGGCCTGCTGGAGCGCGATCCGGAAGCCTTCCTCAAGGGCGGCGCGGCCGAGGGCGAATTGTCCGCCGAACAGGTGGAAGCGCTGATCCAGGCGCGCAAGGATGCCCGCGCGGCCAAGAACTGGGCCGAATCCGACCGCATCCGCGACGAACTGACGGCCAAGGGCATCGTGCTGGAAGACGGCGCCGGCGGCACCAGCTGGCGCCGCGCCTGAGGCGATTCGCCGCCCGCGCTTGTCAAGCGCGGGCAAACGGCGGATAATGCTAGGTTTCGCAAGCAGTACAGGCAAAACCCCTGTACCCGATTTGAAAGGTAAGAGAGATGAAGACCGATATTCACCCGAATTACAAAGAACTGTCTGTTACCTGCTCCTGCGGCCAACAGTTCGTAACCAAGTCCACCATGTCCAAGGACGCCTTCTCCATCGAAGTGTGCTCCAGCTGCCACCCGTTCTACACCGGCAAGCAAAAGATCGTGGACACCGCTGGTCGCGTGGACAAGTTCAACCAGAAGTTCGGCAGCTTCTTCAAGCGCTAATCGCGCCGCCGGATCTGGATTGGAAAAAGGCAGCCCTGGGCTGCCTTTTTTGTTGCCTGCGCGTCCCGCGCTTGAGCGGGGCAGGGCGCGTCAGGCGGTCTTCGCGCGCCTTATCTTCGGCCTATCGATCCATGGAGAAGGCAATCCGCCATGCGCCAGGATGCGGGACACGCTAAAATCTCAGCGACCGGCGCGCGGCAAGCGCGAAATGATCACCAACAGCTGGCTTCGGCGGGCTGTTCAGAACCGATTCCAAAAAACATGCTGACTTATTCTGCCCAATCCGGCGCGCTGGCCAAGCCGACCGAGAAGCCCTGGGTGCTGTTGCTGCTGTGTTTCATCTGGCTGTGGCCCGGCATTCTGGGGCATGACCCCTGGAAGCCGGACGAGCCCTATGTGCTGGCCGTCGCGCAAAGCATGCTGCACAGCGGCAACTGGCTGTTGCCCACGCTCAACGGCGCGCCGTATCTGGATAATCCCCCCTTGTATTACTGGCTGGCCGCGGGCTGCATCAAGCTGTTCTCCCCTTGGCTGATGCCGGCACATGACGCCGCGCGCATGGCTACCCCGATGTTGATGGCGTTGTCGCTATTGCTGGCCGGCATGGCTGGGCGCGATCTGATAGGCCGCCGCCACGGCCGCAGCGTGGTGATGATCTTGATAGGCTGCATCGGCCTAGCTGAGTCCGGCCATCAGTTGACGCCGGCGGTGGCCAGCTTCGCCGGCTTTGCGGCGGCCTTTTATTCGCTGTCCCTGACCCTGCGCTCGCCGGGATTGGCCGGCGCCTTGCTGGGCGCGGCCAGCGTGGCCATCTTCCTGGGCGGCAGCCTGGCCGATCTGATGCTGATCTGGCTGACGGCGGTGATGCTGCCGGCTTTCAGCAGCTGGCGTTGCAAGAATTATGGCCTGACCTTGCTGCTGGCCTTGCTGGTGGCGATTCCGGCCATCCTGGTCTGGCCCATGTTATTGCTGCGCGATTATCCGGCGGTATTCACCGATTGGTGGGCCAATTACTCGCTGGGACAGTCCAGCGGTTTCGGGCATTTGCGCCTGTTCCATGATTTTGGTTATTTCAGCGTCAATATCCTGTGGTTCGCTTTCCCCGCCTGGCCGCTGGCGCTGTGGACGCTGTACCGCAATCGACAGCTGGAAACGCCCAAGCTGCAATTGCCGCTGTTGTTCTGCGTGATGATCGCCGTGTTTCTGACGCTGTCCGACCGCGCCAATATCATCGACGCCATGCCTTTGCTATTGCCGTTCTCCGTGCTGGCTGCGGTGGAGCTGGATAATCTCAAGCGTGGCGCCGCGGCCTTCCTCAACTGGTTCGCCTTGATGACTTGCGGAATGTTCGGTCTGTTTGGCTGGTTGGGCTGGGCGGCGATGAACTATGGCTGGCCGAAAGGCCTGGCAGGCAGAGCGCAGTATTTCAGTCCCTTCTACCAGCCGCATGTGTCGTGGTGGCAGGCTGGCGGCGCGCTGCTGGCTACGCTTGCTTGGCTGTGGGCCTTGAGCCGTCCTCACCTGAGGGGCCGCCAAGCAGTGACGAATTGGGCCGCAGGGCTGACCTTGTTGTTGGGCTTGGCGCTGACCTTGTGGCTGCCCTGGTTCGACGCGGCCAAGAGCTATCGACCGGTGGTGGAGAGAATGCGGGCCAAGCTGCCAGCGGATGCGCGTTGCGTGGCGACGGAGAGCGATAATAAATTGGCGCTGATCAGCTGGCGCTACTATGCCGGCATCGAACTGGTATCGTTTCCGCGCGGCGAAACACCGCCTTGCGATTATTGGCTGGTGGCGCGAGACAAAGCGCAGGGCATGGCCGAGCCGGGCTGGCAGGTGTTGTGGACCGGCAATCGTCCCCGCGAAGACAATATGACTTTCGCCTTGCTGCAGCGGCTGTCCCTGCCGAAACAGGCCGAGTGAAAATAAGATGCAGCCGCCCTGGTGGAAACCAGGGCGGCTTTTTGCTATTTGGCGGCGGCGAGAGGGGGCGGCGCTCAAGCGGAGAGGGTATTGCGCCGACTCGCAGGAGCTGATTGTTCATTTCATCCTGGCTTGCGGATGGCTGTTTTCAGGATGGCCGCAAGGGCAGGGTGCCTGGATGTTGCCCCCATCGAACGACCCACGCCTTTCGCTGCGCCTGGACGGTCGGGGCGCCTATGGCTCGATGTAATGCCGCATGCCGCTGACCAAGGCATCGAACACCGCCTTGCACGCCCGGTTATGGCGCAAGTCTTCATGCATGGTGATCCAGGTATCCAGGCTCAACTCGTAATGCCCGGGCAGGATGCGCCGCAAACCATCGCGCTCCGCCAAGCTCTGCTGGCAGAAGCCAATGCCGGCGCCGGCGCGCAGCAGCGCGAGTTGAGCCAGGTCGCTGTCGCTGAGCAGGCTGAAGCCCTCGCGCGACAGGCCGGGCATCCGTTTGGCCGCTTCGCGCTGGAAGGCGCTGGCTTGATCAAAGCCGATCAGGCTATGTTGGCTGAGTTCGGCAAGCGCGGCGGGCTCGCCATATACGGCGCAATAGGCTGGCGCGGCGTACAGGCCGATGGCGACGGCGCCGACGGGGCGGGCGATCAGTTGCGCCTGCTGGGGCGGCGTCATGCGCACGGCGATGTCCGCCTCGCGCGATAGCAAGTCTTGCGAGCGATTGCTAAGCGCCAATTCTATCGTGATGGCCGGATGGCGCCGCCGTAGCTTGGCCAGAATAGCGGGCAGCACCTCCACGCCGATGACCTCGCTGGCCGTCACCCTGACTGTGCCGCTGGGTTCCTCGCCTTGGCTGGAGGCCGCGCGCTGCAGCGCCGCCGCGTGGCTGGCCATGGCTTCGGCGTGAGGCCGCAGCGCGCGGGCCGCGTCGGTAGGCAATAATCCGCCTTGCGAGCGAGTGAATAGCGGAAGGCCCAGCGCCGTCTCCAGCGCGTCGATATGGCGGCCTAGCGTGGGCTGGGTTTGCCCCAGCGCGCGCGCCGCCGCAGATAACGATCCCTCCTGCAATACGGCGAGGAGGGAACGGTAGAGCTGCCAATCTATGCTGTTTTCCATACGTAAATGTATGGAATGTATACCTGTTTAGTCAATTCCGTATTGATGGCCATCGCCATAAGATGGTCGCTCCGAAACAAATCAAGGAGCGGAATCATGACGAAGCGACAACAAGCATTGGTAGTGGGCGCGGCTGGCGGCATAGGCGGGGAGGTGGCGCGCCAGTTGCGCGACGCGGGATGGGCGGTGCGCGGCTTGGTGCGCCGTCTGGAGCAGCCTGTGCAGGAGCGCGATGGCATCGCCTGGGTCCGGGGCGACGCGATGCGGCCGGAGGATGTGGCGAAGGCGGCAGAAGGTTGCGAGGTGATCGTTCATGCGGTGAATCCCCCAGGCTACCGGCGCTGGGGGGAACTGGTCTTGCCCATGTTGGAGGCGACAATCGCCGCGGCGCAAGCGCAAGGCGCGACCATCGTGCTGCCCGGCACGGTGTACAACTACGGACAGGATGCCTTTCCCGCCATAAGGGAAGACTCGCCGCAGCGGCCGCAGACGCGCAAAGGCGCGATCCGGGTGGAAATGGAAGCTCGGCTGCGGGCCTATGCGGCAGGCGGCGGCAGGGCGCTGATTGTGCGCGCCGGCGATTTCTTCGGCCCGCGGGCGGGCAATAACTGGTTTTCACAGGGTTTGATCCAGCCTGGCAAAGCCATCCGCCGCATCCAGAATCCAGCCGCCGCCGGTGTCGGCCATCAATGGGCCTACTTGCCGGATGTAGCGCGCAATATTGTCGACTTGCTGGCCAGGCGCGAATCGCTGGAGCCGTTCGCGTCATTCCACCTGGGCGGCCATTGGGATGAGGACGGCACGCAGATGGCGCAGGCTATTCAGCGGGTTTTGCGGCGACACGGCGGCGACGCCAAGCTGGCTGCGTTTCCTTGGTGGTTGATCCGGCTGATCGCGCCATTCAATGCCACGCTGCGGGAAATGCTGGAGATGCGCTATCTGTGGCGCCAGCCGGTGCGGATGGACAATGGCAAACTTTTGGGCGTGTTGGGACGGGAGCGGCTGACGCCGCTGGATGAGGCGGTGGAGGCGACCTTGAAGGGCTTGGGCTGCCTGCCTGAGTAAGCCGAGGGGGAAGCCGGCTAGCCTGCAATGGTTGTCAGGCTTATTGAAGGCGGTCTGACTCCATCGCCGCGCCGCTAGGCTTGAGCCGGTTTTTCCTGCTCTTGCAGATGGGCCAGGAGACGGGCTTTCTGCTCATCGGAAATCGGCAGGACCGCGATCAGTTTCTCCTTGGCCACGCCTGGGATGTATTGGGCGATATTGCCGATGTCGGAGGGCAGGGCGGGGTTGTCCGGGTTTTGAGTGAGATGGCGGGCGCAGTCTATGGCGATTTGGGCGATATGCGTGCGCGGCCGGTCCACTCCGCGGATCAACTGGCTGATCATTTGCGGCAATTGCCAGGCATCGGCCAGAATCAGGGTCAATTGCCGGAAAGTGAATCCGGCGGTGTTCAGCTGTGCCAAACCGGTCCGGTTGGCGCGGCCGGATTCGAATTCTTCGATGGCCGCGGTGGGCAGTTCCGGCGCGAAATGCCACAGCAGCAGTTCTCCGGTTTCCGAAAGCAGGGTGGCCAGCGAAATCTCATCGGGGGAGGCATCCGAGCGGAGGCCGGACCAGGTGCGAGCGATATGGGATGCCAGAATGGCGGTGGCGACGGCGGCTTTGCCGCCGGGGTGGGCGATATTCACCACCGGGCTGTCGGCGATCATCGAATATAATTCATCGCTTCCCAGCTGCAGTATGGTGGCCAGCTGAGTGGTGGTTTCCCTGCCCAGATGCCGCGAGCGGCGCCGCTCGGCCTCCAGCAGCAGTTTGACGGCCAGATAGGGGTCGTCATGCACCAATTCAACCAATTCTCTTGGCGCAAACTCCGGCGCGTTCTTGCCCTGGGATTTGAGCGACTGGAAAATCTTCTTCGTCACCAGCAACACCGGCAGCTCTCTGTCTTTCAGATAAGCCGCCCACTGCTCAATTCCCCAGCTTCGTTGGTGTCGGCTCAGCATGATGATCCGCTCCAAAAATCGCCGCGCGCCGTTTTTTCGTGTCGCTATGGACGATATCGGCTTTGGTCTAACGGTTGCGGCGCGGAAGTTGGCTTGTCCCTGTTTTCATGATAATGCAATTCATCAGCCGCGGCGTTGAAAAGCTGCTGGGCATCGCGCCCAGGCTGCGCCAGCTGCGGGTGGCTTTTGCGGCAGGTTTCAGCGTGATGGCATACGAGCGATAAGCTTGCGGCCAAAGAAAAGGCTATGTCCCAATAATGTGTTGCAAGGGACGACCCACTGCCTCCTGCAAGCAGTGGCAAGGCTGCATGGTTTGCTGATAGCGCTCCAGCATCCGTCGCCACCCCAGATAGTTTTCAAGGTATTTGGTGGCAACCCCGTGGAATCGAGCCATCCAAAGCTTCAAGCGGCTATGGTAGGCATTCACATGCTGGATATGGAACGCCCCCTCGCGTACCCGCTGTCCCGTCTTGGCATGCACGACTCGATGGGTAATGCCATGCTGCCTGGCAAAGGTCGAGTACACCGCTGCGCCGTCCGAACACAGGATGGCGTCGCTATCCACCAACGGGGCTAAAGCCGCTTCCACATGAGCGCCATTGAGCTTCTTCAACTTGAAGTCCGCTATATGTCCCTCTCGGTCCTGCACCACCATGATGGGAATCTGATCCGGCCCGGTTCCCCGTGTTTGGCTGACGCCACCCCGCTGGCGCGGCGCGCGGGGGAGGCACCGCTGCCCTTTGAATGATTCCAGAATGAAGGTTTCATCTACTTCGACGATGCCTCGGGCTTGCGCCGCCAGATGGTCTGATGCGCGATGCAAGAAGCGATGCCGCCATAGGAAAGCCGTGTTCTTGCTGATGCCGCATGCACGAGCGGCTGCTCGCACGGTCAAGCCATCCTGCAGTGCTTGGGCGTAGCTCAGCCAGCGATCGGCCTTGCGCAATTTGGCTAATGGACTGCCCGACAAGGCATTGCAGGTCCGGTGGCACTGTTTGCAGCGATAACGCCGCAGGCCTCGGCTCCAGCCCCATAACGCCAACTGGTTGGCCTCGGCCTGGCAGTGTGGGCAAGCCGTCAGGTCAGGCAAGGCGTCCTGAATGGCGTCATGGTGAGTGGGATGTTTAAGCGCAGAAGACAGCAAGCTCCTCTGTTTGAGCGTGAGCTGATCCAGTTGGGCAAGAAAACGCTGAAAACTCTGGGCATCCATGGCGCGACTCCCGGTCTGCTACTGTATTCAGCATAGCTCCCAACACGGAATTGGGACATAGCCAAAGAAAAACGGGGACCGAAGTCCCCGTTGCCAGTCGATATTCTCGGTGGGCGATTATTCGCTCAACTCGCGCAGATTCTCGAACAGCTTTAGCGCCTCCGGATTGGCCAGCGCGCTGACATTGCTGACCGGCCTGCCATGGATCACATTCTTCACCGCCAGCTCGACGATCTTGCCGCTGACCGTGCGCGGGATATCCGGCACGGCGATGATGCGGGCCGGAACATGGCGCGGGCTGGCGCCGTTCTTGATCTGGGTTTTGATCTTGGCGATCAGCGCCTCATCCAGCTTCACGCCGTCGCGCAGCTTGACGAACAGCACCACGCGCTCGTCGTCTTGCCAGAGCTGTCCCACGGCCAGGCTTTCCAGCACTTCCTGGAAGGTTTCCACCTGGCGGTAGATCTCGGCGGTGCCGATGCGCACGCCGCCCGGGTTCAGCACCGCGTCGGAGCGGCCGTAGATGATCACGCCGTCGTGAGCGGTGATTTCGGCGTAGTCGCCATGGCACCAGATATTGGGGAAGCGGCCAAAATAGGCTTGGCGGTATTTCTCGCCGTCCGGGTCGTTCCAGAAGCCTATGGGCATGGATGGGAAGGGTTTGACGCAGACCAGCTCGCCTTTTTCCTCCCACAGCGGGCGGCCCAGTTCGTCGTAGATATGCACCGCCATGCCCAGGCCGCGGCATTGCAGCTCGCCGCGGTACACCGGCAGCGTGGCCGCGCCCAGCGCGAAGCAGGAGACGATGTCGGTGCCGCCGGACACCGAGGCCAGATTGATGTCGGCCTTGATGTTCTGGTACACCCAGTCATAGCTTTCCGCCACCAGCGGCGAGCCGGTGGACATCAGCGCGCGCAGATGCGGCAGCTTCCAGTCACGGGCCGGCACCACGGCGGTTTTCTTCAGGCTGTCGATGTATTTGGCCGAGGTGCCGAAGTGGGTGAAGCCATGCTCGGCGGCGTAATCCCACAGCACGCGGCCCTCGTCGGCGAAAGGCGAGCCGTCGAACAGCATCAAGGCCGCTCCGGAAGCGAGGCCCGTCACCAGCCAGTTCCACATCATCCAGCCGCAGGTGGTGAAGTAGAACAGATGGTCGCCCTGATGGACATCGCTGTGCAGCTGATGTTCTTTCAGGTGCTGCAGCAAGGTGCCGCCGGCGCCGTGGACGATGCACTTGGGCTTGCCGGTGGTGCCGCTGGAATAGAGGATGTACAGCGGATGGTTGAAGGGCAGGCGGACGTACTCCACCGCGCGCGCCTCGAAGCCGGCGATGAAGGCGCCCCAGGTCTGGGCCTTGGGCACTTCGGCGGCGAAGGCCGCGCCGTCTTCGCTCAGATAAGGCGCGACGATGATGCGCTCCACGCTGGGCAGCTGTTCCGCCAACGCAATCATCTTGGCGCGGATATCCACCGCTTTGCCGTTGTACCAGTAGCCGTCCGGGCAGAACAGGATCTTGGGCTCGGTCTGGCCGAAACGGTCCAGCGCGCCGTCCAGGCCGAAGTCCGGCGAGCCGCTGGTCCACACCGCGCCCAGGCTGCTGGCGGCCAGCATCGCCATCAGCGTGGCCGGCATATTCGGCATGAAGCCTGCCACGCGGTCGCCCGCCTGGATGCCGGCGGCGTGCATGGCCTGCTGCAGCCTCGAAACCTGCTGGTTCAGTTCGCGCCAGCTGTATTTCTGCTCGAGCTTGTCCTCGCCGCGGAACACCACCGCCAGCGTGTCGTCGTCGCGGCGCAGCAGGTTTTCGGCGAAGTTGAGCCGAGCCTCGGGGAAGAAGCGCGCGGCCAGCATGTTTTCGCCGTTTTCCAGCGCCACGCCGCCCTTGTCGCCGATGACGCCGCAATAGTCCCAAACCAGAGACCAGAACAGCGCAGGATCGGTGATGCTGGCCTGCCACAGGCTGCGGTAATCCGGCAGCGGCTTGTTCCAGGCGGTTTCCGCCAGACGGGCGAAGGCGGTGAGATGGCTGCCGGCCAGCCGCTCGGCGGACGGGCTCCAGATCGGGGTTTGGCTTGCTTGCATAGATTCTCCTGTGGCGCGGCCCTGCTATGGCTTTATTGGAGTGAGGGCCGGCCGGTGTGTGGTCAGTCCTGGCGGCCGAGTGCGTGCGCGAGCTTGGACGCGGGCGGCTTGCCCAGCGCGTCGCTGATATGCCAGGCGGCGGCCACCAGTTTAGTCAGATCGATGCCAGTGTGGTAGCCCTCGCCGGCGAGCAGATAGGCGACATCCTCGGTGGCGACATTGCCGGATGCGCCCTTGGCGTAGGGGCAGCCGCCCAAACCGGCTACCGAGGCGTCGAACACTCGCAGCCCGGCATCCAGCGAGGCGCGGATATTGGCGATGGCCATGCCGTAGGTGTCGTGGTAATGGCCGGCTAGTTGGTCGGCCGGCAATACTTTCAATACGTGATCCAGCATGGCGCGCACCGAGGCCGGCGTGCCCACGCCTATGGTGTCGCCCAGCGAAATTTCATAGCAGCCCAGCTCGGCCAGCGCCTTGGCCACATCAGCCACCTTTTGCGGCTCTATCCTGCCTTCGTAAGGGCAGCCGACCACGCAGGACACATAACCGCGCACCTTGATGCCGGCGTCCAGCGCGCGCCGCGTCACGCTTGCGAAGCGTTGCAGGCTTTCGGCGATGCTGGCGTTGATGTTCTTCTGGCTGAAGCTTTCGCTGGCGGCGCCGAATACCGCGATTTCGCGTGCGCCGGCCTCCAGCGCCGCGTCCAGCCCCTTGTCGTTGGGCACCAGCACCGGATAGGCGATGGCGCCGGCCAGGTCCAGCCCGGCCAGCACTTCGGCGCTGCCAGCCATTTGCGGCACCCACTTGGGCGAGACGAAGGCGCCGGCCTCTATCGCGCTCAAGCCGCTGGCGGCCAGGCGGCGGATCAGTTCCAGCTTGGCCGCGACGCTGACGGTCTGCTTTTCATTCTGCAGCCCGTCGCGCGGGCCGACTTCAACGATTTTGACGCTTTGCATGGCTCTGGTTTCTTAGCGCTTGGATTGAACGGGAATGTAAATGTCCATTTGCAGCGTTTCCTGGCCGGGCGCGCAGCGGCTGTCGTAGCGCTCAAAGGTTTCGCCGGGCCCGTGCCGCCATTTGGAGGATGAAGGCAGCCATTCCTGATAGATGTGTTGCCACGTCCGCGCGATGGCCTGGCCAAAGTCCGCCGCGGCCGCTGGCGGCGTGCTGAACACGGCATACTTGGCCGGCGCGATGCGGCGGCGTTCGCAGCCTTCCGGCAGCGCGCGCTCATCCGGGCATTCCATGGCGATCAGGTAGCGGAAACGTTCGCTGGCGGAGTCGAAATCGCATACCACGCCGTACTCCGGCGCATGAGGGCGTTGCAAAGCGGCCAGCAGCGGCTGGCGCAGCCTGGCGGCATAGTCATCCCAAAAAGCGGGAATCTGTTGGAGATTTTCGTCGCCCTGCTTGCGAGTGGCGATGCTATAGCCCACCAGAGCCAGGCCGGGGTGATCGATGATGATGGGGTCCATCGCGTAGTCCTCCGCTCGCAGGCTGGGTTTACCAGGTTTTATCCAGATCTTGGGCGTAGAAGCGTATTGCTCGCTCATAACGGCGAATGTCTTCATCGACGCTGGTCTGCGCCAGCAGCGTCAACAAGGATTCCGTCGCCAGTTTATGCTTGCCCAGGTTATAGCGGGCCATCGCCAAGAAGGTTTGCAGCGGCAGGTCTGCAGGGAAGTGATGCAAGCCCTCCAACAATGCTTGCTCCGCTTCTTGGAACTTGCCGAGCGCGCGGTAGCTGCTGCCCAGGCCCAGCCAAGCGCCGGCGGCATCCGCGCCGCTCAAACCCAGCTCCAGCGCTTGCAGATAATGCGGAATGGCAGCAGCCTCCTCGCCTCGGCTGTCGTGCAGGCTGGCGGTGAGATAGTGCAGGTCGGCGTGCTGCGGCTGATGGCTCAACAGCTCGCGCGCCTGTCGCAGCGCTTGCTCGGTTTGGCCGCTGTGCTGAAGCTTGCGAATATTTTCCAGGGCGATGTGCATATTAATCCCATTTGCTTACCTGTAAATGACAAAGTCATTCTGCGGTAAAATCTACCAGTTCGTCACCATCGTTCACTTGCTCGCCGGCGGCAAAGTAGAAATCCTGCACCACGCCGTCGCCGGGGGCGGTGATGGTGTGCTCCATCTTCATCGCTTCCAGAATCAGCAATGGAGAGCCCTTGGCGACTTTCTCGCCGATCTCGGCCAGCAGCGCCACCACCCGGCCCGGCATCGGTGCCTTGAGGTGGGTTTCGCCGTGTACGCCCAGTTCGGCGTAGGCGTAGGGGTCCACCCATTCCACGGCTAGACGCTCGCCGTTTTCGAACAGCACGCGCTGAGCGCCGTGGCGCGCCACAGTGGCTTTGATCGCGGAGCCATCCAACACGGCCAATAGTTGCGAGCCTTGCAATCGCGCGCGGGCGGCGAACGATTGCCCGTCTACGGCGACGATGAAGCCGTCCGCCTGATGGCGCAGCGTCGCCGTGTGCTCTTCTTCATCTTGGCGGAAGGAGAAGCGCCGCGTTTGCTCGCCGTTCAAGCGCCAGCCGGCCGGTGCGGGGTAGGGCGCTTGTTGCGCCAGCGCCTCGGCCAATGCCAGTAACGCTAGTTGGCGGGCTGTCGGCGCAGCGGGCGGCGGCAGCAGCGCGTCGTGGTGGCGGGCGATCAGGCCGGTATCGACATTGCCGCTGGCGAAGCTGGGATGGCTGACGATGCGGCGCAGGAAAGACACATTGCTGGACAGGCCGACGATCTGGTACTGCGCCAGCGCGGCGTCCATCTGCCTGAGCGCCGCCTCGCGGGTTTCGCCCCAGACAATCAGCTTGGCGATCATCGGGTCGTAGAAAGGCGAGATAGCGTCGCCCTGTTCCACACCGGTGTCTATGCGCACATGGGCGGTTTCGGCCGGCGTGGCCAGGTGGACCAGCGTGCCGGTGGACGGCAGAAAGCCCTTGTCCGGGTCCTCGGCGTAGATGCGGGCCTCGAGGGCGTGGCCGCGTATCGCCAGCTGTTCCTGCGCCAGCGGCAGCGCGCCGCCTGCGGCGACGGCCAGCTGCCAGGCCACCAGGTCCTGGCCGGTGATCATCTCGGTCACTGGGTGTTCCACCTGCAGCCGGGTGTTCATCTCCATGAAGTAGAACTTGCCGGAGTCGACATCCATGATGAACTCGACCGTGCCGGCGCCGACATAGCCCACCGCGCGCGCGGCGGCCACGGCGGCTTCGCCCATCGCCTCGCGGGTGGCTTGCGGCAGGTGCGGGGCCGGCGCTTCTTCCAGCACTTTCTGGTGGCGGCGCTGCACCGAGCAGTCGCGCTCGAACAGGTAGACGCAGCCGCCCAGTTTGTCGGCGAAGACTTGAATCTCGACGTGGCGCGGACGGGTCAGGTATTTCTCCACCAGCACCTTGTCGTCGCCGAAGCTGGCGCGCGCCTCGCGCTGGCAGGAGGCGAGGGCGGCGGCGAAGTCTTCGCTCTTTTCAACGATGCGCATGCCCTTGCCGCCGCCGCCGGCGCTGGCCTTGATCAGCACCGGGTAGCCGATGGCGTCGGCTTGCTTCTGCAGCAACGCCGGGTCCTGGTCGTCGCCGTGGTAGCCGGGCACCAGCGGCACGCCGGCCTTCTCCATCAGCGCCTTGGCGGCGGATTTGCTGCCCATCGCCGCGATGGCCGAGGCCGGCGGGCCGATGAAGGCGATGCCGGCGGCCTCGCAGGCGGCGGCGAAGTCCTCGTTCTCGGACAGAAAACCGTAGCCGGGGTGCACCGCCTGGGCGCCGCTCTGCCGGGCGATGGCCAGGATCAGGTCGGCGCGCAGATAGGATTCGGCGGCCGGCGCCGGGCCGAGGCGGTAGGCCTCGTCGGCCAGCTTGACGAAGCGGGCGTCGGCGTCGGCGTCGGAATAGACGGCGACGGTGGCGATGCCCAAGGCCTTGGCGGTCTTGATGACGCGGCAGGCGATTTCACCGCGGTTGGCGATCAATATCTTATTGAACATGGCGGTCTCCCGCGGCGAAACCGCCCCGGCGCGTGCGCGCCATCAGGCGATTTTGCTGCGCAGCTGCGCAGCCTTGCGGCTGCTGGTCGCCGCGGTTGGCGATCAGTATTTTATTGAACATGGCAATCTTTCATGGTCTGCCAGTTGGGCGTTGTCTGGTTGTGGATGAGAGAGCGGCATCGGCCCCCTCTCCCGAACCCCTCTCCCGCGAGGGGAGAGGGGCTATGAACGGCGCTGTTGGAGCTGTCTTCTTCGCTAAGCATGTTTGCTTGGCAAAACCTTGTCGGAGCTTGACTGAGCTCTTCTCCCGAGTGGGGAGAGGGGCTATGCGCGGCGCTGTTGGAACTGTCTTCTTCGCTAAGCATGTTTGCTTGGCAAAACCTTGTCGGAGCTTGACTGAGCTCTTCTCCCGCGAGGGGAGAGGGGCTACGAGCGGCGCTGTTGGACCTGTCTTCTTCGCTAAGCGTGTTTGCTTGGCAAAACCTTGTCGGAGCTTGACTGAGCTCTTCTCCCGAGTGGGGAGAGGGGCTATGAGCGGCGTTGTTGGACCTGTCCTCATCGCAAAGCGAGTTTGTTTGCCGAAACTAGCTGGAGTTTGGCCGAGCCCCGCTGCCGAGAGGGAAGAGGGGGCATTGGCGGCATGGATCGACTGGTCTGCCGCTTCAAACGCGTTCAGCAGCCTAAGC
Organism: Chromobacterium sp. IIBBL 290-4; assembly: GCF_024207115.1. Taxonomy (NCBI): domain Bacteria; kingdom Pseudomonadati; phylum Pseudomonadota; class Betaproteobacteria; order Neisseriales; family Chromobacteriaceae; genus Chromobacterium; species Chromobacterium sp. IIBBL 290-4. The sequence continues at coordinate 3,290,407 of NZ_CP100128.1, forward strand.
GTGGCCGACGCTCGATGGCTCCCCTCTCCCCTTGCGGGAGAGGGGCTGGGGGAGAGGGGGTGAAGCCGCCGCCTATCCATCTTTATTCCTGCCACTTCGGCGCGCGTTTTTCGAAGAACGAGGCCAGTCCCTCGCGCGCCTCGTCGCCGGCGCGGATGGAGGCGATGCGGCCGGCGGTGTGCTCCAGCAGCGCGTCGTCCCACGGCGAGCCTTCGCGCAGTTCGGCCAGCAGCTGCTTGGCTTCGCGCAGCGCGCCCGGCGCGCCCTTGGCCAGCTCTTCGGCGATTTCGGCCACGCGCGCGTCCAGCAGCGCTTCGCTGACCAGCTCGTGAACCAGGCCCAATTGCAAAGCGGCGGCGGCGGCGATGCGTTCGGCGGACAGGAAATAGCGCCGAGCCTGGCGCCAGCCTATCGCGTCGGCCACATACGGGCCGATGGTGGCCGGGATCAGGCCCAGCCGCACCTCGGTCAGCGCGAACTTGGCGGCGTCGGTGGCGATGGCGATGTCGCAGACCGCCGCGAGGCCGGTGCCGCCGGCCATGGCCGCGCCGTGGATGCGGGCGATCACCGGCTTGGCGCTGCGGTAAATGGCTTTGAGCATGGCGGCCAGCTTTTGCGCGTCGGCCAGGTTTTCCTGCTCGCTGTAGCCGGCGGCGCGGCGCATCCAGTCCAGGTCGGCGCCGGCGCAGAAGCTTTTGCCGCGGCCGGCCAGCACGATGACGCGCACCGCCTCGTCGCGGTTCAACTGGCGCATCGCCTCGGTCAGCTCGGCGATCAGCACCTCGTTGAGCGCGTTGTGCAGCTCGGGGCGGTTCAGCCAGACGGTGGCCACCTTGCCGATTTGCTCGATTTGCAGCATGGTGTAGCTCATTCTGCGCTCCTTACATCCGGAACACGCCGAAGCGCGTGGCTTCGACCGGAGCCGACAGCGCGGCCTCCAGCCCCAGCGCGAGCACGTCGCGGGTCTGGGCCGGGTCGATCACGCCGTCGTCCCACAGCCGCGCGCTGGCGTAGTAGGGGTGGCCCTGTTCTTCGTATTGCTGGCGCACCGGGGCCTTCAGGGCCTCTTCCTGCTCAGCCGTGAAGGCATCGCCCAATTGCTCCTTTTTCACCTGGGCCAGCACGCCGGCGGCCTGTTCGCCGCCCATCACCGAGATGCGGCTGTTCGGCCACATCCACAGGAAGCGCGGCGAGTAGGCGCGGCCGCACATGCCGTAGTTGCCGGCGCCGAAGCTGCCGCCTATCAGCACGGTGAACTTGGGCACCTTGGCGCAGGCCACCGCTGTCACCAGCTTGGCGCCGTCCTTGGCGATGCCGCCGTTTTCGTACTTCTTGCCCACCATGAAGCCGGTGATGTTCTGCAGGAAGATCAGCGGAATGCCGCGCTGGCAGCATAGCTCGACGAAGTGCGCGCCTTTCAGCGCGGATTCGGAGAACAAAATGCCGTTGTTGGCGAGGATGCCGACGCGGTAGCCGTTGAGGCGGGCGAAGCCGGTCACCAAAGTCGTCCCGTAGTTCTGCTTGAACTCGTCGAAGTCCGAATCGTCGACCAGGCGGGCGATGATCTCGCGCACGTCGAACGGTTTTTTTGGATCAGCCGGGATCACGCCGTAGATCTCGTCCGCGGCGTAGCGCGGCGGCTTGGGATCGGCGCGGTCCAGCTCGCCTTGCTTCTTCCAGTTCAGGTCCGACACGATGCGGCGGGCGATGGCCAGCGCGTGGGCATCGTTCTGGGCCAGGTGGTCGGCCACGCCGGAGATTTTTGTGTGTACATCGCCGCCGCCCAATTCTTCGGCGCTGACCACCTCGCCGGTGGCCGCCCGCACCAGCGGTGGGCCGCCCAGGAAGATGGTGCCCTGTTCCTTGACAATGACGGTTTCGTCGCTCATCGCCGGCACATAGGCGCCGCCGGCGGTGCAGCTGCCCATCACCACCGCGATCTGCGGAATGCCGGCGGCGGACAGATTGGCCTGATTGTAGAAGATGCGGCCGAAGTGATCGCGGTCCGGGAACACCTCGTCCTGCAGCGGCAGGAAGGCGCCGCCGGAGTCCACCAGGTAGACGCAGGGCAAGCGGTTGTCGCGGGCGATTTCCTGCGCGCGCAAATGCTTTTTCACCGTCATCGGGTAATAGGTGCCGCCCTTGACGGTGGCGTCGTTGGCGATGATCAGGCAGTCGATGCCCGAAATGCGGCCGATGCCGGCGATCATGCCCGCGCCGGGCGCGTCGTCGCCATACATGCCGTAGGCTGCCAGCTGGGACAGCTCCAGAAACGGCGCGCCGGGGTCGAGCAGCAGATCGATGCGCTCGCGGGGCAGCAGCTTGCCGCGCGCGGTGTGTTTGGCGCGGGCTTTCTCGCCGCCGCCCAAGGCCGCCTGGGCGACTTTCTGTTTCAGATCGTCCACCAGCGCGCGCATCCGGTCGGCGTTGGCGACGAAGTCCGCGGCGCGCGGCGACAGCTTGGATTCGAGGATGGGCATGTTCTTTTACCTTGTCATTCGGCGTCGACGAACCACACCGCGGCGATCAATCCATCGGCATTGACGTCGTAGATGGCGACCGCGCGCAGGCGGTTTTCGCCGTCCAGCGTCACGTCTTCGTGGTCGATGACGCGGCTGCCCTGGACGATGCGGTGCAGCAGCGCGGCGTGCAGCTTGGGCAGGTTGAAGCGCTTGCTGGCGTAGTGGTCGGCCAGCGCGGCGCGGCCATTCAGGCTCAGTGTCATGGCCGGCAGGCGGTAAACCTTGACGTCCTCGGCGTAGCAGGCGGCGAACGCCTCGAGATTGCGGGCGTTGTAGGCGTCCAGCTGAGCCTGGACGATGCGTTCGGCGGCGGTCATGTTTTGGTTTTCCTCGGTATGGCCGGGGCAGGGTTGGAAAAATCGTCCGAGGCAAGGCGCGCCGCCGCAGACCGTACAAATCGTACGGCCAGTCGGCGCAACGCCGTATCGGACGATTTAGCCACCATGCTTATCGGGTTTCGGCCATCAGTTCGCGGCCGATCAGCCAGCGGCGGATCTCGCTGGTGCCGGCGCCGATCTCGTACAGCTTGGCGTCGCGCAGCAGGCGGCCGGTAGCGTATTCGTTGATGTAGCCGTTGCCGCCCAGGCACTGGATGGCGTCCAGCGCCAGCTGGGTGGCGTTCTCGGCCGCGTACAGAATGGCGCCGGCGGCGTCCTTGCGGGTCTGGCGGCCGGTTTCGCCGCGGTCCAGCGCCTGGCCCACGGCGTAGACATAGGCGCGGCTGGCGGACAGCTTGACGTACATGTCGGCCAGCTTGCCCTGCATCAGCTGGAAGTCGCCGATGGGCTGGCCGAACTGGGTGCGGTCGTTCAAATAGGGCACCACGATGTCCAGGCTGGCCTGCATGATGCCCAAGGGGCCGGCGGCCAGCACCGAGCGCTCGTAATCCAGACCGCTCATCAGCACTTTCACGCCATTGCCTTCGCCGCCCAGCACGTTCTCTTCCGGCACGAAACAGTTGTCGAAGAAGATCGGGTAGGTGTTGGAGCCGCGCATGCCCAGCTTGTCCAGCTTGCTGCCGTGGCTGAAGCCGGCAAAGTTCTTTTCGATGATGAAGGCGGTGATGCCGCGCGGGCCGGCGTTGACGTCGGTTTTGGCGTACACCACCAGCGTGTCGGCGTCGCCGCCGTTGGTGATCCACATCTTGCTGCCGTTGAGCAGGTAGCCGCCGTCGGTCTTGTCGGCCTTCAGCTTCATGCTGACCACGTCGGAGCCGGCATTGGGCTCGGACATCGCCAGCGCGCCGACGTGCTCGCCGGAGACCAGCTTGGGCAGGTATTTCGCGCGCTGGGCGTCGTTGCCGTTCTTGTAGATCTGGTTGACGCACAGATTGGAGTGCGCGCCGTAGGACAGGCCCACCGAGGCGCTGGCGCGGCTGATTTCTTCCATGGCGATCATGTGGGCGAGGTAGCCCATGTCCACGCCGCCGTACTGCTCGCTGACGGTGATGCCGAGTAAGCCCAGCTCGCCGAACTTGCGCCACAGATCGGCCGGGAACAGATTGTCCTGGTCGATGGCGGCGGCGCGCGGGGCGATCTCGCGTTCGGCGAAGTCACGCACCGATTCGCGCAGGAGGTCGTAAGTCTCGCCGAAGGCGAAGCGCAGGCTGCTGTACATGGGGTTCTCCTCGTTTGTGCATGCGGCGCGGCTGGCGGCGCCTGATGAACACATCATCGCTTACGTTTACGTAAGCGTCAATATGTCGCCATGATGAGGAGTCGGTTGAGTACGACGGGCGCTTATTCGCGATTGATCACATGGCGTAGGCTGCGCTCCGCGCTGATCAGCATGTCTTTCATGGGCAGCGGCAGGATGCGCAGCTCGCCGAGCTGCTCGCGGCTGAACCAGTCGAACTCCAGGCGCGCGCCGCCGTCTTCGATTGCGAACGGCGTGGCGAGGTCGGGCAGCGCGGAGTCGACGGCCAGATGGGTCTGGAAATACAAGCCCAGCTCATGGTTGCGCTGGCCGCCCGCGCTGAAGAAGTTTTCTATCAGCATCACCAAGTTGCCGCAACGCACGGCTTCGCCCAGCTCTTCAAGCATTTCCCGCTCAACCGTTTTGGGCGCGTCTTCATCGGGTTCGACCCGGCCGCCGGGCAGGGTCCAGAAATCATCGCGGATCAGGCGGTGCAGCAAGACTTTGCCCTCATGCTCGATGATGGCGCCGGCGCGCAGATTGAAGCGGACGCCGGCTATGTCGACGCTGATCATTTTCTATCTCCTTGGCATTTTGGCGGGCGCGCAGCATAGCGCTTTCTCCCGTCATGGACAAGGGCGGGTATCATGGCCGGCTATGTAAATGAAGAAAGAAACGCGATGACGATCTGGGTGGATGCCGACGCCTGTCCCAAGGTGATACGGGAAGTGCTGTTCCGCGCGGCGCAGCGCACCGGCGTGGAGCTGGTGTTGGTCGCCAATCAGCTGCTGGCGGTGCCCAAGGCGCCGAATATCCGCGCGCTGCAAGTGCCCAAGGGCTTCGACGTGGCCGATAATGAAATCGCCCGCCGCATCGAGGCTACCGATTTGCTGATCACCGGCGACATTCCGCTGGCTTCCGAGGTGCTGGCCAAGGGCGCGCAGGCGTTGAACTGGCGCGGCGAGGCGTTTTCCAAGGAAACCATCGCCGCCCAGCTGACGATGCGCGACTTCATGGACAATCTGCGCGCCAGCGGCATCCAGACCGAAGGCCCGCCGCCTTTGAGCCAGGCGGACCGGCAGGCGTTTGCCCGACAGTTGGATATCTGGCTGGCGCGGCGGTAGGGCGGAAGCCTGGCTTGAGCCGGGCATTATGCCAAGTAGTGTCTGCAGAGGGGATGATTTGTGGTGCAGCTTCCGCCGAGTAGGCGGGTCAGGGGCAGCGCGGCCAGCCCCCCGACACCCCAAGGCCGCCCCGACAGCGCGTCGAAACCCCGTCTTCAAAGCCATTTCCAAGGAGCCGCCGGAACTACATGCGTGCGGATCTTTGATTCGCTCAGCAGTACGCGCTACCGTCGCGCGGCGTCGAACAGCCGGCGTCTTAAAACCTCGGAAATGGCTTCGAAGCCGGCTAGCGCTGATGGGGATGGCGCACATCGGTTCGGTTTCACAGCATTTGTATAAGTTGTCGCCAAATTGATTGATCGTCAAAGCGGTGTCCGCCATTCACGCAAAAGCCCCCGAATCCGGGGGCTTTGTCTTGTCTGGGAGGGGAGAGGCTCAGGCCTTGCCCAGATGCGGTTCGGCGTCGAATTCTTCCTTGTCGGCCTGGGCTGCGCCCGGCTGGCGGATGGTCAGCGAGAACAGCAGGGCGACGATCAGCAGCGCCAGAATCAGGTGGAAGGTGGCGAGGAAGCCGCCGAACAGCGAGGCCACGATGGAGCCGACGATGCTGCCGATGCCGAAGCCCAGGTAGATCACGCCGTAGTTCTTGGTCAGATTGTTCAGGCCGAAGAAATCGCTGACCAGCGAAGGGTAGACGGTGATGGTGCCGCCGAAGCTGAAGGCTATGCAGGCGATGGCGGCGAAGAACAGGCCGGCGTTGAGCGGGGCGAACAGCAGGGTCAGCATGCCGGCCAGCGCGGCGATCTGGGCGATGGTGATGACGCGGATGCGCGGCATCTTGTCGGACAGCACGCCCAGCACCAGGCGGCCGGACAGATTGGCCACCGCGATCACGGCCACGGCGTTGGCGGCGGTGGCGGCCGACAGGTGGACGAAGCTCTCGCCGATGTCCTTGGCCACGCCGATCACGTACAGGCCGCTCATGCACACGGTGAGGAACATCAGCGCCAGCATCCAGTACTGCGGCTGGCGCATCGCCTCGGCCAGCGTGAAGTCGCGGCTGCCGCCGGTTTGCGCGGAGGCGGCTTGCTTGGGCGCGTCAGTCATCAGCAGGGCGCCTGCCACCACCATGGCCATGGCGATCAGGCCCCACAGCTGGAAAGTGGCTTCCAGGCTGAAATGCGACAGCAGCGCCAGGTTGATGAACTTGAAGCCCAGGCTGCCCAGGCCGTAAGCGCCGATGGCGCAGGCCGAGATCAGACCCTTGCGTTCCGGGAACCATTTCACGCAGTTGGACAGCGACATCAGGTAGCCGGCGCCGTCGGCGAAGCCCACCAGCAGGCCGGCGCACAGATACAGCATGATCAGGCTGCCGGCGTGGGAGGTCAGGTAGAAGCCCAGGCCCAGCAGCAGGCCGGAGGCGATGGCCACCTTGCGCACGCCGAAGCGCTCCTGCAGCTTGCCGGCCATCGATGACGCCACCGCCAGCGCGAGGCTGAGCAGGCCGAAGGCGAAGGCCACCTGGCTGACCGGCTCGGAGAGCTTGTGCGACAGCTGGGCGTTGAACAGGCTCCAGGTATAGACGGAGCCCAGCGCGAACTGGGTGAGGACGGTACCGGCCAGGGTACGGTAGCGGATGGCGTTGCTTGAGGCGTTCATGGCGCTGCTCGCTTATAAAGTCATTACTGTTGGCATGACTATAAGCTTGTACTTATGGAGGCGGCGCAGTGCGGGAATGAAATGCAGATTGGGGGGAATGAAATGCAGGGTGGCAAGCGTGAGTAACAACTTATCAGTATTTTTTTGCAAAGATTTCTCTTGATTAGCCAAACAAGGGTGGTGGATATTTAATTTGAGTGTTTGTTGGTTGTGGCAGAGTAATTTGCATGCAATTTGCATTTTTGTGATGGCGAACCGGTGAGTTGGGGAGGGGTATGTCTATTTGCTATGCGGTAATGTTTTTGATATTTCCTATCTGCAGTCTTGCTTCAGATTCGTCTAGTCAAACGGATAACATATCAGCTTATTCTACATTGGTGTTGGCTATTGTTGCCATAATGCAAGCAGTTCTATTTGCATGGCAGTTGATATTGATGCGTAAATCAATGAAGGATGCTGCTAAGGCAACAATGGCGGCCACAAAAAGTGTTGAGCTGATTTCTAAATTGGAGAGGCCGTGGATATTTTTGGAAAAAATAAAGGTTGTAAGAAGAGAGGGGGCTCCAATTGATCCTTCCCTGCGAAATAATTACTTCATTTCCTTGAGGTTTCGGAATCAAGGTAGGTCTCCCGCATTTTTATCTTCTTTTAAGTTTCAATTTGTTGAAAAGACTCTTTTGCCTGTGATACCGAATTTTGAGGGGTGCCAGGAGTTAGGTTGTCAATCGTCCTTGGCGGTAGGTAAGAGGTTTGAAACTAGGCAAGTAGGCCCTGCGACGGGTAAGGATGTCGAATATACTATGATTGGCATTCTGGTTTACCATGATATGGCTCGTGTTTTGCATCGTACAACATTTGCTATTGATGTTTCACCTAGCTTGCCAGTCTCGAGTGCTAACGTAAATCAAGCATATGACTATATGGACTAAGCAATATTAAGATTAAAGATGCATCAACTGCCTGAACGCCTTGATATTGCTGCGGCTGACCGGGATTTCGGTTTTCAGGTCGTAGAGCTTGATGATGTAGGTGCTGTTTTGCCAGGGCGCGATTTCGCGGATCTTGTGGATGTTGACGCAGAAGGAGCGGTGGCAGCGGAAGAAGCTGTCGGCCGGCAGCCGGGACACGAATTCGCTGATGCTCATCGCCATCACGTAGCGGTCGCGCGCGGTGTAGACCAGGGTGACTTTCTCGTCCGCCTCCACGTAATAAATGTCGTCGCAAGGCGTGACGATGATGCTGTCGCCCTTGGCCAGATTGACGGTGCGGCTGACCGGGGCGTTGTCGGCCGCCGGCGGCGCGACAGCCACGGCGCTGGCCGGCGCTGGGGCGGGCGGCTCTTGCGCCTCCAGCCTGGCCAGCACGCTGGCGATGCGGGTTTCGTTATAGGGCTTGAGGATGTAGTCGAAAGCCTCCAGCTCGAAGGCGTCCACCGCGAATTCTTTGTAGGCGGTGACGAACACGATGCGCGGCGGCCGCGTGGTCTTGTGCAGGTTCTTGGCCAGCAGCAGGCCGTCTATCGATGGGATATTGATGTCCAGAAACACCACGTCCACTTCGTTTTCCTGCAGAAACTTGAAGGCCTCCAGCCCGTCTTCGACGCTGGCGGTGATCTCGATGGAGCTGTGCTCCTGGATCAGGTAGGCCAGCTCTTCGCGCGCCAGGTATTCGTCCTCCACGATCAGCGCCTTGATCATGCCTTCTCCTCCAGCGGCAGTTCGAAACTCACTTCGGTGCCCGGTTCCAGCCGGGCCAGCCTCAGGCCTTGGCCGTACAAGAGCTTGATGCGTTCGTTGACGTTGGACAGGCCTATGCTGCGGCTTTCCACCTGGCCTTTGGCGATGCCGTCCATCACCTCCTGGCTGATGCCGTAGCCGGTGTCGCGCACCGACACGCGGATGCGGTCGGCCAGTTTCTTGACGGCGATGCGCACTTCGCCCGGCTCCTTGCGCGGCTGGATGCCGTGCAGGATGGCGTTTTCCACCAAAGGCTGCAGCAGCAGGCTGGGCACGCGCGCGCTGACTTCGTCCACGTCGAACACCACCGACAGCTTGCTGCCGAAGCGCGCCTGCTCGATGGCCACGTAGTCGCGCACCTGCTTCAGCTCCTCCTGGATGTCGATCAGCGTGTCGCCCAGCGACAGGTTGTAGCGCAGATAGTCGGCCAGCTTGGCGATCAGCTGCCGCGCCTCGGCCGGCTGGATGCGGATCAAGGTGGAAATGGCGTTCAGCGCGTTGAACAGGAAGTGCGGGTTGATCTTGCTTTGCAGCGCGGCGAACTCGGCTTTGCGCGCCATCTCCTGCAACTGCTTGATGCGCGAGGCCTCCATCTGGGTGGAGATCAGCTGCGACAGGCCCAGCGCCAGCTCGCGCAGCGAGCCGGTGATGCCGCCGCTTTGGCGGAAGAAGATTTTCAGCGTGCCGGTGACGCGGCTGTTTTCGCGCAGCGGAATGATGATCACCGAATGAAAGTCCGCCACCCGGTATTGCCGCAAGTCGTTCTCGATGATGATCTGGTCCTGTTCCACCGCGCGGCGGGTGATCTCGCCGATGGCGGAGTGGGCGGCCGGCTCGTAATAGTCCTTGCCCAGGCCGACATAGGCCTGCACGTCGCGGGTGTCGGTGATGGCCACCGCGTCGGCGCCGATATGGTTGCGGATCACCGTGCATACTTCCACCAGCGCGTCGCGGTCCACGTTCTGGAAATAGGGCAGGGTGCGGTTGGCGATGGTCAGCGCCAGCTTGGCCTGGCGCGCCGCCAATAGTTCTTTTTCGTCGTCCAGGTCTTGCACCAGCTTGATGATCAAGCCGATGCAGACGGTGCCGGTGATCATAGGGTAGGCGATGTGGCCGACGATGGCGTGGCCGACGGCGGGCGCGGTGAACCACAATATCAGCGCCATGGTCAGGCTTTCGCAGGCGACGCCGGCGGCGATGCCGTACAGCCACAGCCGCTGGCGGCCGGCGCGGTAGTGGATGGCGGTGGCCAAGAGGCCGGCGCAGATGCTGGAGATCAGGCAGGGCAGCGAGGTATAGCCGTGGATGTCTATCAAATAGCGGTGCAGGCCGGAGACGATGCCGGTGGGGATGCCCACCCAGGGGCCGAACAGAATGCCGCCGGCCAGGATGGCGATGGTGCGCACATTGACCAGCGAGCCGTCCACCGGAATGCCGGTATAGGTGCTGAACACAGCGAACAGGCAGAATAGCAGCGACACGCCGGCCAGTTCGGCCGGGGTGTGCTTCTGTTGGCGCAGCAAGTCCTGGAACGGCCGGATGCGGGTGAGGAAGAACAGCGCCATCAGCATCAGCGCGGCGCGCTCGAATACCGCCAGCAACAACATGTTCGGATTGTTTTCTATCATCGGAAACGGAGCCGCGCAGGCGGCTGGGGGGCGGTGAAAACGGAATGCTTGTGGGTATTTTAAGGCATGGGGACGGATGGAGCAGCCTGATGGACAATAAAAGAACGAAGGCATATGAAGGCCGGGAGCCTGGGGGCTCCCGGCGGAGGCGGGATTAGCCGCGGGCCTGGACCAGCGGGAAGTCCACCGCGGTGGCGGCGGCGTTGTTGACGTAGTTGGTCAGGATGTTCAGCGCCACCACGGTCACGATTTCCAGCGTTTCCGCTTCGTCGAAGCCGGCGCCGCGCAGCGCGGCCAGTTCGGCGTCGGCCACGCGGCCGCGCTGTTCCGCCACATTCCGCGCGAAGCGCAGCGCGGCGGCTGACTTGGCGTCGGCGCTGGCGAAGTCGCGCGCGGCGGCGATTTCATCATCGCCAAGCTTGGCCACATGCTTGGCCAGATAGCTGTGGGCGGACAGGCAGTAGTCGCAGCCGTTGAACTCCGCCACGGCCAGCGCGATGCGTTCGCGCAGCGTTGCGCTCAGCTTACCCTTGCCCAGCGCGCCGTTCAGCGACAGATAACCTTCCAGCGCGGCCGGGCTGTGGGCTAGCAACTTCATCAGATTGGGCACCATGCCCAGTTGTTGTTGCACGGCGGCCAGCAGCGGCTGGCTGGCGACGGGAATGTGCTCGGCGGCGGGGATGGCGATGCGGTTCATGGCAAGACTCCTGGGTGGGTGCGGAACGTTTCCGCGATGGGTGTACTTTGCCAAATTCTTTATTTTGGAAGAATATCTGTTTTCTAAAATGGATTATTTCAGTATGAGGAATAGCGGATGGACCGTTTCCACCTGATGAGCGTCTTCGTCGCCGTGGCGGAGGAAGAAGGCTTCGCCGGCGCGGCGCGCAGGCTCAAGCTGTCGCCGCCTGCGGTGACGCGCGCGGTGGCGGCGCTGGAGGAAAATCTGGGCGTGCGCCTGCTGAACCGCACCACGCGCTATGTCAGGGTAACCGAGGCCGGCGCGCGCTATCTGGACGACGCGCGCCGCATCCTGGCGGCTTTGGATGAGGCGGAAGAGGCGGCGGCGGGCGGCAACGCCGAGCCGCGCGGGCTGATCCGGCTGACCGCGCCGGTCTTGTTCGGCCGGCTGTATGTGATGCCGGCGGTGCTGGATTTTTTGCGCCAGCACCCGCTGGTGGAAGTCTCGGCGCAGCTGCGCGACAACGTGGTGAACCTGATGGAGGAGGGGCTGGACGCGGCGGTGCGCATCGGCCATCTGCCGGACTCCTCGCTGCGCGCGGTCAAGGTGGGCGAGGTGAGGCGGCTGGTGTGCGCGGCGCCGGACTATCTGGCGCGGCATGGCGCGCCGGAGGAGCCTGAAGGTTTGCTGAGCCACACGGTGATCGCCTCCACCGCCGCCTCGGCCTCGCTGGAGTGGAAGTTCGGCGCGGACGGCGAGCGGCGGGTAAGGGTGAGGCCGCGGCTGACGGTCAGCGGCAATGACGTGGCGATTGACGCGGCGCGCGGCGGTTTCGGCCTGATCCGGGTGATGTCCTACCAGGTGGCGGAGGCGCTGGCGGCGGGAGAGCTGGAGCGGGTGCTGACGCCATACGAGAGCGCGCCGCTGCCGATCCACATCGTCCATGTGGAAAGCCGCTACGGCTCGACGCGGATGCGCCGCTTCATCGACCATCTGGCCGAAAGGCTGCGCGCCGATCCGCGGCTTACAGGTTGATTTCCAGCTTGTCCGCTCCCGCGGCCGGGTAGGCGCAGCACAACAGAATCTCGCCAGCTTGCGCGGCGTATTCCGGCGCTTGCAGATAGGTGGCCTGGCCGGACAGCAGGGCGGCGCGGCAGCTGCCGCAACTGCCGCCGCGGCAACTGAAGTCCGGATTCAGGCCGCAGGATTCGGCCAGCTCCAGCAGGCTTTGGCCGGGTTGCCATTCGGCGTCCATCGCGGAGGCGGCGAAGCGCACCGGCACTGCGCCATCGGCGGGAGCGGGCAGGGCTGGCGCCTGATGGCCGGCGCGTTGCAGCCCGGCGGGGCCGAAGGCTTCGGCATGGATGCGAGAATCTTCCACGCCGGCTGCGATCAGTTGTTCGTACAGCGATTGCATGAAGGCCGCCGGGCCGCATAGATAGACATCGCCATCCAGATGCATGCCCTGTCGGCGCAGCAGCGCTATGTCCACATGGCCGGCGTGCTGATAGTCGATGCCCAGGCGGCGGGCGGTTTCAGGCTGGCTGGCTGCCGTTACGACGCGCAGTTTGCCGGCAGCCTTGGCCTGCAAGGCCTCCAGCTCCGCGTCGAAAGCGCGCTCGGCCACCGTGCGGGTGGCGTAGGCCAGCAGCGTGGGCGGCATGGCGTCGGGATGCTCGGTCAATTGATGCAGAAAGGCCAGCATGGGGGTGATGCCTATTCCGCCGGCCAAGAGCGCGATAGGGCGATCCAGCCGCGCCAAGGTGAAGTCGCCGCGCGGCGGCAGCGCTTCCACAATATCGCCAGGCGCCAGTTGATGCAGTCGGGCGGAGACCTTGCCCTGGCGCTTGACGCTGATGCGGTAAGACCCAGTCTGCGACAGCGTGTAGTTGCGCATGCGCGCGCCATCCACGCCGGCCACTTTCAGGCTCAGGTGCTGGCCGGGCAGAAAGTCCGGCGGTACGGAGCCATCGGCCGGTTCCAGATAGATTGAGCGGACGGTTTCGCTTTCGTCTTCCACTCGGCTCACGCGCAGCGGCAGCCATTGCCGCGCTGGCGCGGCATTCGGCCAGGCGCCGGTGGCCAGCGCGTAGGGCGAGTACTCGCGCAGTGTCCAGCGCAGCGCCGATGCGTTGCGGCGGCGCACTACGCGCTCCACGCGGAAAGTCCACAGCCGCTCAGCCCCGGCGAAGACGGAGGCGGCGTCGAGGTCAAGCACCTCGGCCCGGCCCGCCAGCTGCAAGGTGTCGCCGCTGGAAAAATCGATGAACAACAGTCCGGCGGGCGGGTGCAGCAGCAGATTGCCCAGGGTGTTGAAGTAACCGTTGCCCGCGAAATCGGGGATGGTCAGCGTATCGCCCGCCACTTTGACGAAGCCCGGTTTGCCGCCGCGGTGGGAAATGTCGGCTTGCCAGCTTGCCGGGCCGGCGGGCGCGGCGCTGGCGACGAAGAACGTATCGGCTGCGCTAATTTGGGCGCGCGCGTCCTCGTCCAGCTCATCCATCCACTCCACCGAGCCCAGAATGCGCGGCCCAGGCTCGCGCGCAAACTGGAACTCGCGCAATTGGATGTATTTGGGGCAATTGCCGAAGGACTGCTCCACCGCCACCGTCATGCCGCTTTCATCCAGCTCGGCCAGCTTGCCGTTCATCCGGTTGCGGCGGCGGGTGTGCAGCTCTATGCCCAGTAAGGCCACGGCCGCGCCGGGGCGCAGGCAGTCGCGCAGCGGGTCGGCCGGGCTGGGCAGGCTGTTCAACCGCAGCGCGCGCTCATCCGGCGAGACGGCGAAACCGGGCAAGCCTTCGATGATGCCGGCCCAGGGGCGGCCGGCGCCATCCAGCGCCGCCATCGCCAGAAAAGGCAGCTGGCGGAAAAACTCCCGGTGCTGTTCCGGCATATGGTCGCGGATGACGCGCGGGCCGGTCGCGGCCATCTGCTGCCGGCTGCCGGCGCGTTCTTGCATTTCCTGCTCGCCCGGATGCCAGGGCGAGCAGGCGTGTTTATCGCTCATCTTGTGTTTCTACAAGCTAGGCAGGCTCAGCGATGGGGCTGGCTTGCATGGATACGAAGCCTGGCAACGCTTGGATGCGGGATAGCCAGGCCAGAACGGCCGGAAAGGGCGACAGCGCTACGCCGCCTTCCGGCGCATGGGCCGTGTAGGTATACATCGCGATGTCGGCGATGGAAACCGCATCGCCGGCGAGGTATGGGCGTTCGGCCAGCTCGCCTTCCATCACCTGCAGCAGGGCTTTCGCTTTGGCGACAGCCAATCCGTAGTCTAGCGGAGCGCCGAAGAGCTTGTGTATCCGGGCCTGCGCGGCTCCTTGCGCTAGCGGGCCCGCGGCCGCGGACAGCCAGCGCTGAACACGGGATTGCGCCAGCGGCGACTCGGGCAGCCATTCGCCATTGCCGTAACGTTGCGCCAGATAGACCAGGATGGCGTTGGAATCCGCTATCGCTTCGCCCTTGTCCACCAGCACCGGCACTTGGCCGAAGCGGTTGAGCTTGAGGAAGGCGGGCTGTTTTTGCTCGCCAGCGCTGAGGTTGACCGGCACGGTTTCATAGGACAAGCCGAGCAAGGACAGCATCAAGCGGACGCGGTGGCTGTGGCCGGAGAGGGGGAAGTCATACAGCTGCAGCGTGGTCATGGCGGCGCTCCTGGTTCAGAGGGGGGATGCGGATAGTTTGCCAGCGAATGCCTGTTTGAAGAATGTCTGGAGGGGGCAAGAATCTATTTCGCAAAATGGAATAATGGGTTTGCCATTGATTGGCATTCTTGCTTCTAGCAGGCTCTTCATGGTTGATGCCTGTAAATGCCAATTAATTGAAATTTATTTTTTATTATCAACTGACATAAAGCATAAAAGACCTTGTCTCCAGGTTTTCTTATAGTTGCATGCCTGGGTCTCGCGCCTGGGCGTTTGACGACATGAAAAACACTAGGAGTCTGTGATGAAAATTCGCCAGGTGTTGTTGAATGGTTTGATCGGCTGCGCGGCGGCGTTTGCTTGCGGCGAGGCCGCGGCTGCTCAGCGCGTGGATTTGGCCGCCTCGGCCAGCGCCGCTTTTCCCGGTTTAGAGCCGGCAGGCTTCAAACCCGTGCGCAGCGCGTCGTTTCCCGGCGGCAAGGTGGTGACGCGTTACCAGCAGTTTTATCAAGGCGTGCCGGTTTGGGGCGAGGCGGTCACCGAGGAAAAGCAGCCTGGACAGCCTGCTACGCTTATCGGCAACTATATCGCGGGCATAGAAGCCGATCTGGCGACGGTTCGCCCAACGGTTTCGAGCGCCGCCGCGCTGGCGCAAGCCAAGTCGCTGGCGGCCAATGGCTACCCTACGCGCAACGAGAAAATCGAATTGGCGATTCGGCTGGGCGAGTCGGGCTCGGCGCAACTGGTGTATCTGGTTTCCTTTGTGGTGGAGGGCGCCGCGGGCGCGGATCGGCCTAGCTTCATCATCGATGCGAATAGCGGACAGGTGCTGAAGCGTTGGAACGGCATGGCGCATGCGGAAGCCGGCGGGCCGGGCGGCAACGGCTATACCGGCAAATATTTTTACGGCAAGGATTACGGCCCCTTGATTGTCACCAGCGATTGCAAGATGGACAGCGGAGCGGTGGCGACTATCAATATGAACGGCGGCACCAACGGCGGCAGCGTTTTCAAATTCCCTTGCCCGACGAATAACTTCGGCGAGGTCAATGGCGCGTTTTCGCCATTGAATGACGCCCATTTCTTCGCTAATGCCTTGGTGAATATGCATAAGGACTGGTTTGGCGGGAATCTGATGAGCGGCAAATTGCAGGTGAGGGTTCACTATGGCCGTAATTATGCAAACCTGTTTTGGGATGGCCGGTCCATTTCCATCGGAGATGGCATTCCCGGGGTCACATATCCGCTTGCCGTGCTCGATTTGATCGCGCACGAGGCGCATCATGCCTTCACGGAGCAGAATTCCGGCTTGGTGTATTCCGGCCAGTCCGGCGGCATCAATGAGGCGTTTTCCGACATGGCCGGCGAGGCGGCGGAGTTTTATCTGCGCGGCAAGAACGATTGGTTGGTGGGGCGGGAGGCATTCAGGAAGGAATACGCCTCTCGGTATTTCGCCGATCCCGGCAAGGATGGCCGCTCGATCAGCCATGCCAAGGATTACCAAGACGGCATGGATGTGCACTTTGCCAGCGGGGTGTACAACAAAGCGTTTTACTTGCTTGCCACCCGGCCAAGCTGGAATACCCGCAAGGCCTTTGAAGTGTTCGCCGACGCCAATCGCTTGTATTGGACGGCCTCTGCCACTTTCAATAGCGCGGCTTGCGGCGTGATCAAGGCGGCGGAAACGCGCGGCTACGCCAAAAGGGATGTGGAGCAGGCATTCGCCGAGGTGGGCGTGGCTTGCGCCGCATGATCCGGGCGCCAGCCAGGCTTTGAGTTTTTAAGGAGGACGGCGGATGTGAGTTTCATCCGCCGTTTCGCGTGTCCTTCATTGGCGCGGGCGCTATTTTTTTCCGTTTGCAGCCGACGCCTCTTCCAAGGCATTCAGCAGTTCCATCAGCCGTTTCTCCAAGGTATCCAGACTGCGCGCCGGCAGCGCGGCCAAGATGGCGTGCTCATTGGCCACGTGCGCTTCCACCGCGCGCTCTATCAAGGCGAAACCGGTTTCGCTCAGCCGCACCAAGGTGCTGCGCGCGTCTTGGGCGCTGGCTTCACGCGAGATCCAGCCTTTGCCTTCCAGCACTTTCAACCTATGGGTCATGGTGCCGGACGTCACCATCAGCGATGAAAACAGCTCGGTCGGCGCCAGGCAATAGGGCGCGCCGCTGCGCCGCAGCGTGGCCAGCATGTCGAACTCCCAGCCGCTCAAGCCGTATTGCTCGAATACCGCGTCCATTCTTTGCGACAGCAGCGCCGAGCAGCGGCTGAGCCGCCCGATCACGCCCATCGGACTGACGTCCAAGTCGGGTCTTTCTCTTCCCCATTGTTGCAGGATCCGGTCTACCGCATCGCCTTCCGTCGATATTGACATGCGCCTTCCTTGTCTTGAATTCAAGATTTATTTGCCTTGAATTCAAGACGAATGTTATCTTGAATTCAAGTTAATTCATGCCGATTATAAATCGAATCGAAAGGCTTGCCCATGTCCGTTCAACCAAGCTCCTCCCAATGGCGCGATGTGCTGATCACTGCTTTGGTGCCGGTGATCTGGGGGTCTACCTATATCGTCACCACCCAGCTGCTCCCCCCGGACCGACCCTTTACCGCTGCCTTGCTGCGGGTGCTGCCTGCCGGCTTGCTGCTGGCTTGCTTTGGCGGATGGCGGCCGGCCAAAGGGCAGTGGGGACGGTTGCTGTTGTTGTCCGCGCTGAATATCGGTGCATTCCAGGCGCTGTTGTTTGTCGCCGCTTATCGCTTGCCGGGGGGATTGGCCGCGGTGGTGGGAGCTTGCCAGCCCTTGCTGGTGATGGCGCTGGCTTGGCAGGTGGAAAAACGCAAGCCCGCGAAGCTGGCTTTATGGGCCAGCTTGAGCGGGGTGGCGGGCATGGCGGCCTTGCTGTTGTCGCCTGGCTCGCGCTGGGATGGCTTGGGCATGTTGGCGGCGTTCGGCGGCGCGGTGGTGATGGCTTGCGGCACCTATCTGACGCGTCGTTGGCGTTTTCAGGCGCCGGTGACGGCGCTGACTGGCTGGCAGCTCACTTTGGGAGGCCTGATGTTGCTGCCCTTGGCTGCCGTCATCGATCCGCCTTTGCCGGCATTGAGCGCGGCGCAGATCGGCGGCTATGCCTATTTGACAGTATTTGGCGCGCTGCTGGCCTACTTGCTGTGGTTTCGCGGCATTGCCCGCCTGTCCGCCGTGGCGGTGACTTCATTGGGCTTGTTGAGTCCCTTGACCGCGGTGGTGCTGGGTTGGGTTTTGCTGGGCCAGGCGTTGTCGGCTCAGTCGATGCTGGGCCTGGCCATTGTGCTGGCTAGCGTGCTGGCGGTGCAGTGGAGCATGATATCTATTAATTCAAAGTAAATAATTTATATAAGAACCTATCGTTTCGCAAAAGAGAAATCTTATGAAAACAGCATTGCAAGCGTTGTTGGAGGCGCGGATCTCCGCCAACCACTTTGATGCGTCCCATGGCATGGAGCGAGGAGAGGTGGAAAGGCTGATACAACTAGCCACGCTGGCGCCTTCCGCCTATCACATGCAGAACTGGCGCTTTATCGCGGTGCAAAGCGCGGAGGCCAAGGCCAGGCTGTTGCCTCTGGCTTTTGGCCAGCGGAAAGTGGCTGAGGCCGCCGTGACTTTCATTTGCTGCGGCGTGTTGGGCGGCCATAGGGATTTGCCGCAGCGGCTGCAGCCTGCGGTGGATGCAGGGGTCATGCCTGGCTCGATAAGCGATGCCTGGATACGCGCGGCGGCGAGCGGCCATGAAGGCAAACCGCAGACGCAGCGAGACGAGGCGGTGCGCTCGGTCTCTTTGGCGGCCATGAGTCTGATGCTGGCGGCGCAGGAGCAGGGCTTGGCCAGTTGTCCGATGGGCGGCTTCGACGCCGCGGGCGTGGCGCGGGCCTTTGGCCTGCCGGAGAATGAAATCCCGGTGCTGTTGCTGCCGGTTGGGCGCGCGGCTGAGGGCAACTGGGCCCAGAAACCGCGGCGGCCGGTGGCGGAGGTGCTGGAATTAGTTTGATGTCGCCGGAGGTTCGGCGCAGCTGAGCCGCGCCATCATCAAGACATCCTTGTAGCGGCCATCGATGTGGATGGCATCGCGTTTGCGGCCTTCCAGCAGGAAACCATGTTTTTCGTAGAGCTTGATCGCGTTGAGATTATCCTCATGCACGGTCAGCTCCAGGCGGCGGAAGCCGCGCTGTTCCGCTAGCTGCAGTGCGCTTTCCAGCAGCCATCCGCCCAGGCCCATGCCGCGGTAGCGGGGAAGCAGGCCCATGCCCAATGTGCCGCCATGCTGATAGATGGGGAGGCGATGAGGGGTGACATCGCACCAGCCTACAACCTGGTTGCCGTCGAGCAATAATAAATGCGGAGCTTGGCAGGTCAGCTGGCTGCGCGCATATTCCGCCGAAGCCGCTTGCGGGATTTCCAGAAAAGCCAGATAACGCCGCTCCCTGGCCACGCTGTCGCTGACGCGCCAGAAATCCTCGACGCGCTCAGCGCTCAGGTGCTGCAAGGAAAATGTGGCGGTGTAGGGGCTGGGCATGGCAATGACCTCCGTTGAGAAGGCCATTTTGCGGGATGGGTAATGACGTTGCAATATCCCTGTCGGTCAGGCGACGGAGCTCTGCTTGTCGATCACATTGCGGCAATGGCTTTCCAGAGAGGCGATTTCTTCCAGCACCGCGTCGATGTCGTGGCGTTGCGCCTCCAGCTGCTGACGGCGCTCCAGCAGCAAATCCAGCAGTTTCTGCGACTGGCTGGCCTCGTCGCGCGCCAACTGGTACAAATCTATCGTTTCGCGGATTTCCGCCAGCGACAGGCCGATGCGTTTGCCGCGCAGGATCAGCTTGAGCCGGGCGCGGTCGCGGCGATTGAACAGGCGTTGGCGCCCTTCGCGCTGCGGTTCGATCAGCCCTTGCTCCTCGTAGAAGCGGATGGTGCGGAGGGTCACGTCGAATTCGCGCGCCAAATCGGAAATGGTGAAAAATTCTGCTGCGGTCATATTGTCTTCCTTCAGGCGGCGATTGTAGCGTTTTTTCCACGCCTCCAGCACGAAGCTTGATTTACGTTTACGTAATCGTCAATCTGTATTTCATTTGCAAGCGATTCGGAGACTTCATATGCGGCAAGCCAGTTACGCTCAGGGCGCCAGCCATCAACCATTGCTGGGCTTAAGCATAGGACGCTTCTTCGATGAGGCTTGCGAACGGCACGCGGACCGGCTGGCGCTGCGAGTCAGGCATCAGGACATCCGCTGGAGTTACGCCGAGCTGAAAGCGCAAGTGGATAGGCTGGCTTGCGGTCTGCTGCGCCTGGGGCTGAGGCCGGGCGATAGGGTGGGCATCTGGTCGCAGAATCGCGCCGAATGGGTATTGATGCAATTCGCCGCGGCCAAAGCCGGCTTGGTGCTGGTCAACATCAATCCAGCTTACCGCCGCGCCGAGTTGGAGTACGCCTTGAATAAGGTAGGGTGCCGCGCGCTGGTGTTGTCGCCCAGCTTCAAGAGCAGCGATTATGTGCAAATGGTGCGCGATCTGGCGCCGGAGCTGGAACATTGCCGCCCCGGCGAATTGCACGCCACCAGATTGCCGGAATTGCGCTGGGTGGTGCGGATGGGGCAGCAGGTCCTGCCAGGCATGCTGGCTTTTTCGGCTTTGCTGGAGGAACCATCGGCCGATGAGCTGGCCAGGCTGCAGGGCCTGGGCGAAACCATACAGTTCGACGACGCGGTCAATATCCAGTTCACCTCCGGCACCACCGGCCAGCCCAAGGGCGCGACGCTGTCGCATCATAATATCTTGAACAATGCCTGGTTCGTCGGCGCGGCGATGAAGCTGAGCCCGGCGGATCGCTTATGCATTCCTGTGCCCTTGTATCACTGCTTCGGGATGGTGATGGGGAGCTTGTGCTGCGTTTGCCATGGCGCGGCGATGGTGTTCCCGGCGGAAGGGTTCGATGCGCTGGCGGTGCTGGAAACGGTGCAAGAGGAAAAGTGCACCGCTTTGCATGGCGTGCCGACCATGTTCATCTCGACGCTGGATCATCCGCGCTTCGCCGAGTTCGATCTATCCAGCCTGCGCACTGGCATTATGGCCGGCAGCCCTTGTCCGGTTGAAGTGATGAAACGGGTGATAGATAGGATGCATATGGCGGAGGTGACCATCTGTTACGGCATGACTGAAACCAGCCCGGTCAGCCTGCAGAG